>JABUUT010000030.1:3484-6876 GCA_021443045.1 Fibrobacteraceae bacterium
AAGTTTCTTGAGCATGGTTTACTCCAGTTATGCCCGAATTTCCGGGCGCGTTAAATTACGAGGGTAAATTTAGAAAAAAAGGCCCTCCCGAGGGAGAACCTTTAGTAAAGCCTTTAGCTTAACAGCGGTATGGAATTATTGAGCCACCTTGTAAACTACCATAACGCCTTCAAAGTCTTTTTCAACCTGCTTTTGAGTGAACATTCCAAAGATGAATGCATCAGCCAAGTTGGCTGGGTCAGACTTTGTGCCCAAAACGATGGAACCGTAAACATCGGTCATGTTGGGACGGTTGGTAAACTTGAAGTTGAACATGGAGGTGGTTACAGGTTCTGGCAAGCCTTCCTTAACGTCGAGGTCTCCAGTGTAAGAACCAAATTTGGTGTCTTGACCTGCGGCAAATGCGCTAAACTTTGTGTCCTTAGTAGCGGCTGTAGTGGGGCTCCAAATAACCACTTCGTCGTCGGCCTTGTAATAGAACAGATCCACTTCGGAAACATGGGCAGCCATATCAGCAGCACCGTAGGCAACACAAGCATCAATGTCAACGGCATACTTGCTCTTGGTGGAAACTTCAATTTCGCACTTGGTCATAGGCAGTCCGGCTTCTACAGAAGAAGAGGAAACAGGCTGGTTTGGATCTTTGCAGTAAGTTTCGGCAGGGCGGCTAAATGCAGCGTATGCCACTTGCTGGTAAGATGGGTTCTGACCATCGGAAGCGGTTACAATAAAGCGGAGGAGGAAATTGTCGCCGCACTGCACAAAGGCGGGGTCGGTAAGGTCTACGTAGGCACCCATTTCGGCAAGACTGATTGTGGAGGCAGGCACTGTTGGTGTGTAGATTACCTTTGCCGTAGTTTGATGCATTTCGCCAGCGGCATCAAGTTGAACCACGTCCAGGGCTACGTCGATGAACATGGTGTTTTTGATAAGGGCTTGAGTGGTGTCGTAGTAGTCAATTTTGGCGACACCATTGAATTTTATCATGGCTCCGTTAGAAGCGCCCATGGCAACAGATTCAAATATAATAGGAGCATTTTCCAAAACAGCAATGCTAGAAACCACTTCTCCCATGGAAGAAGAACTTGTAAAATTGGGGGTTGTTGGTGTTTTGCTGTCTTCACCGCAGGCGGTGAGGCCTACGGCAGCCATAGCGATAAAAGCACCAAGAGTCAGGGACTTGAAATTCATAATAACCTCTCATATGTTTTTTTGAAAAATAAACAAAATTGGACAAAAGGGGTTGTGAAATAGTGTAAAAAACACAAAATAGTGTGGAAATTTACTGAATTTTGCGGATAATGTCTCTAATTCGGGCAGCTTCCTCAAAATCCAGCTTGGCGGCGGCTTCTTTCATCTGTTTTTCCAGTTCTTCAATGTTAGGCTTTTCTGGCAAATTTGTGCTGAAATTGTCTTTTTCCTCTTGTTCGTCGCTAGAAATTCCCAGAGGGTCCTTAATTTCCAGGTCCTCGCCAAGGGTTCGGGAAACCGATTTAGGCACAATTCCGTGCTCGGCGTTAAATTCTTCCTGGAGGCTTCGGCGGCGGAGGGTTTCGTCAATGGCCTTCTGGAGGCTGTCGGTCATGTTGTCTGCAAAAAGAAGAACTGTGCCGTTCACGTTTCGGCTGGCTCGGCCCATAGTTTGAATAAGACTGCGGTAGTTGCGTAAAAAGCCTTCCTTGTCGGCATCCAATATGGCCACAAGGCTCACTTCGGGTAAATCGAGCCCCTCGCGCAGCAGGTTGATGCCCACCAGCACGTCAAATTCACCTAGTCGCAGCTCCTTAATAAGCTGTTGCCGTTGCAAGGTCTTTATATCGCTGTGGAGGTAGCGGGCTTTTATGCCGGCTTCCAAAAAAAAGTCAGTAAGGTCTTGGGCCATCTTTTTTGTGAGGGTGGTTACCAGCACGCGATCGCCCTTTTGGGTTACTTCTTCAATGCGGGTAAGCAGCACGTCCATTTGCCCCTTAATGGGGAACAGTTCAATTTGCGGGTCCAGCAGGCCTGTGGGTCTATTGATCTGTTCCACGACCACGCCCTCTGTTTTGGTTAGCTCGTATTCCCCTGGAGTGGCGCTTACATACAGCACCTGCTTGGGGTACATGTATTCGAACTCGGCAAAGTTCATGGGGCGGTTGTCTAGGGCGCAGGGGAGTCTAAAGCCATACTGTACTAGGGTGGTTTTGCGGCTTTTGTCTCCCTCGGCCATGCCTCCAATTTGAGGAACGCTAACATGACTTTCATCAATCATTAAAAGCCAATCGTCACCAAAGAAGTCGATAAGGGTAAAAGGCCGGGTGCCTGGGGCGCGGTTTTCAATAATTCGGGAATAGTTTTCAATGCCGTTGCATATTCCCGTTTCTCGAATCATCTCCATATCGTAGCGGGTCCGGCTAGAAAGCCGGGCCGATTCCAAAACTTTGCCGTCTCTATCTAATTCAGCAAGGCGGTCTGTCAGTTCCAGCTGTATTCGCTGCAGAATGCCTTCGCGGCCCTCTTCTCGAGTTACAAAGTGCTTTGCCGGAGCCACCGTCATTTCGTTAAGTTCTTCCAGAACTTCACCGGTAATAAGGTTAACGCGAGAAAGACGGTCGATTTCGTCACCAAAAAGTTCGATGCGCAGCCCGGCATCGTCGTAGCTGGGGTGGATTTCAATGACGTCGCCGCGGCAGCGGAATGTGCCTCGCTCTAGACTAAAATCGTTGCGGGTGTATTGAATGTGAACCAGTTCGTGAAGAATGTCGTCTCGGTCTTTGACTTGCCCTTTTTTTAGCCGCACCATAAGGTCGAAGTACTCGGCAGGGCTTCCTAAGCCATAGATGCAACTGACGGAGGCCACGATAATTACATCGCGGCGGGTGAGTAGGTTGGCGGTGGCCCTAAGGCGGAGTTTGTCGATTTCGTCGTTGATGCTGGCGTCTTTTTCAATATAGGTGTCGGTGTGAACGATATAGGCTTCGGGCTGAAAATAGTCGTAGTAGCTTACAAAGTATTCTACAGCGTTGTTGGGAAAGAATGATTTAAATTCTTGGTAGAGTTGGGCGGCCAAAGTTTTGTTGTGGGTGAGAATCAACGTGGGTTTGCCCACATTTTTTATCACGTTGGCCATGGTAAAAGTTTTGCCGGAGCCGGTGACCCCAAGGAGCGTCTGAAATTGTTCGCCATTTTTAAAATTTTCGCTAATCTGCTGAATGGCCTTGGGCTGGTCACCGGCGGCACCGTAGGGGCTGACTAGCTGAAATTCAGCCCTTGTGGGTGCCTGAAAATTTTGGAGCACCCCAGGACGGCTCTGCTGTGGGGGCAAGGGCTTGTGTATGGGTTTAAGGTAGGGGTCTGGAGTGATTGTTTTTCGTGCGCGGGCCATGAGAAACAATATAGTAAAAGGTGATTGG
>JABUUT010000030.1:6964-8600 GCA_021443045.1 Fibrobacteraceae bacterium
GAAAAACTGTCGCTTCCGTATTACATGGCATTTTTGTTGGAAGTTTGACCTTCTTGAAACGCGGTTATGAGTTATACAGAAATGGTTTTGTAGGCGTAATTTTAAAGTTGGGATTGAAATTTACGCCTGAATTTCGTACATTAGTACCACCTTTTTCTATTTGTCTTTGCTTCTATCGGCATTGTATTTTCGTTGCTGTTCATTTATGTATTCTGCATTCCCGGCGACGTTGATATAAGGAATGTTACAGAAATAAAATCACCTGATGGCAACAGAAAGGCTGTAATATACGATGCACTGTTTTAGTGGAATATGAGCACCCAGAATAAAATGTAAGCCTAAGATGATTTAGAGCTCGTTCAGCACATGGGTGGATTTGTGAAATGCAAAGCAAAACTAAATTTCTTTAACGAATTCCTGTAATGTTCGCAATGAAACTACGGGGAAATCAATTTCATTGAGCACCTTAAAATGATTGTCATTTGAAACGATATACTCGGCTTGTCCGCAGATTGCACAATCAACAAATTTATTGTCATCGGGATCTATTTTTATCAGTTCAAAATGCCAGTTCGGTTCCACTTTTATCAAATTGTCATGATTTGTCAATGTTTCAATGACAATGTGAGCTATATAGGGAGAGGCGTGGGTTGACAAGATTTCTTCGTATTCAAGGAGTATATCGTTCGAAACGCAAATTTCCAGCTTGCCTTCTAAAAAATCGGTCCACACTTTATGGTAGACACTGCGAGAAGGAAGCGTCATCAGAAGACAGTTTGTGTCAAGACAAATGCGGCGCATTATTTGGGTTGGTATGGGGTGCGCCAGTGTTGCTTGCCGATTTCTTCAATTGCCTCGGCATTGAGAGAACCTTCGTCCCAAAGTTTGTCTGCTTCTTTCTGTACCTTGTCGGCATAATATGCACAAAGGACATCCTTGAGTTCGTGCAACTCAAGGTCGGATTTGCAAAACTTGAACATATCAAGCAAATGTAATTGCACCGGATTTAATGTTTCTGCGACTGGCATACGCACCTCTATCAAAGAATATAGGTAATAACTGATTTTTGGGCAAGCCTTTTGATGAGTTTTGCTGAGAATAATGGGGTGGTGTGCGGAAAACTTTATTTAAAAATATGACCCGGGTAAAGAAGTGCTCTTACATCATCTATCCCATTATGGAATACCTGCGGGATTCCTCCTGCATAAATGCGGACGTTTTCTTTGCCAAAAATTTCCATGGCGGTTTCCACAGCGGTGATGCCAGATGCGTCCAGTTCTCGTGAAGATTCGTCTTTTTCCTTGCATTTCGATAACCAGCTATCTACGCAACCAAAGTTTATCCAACGTTTTTCTCCCTTATACCCGACCACTACACTACAAAATACATCCCCCTTTCCTTTCTTTGAAAGAAAATAGGTGCGCCATAGGGCATCGTCTTTAGGCAGGGAATAGCCCATAAGAACAATGTGTTTTGCCTTGGCGAAGGTCACTTTCAAGTCGTCTTCCATTTCTCGAAGGAATGATGGCGGTTCTTTTTTGAAACTGCTTTGGGTGACGAAGGCCCCGTTGTAGCCGTAGGTCAGTGTTCCGCAAAAAGGGCATTCGATGGCATCGTAGAAACCTTTTTCAAAGGC
>JABUUT010000030.1:10388-13135 GCA_021443045.1 Fibrobacteraceae bacterium
CTAGGCCGCATAGAATCTAAGGCCTAGACGTGTTAAATCATTTCCCCGGACAGTAATAAAAAAAAATTACAATCCTTGTTTGTGTAAAAAAAATCCTAAGTCAAAAGTTTTTGCCGAAGGATTCTTGCTTATCTCCTTTTTCTTTGTAAAAAAATGTACAGACAAATTATCATTGCCTCGTACTTGATTAGTCTAAACTCTTGACATGTATTTTTCATTTGGTATATTTGGGAGTTGCTTGATGGGAAATGTTTCCCTAGCAAAAAAGGAAATATGTTGTGAAAAAAGAAGTTGTAAAAAAGAAACAATGCTATAAGGAAAATGAAGGTAAGTCTCATGGAGCCCTTTTCTCTTGCCCAGGAAGCGTAGAAAGAAAGGCTGGTCGTCCATGTGCCGGTAAGACAGGGAAAAATTTTTTAGATGTTGCAAGGATGGTTGCAAATGCTATAGAGGGAGTGCCAGCACAACGTTCGGGCTGGTATTTTAACAATGCTTTTACCGAGCCTCTATCAAAAAAGGACAATAATCGTAGTGAAGCACGAAATTCAAAAATTTTAAGCCCCATAAATATTGCTCGCTTAAAAAAAGAACTTGCGAAAGTCAAGGTTCTTTGGGTATTTGGGGAAAAGGCAAAACAAGTTGTAGAGGTACTTCTGAATCAGGGTTGTTTAGCTGGGGTGAAGATTTGTTATGCAAGGCATTTGTCAATGCAGTCCTTGAATACAGGCGTGAAGAAGGATGTTTTGGGTAATTGTATACGGAAGGGCCAGGTCGGTGCTACAAGTTTGCGACTTGCGGTAATCGCCAAAGAAATCGAGAATGAAATGAAAAATATGGATTGATGGAATATAGGGCTAAAATAGGACGAAAACCCTTTAACATTCGTGTTAATTATGAAGAGGTAAGGCTGAATAGTATGGTTACTTTTTTTAATTGTGGGCAGGGCGATTGTGCGTATATTGAAGCATTAAAGCTTTTTGTTGATTTGGGACCAGTGTCATTTAATGTTCCTTGCTACACAAACGGTGTAAATGTTTTGATTAGTCATTCTCATGCGGATCACCTGCTTGGAAGAATCCAAGCGATGAAAGTTGACACTTTGTATGTGCCGGACTATTATCCCGAACTTCATGCCATATACTCTACTCTTATGAAAAGAAATATAGTTTATTTAAATACCCAAGTTGTATTGTTATTAATCGTAATTACTACAAGCCCATAAATTTCATTAACTTCGTCTTAACTAAAATGGCAAGTTATAGAATTAAGGGGAAACTTTGTACTCCACGACAAGCAATAAGTTTATTTAATCTTGGGAATCCTCATAACACATGCATTATTTTTAAATATGAAGATGAATCCGAATACGAAAAAAAATACTTATTTCCTGGTGATGCCAGTATAAAGGCTTTCAATAGAATCATAAACAATGGAGGTTGTTTGAAATCAGAAATCTTAAAACAGCCTCATCACGGAAGCAAAAATAATTTTAGTAAAAAAATTTTAAATTCCATTAGTCCTGATATTTCCGTCGTATCATATGGGGTGCCTAATAAGTATAGACACCCTCATCCGGCTGTTATAGGTCTTCTTAATCAGAATAATGTTCGGATTTATCATACCCTCAATGGCACAATAAACCTCTAAAATAGTGACATTTGCAGTTTGTGAGTAATCCTCTCGTGATAAACATTTCATTGTAAGGATTATTTTCGTTCAATGAAGAACAATAAAACTATTAGTCTTCTTAACTTTTCACGTTTATAACTTGTAAAACTCCAAAACCTTTCTCGAAGTCGCAGAACAAAGGTGCTCTGTGACGTTTTTATTACTTGACATATTTGGTAAAACGAGTTATATTATAACTCAAAAAAGTGAATCCGACCGCTATTCTAGGCACTAAAAGCTCACCGCCAAGCAGAAGAGCGCCATTTCATACTTGGGTCTGGACGAATCCCATGTGGACCGTTTTGCAAAAAATCTGTGATTGAGTTATATTTCTATGAAAAGATAAGTTAGTCTTTTACGCAGCGAACGGAGAGTGCCCAGGCTTTTTCGGTGCTTAAAAGGCTTACGTCATCGCTGTCGGTGAATTTCCAGCAGTATGCTTTGTAGTAGCTATCTACCACCTCGGTAGAACCCCAGAAGTAAGTTCTCGTACCGACACCTTTGTAATTACCATCGTTGATGCGATAGCCCGCTGGTAGAACAGCAAATCCGTAGAAATTTGACCCATTGCCATCATAGCTCCAGCCATCGGTGAATTTTAGCATATTACCCGCGGTACTGGTTTCTCCCACAGCAGTCCACAGGGTGCGCCATTCATCATTGTCAGGCAAGTGCCAGCCCTCGGGGCATACGCCCCGTACCATACCGCAAGGTGAACAGATTTTACCATAACTACAATCCTTGCCTGCATCTGAAAACAGTATATAACTGTCCATGGCGGCAGCCCAGGTGTACAGTCGACCATATTTAGTGCAGGAGTCCGCCACATTATTATAGCAATAACTATTGGCTGTTCCCTTGTTGTAATTGTAATTCAAATTCTCCGCCATCCAAATTTGGGTACCAATAGTTACGGTTTTGTAGGCTTGACCATCTCGAGAATCTATCAATTCTCCAAAATTAGTTTTACCCCACGAGCGATTTTCGCAGATATACCATGTTCCGTTAGCAAGGACAACACTATCCGCATTTCTCGCTACGCAACCGCCAAGAACCTTTTCTACATCATTTGCCACCCG
>JABUUT010000030.1:15773-18376 GCA_021443045.1 Fibrobacteraceae bacterium
AAATCCCTCAAAGACGAAATGGCAAAAATTGCAAGCCATTGGCTGGATGGGTAAGCTTGGTTCATGAATAAACACTTTTATTGCTTTATCTTGTTTGTTCTTTTATGTGGAAATAGTCTTGTATTTGCTCAAGATAAAGTGTTTGCCAATGAAAGAGAAAATGTTGTTGTTGAAGATTCGCGTGAGAATGCCATTGTAGACAGCGTTCCGATATACAGAAAATTGATGGAGTCTGAAAGTGAAGAAGAATCTTATACAGCGAATGTTGTCGGGATTGTTGTCGGTGGGGGAGTCTCCGCGGTTGCAACTTATTTTTTGATTGGAGGTATATCGGCTCTCAACGAACCCGAAGATGAAAGCTTTGGTGATGCTATGAACAGGCTTGGGGGTGGTCTTTTGATTACAGCCTCTGCAGGTTTGTATTGTGTTGGTCTTCCTATTTTGATTTATAATATTTATCAATATAACGTTCAAAAAAAGCATTCTAGAAAATGGCATGAGTATTACGATGCTTTGAAGCGTTATAAAGAGAATCAGATAATTCAGGAAAGTTTTTCACCCAAAATTCAGATTCTGCCTTTCCTTGATTTTGATAAAATGGGTGGTGGGCTGAGTACGATTATATCGTTTTAGGCTTGCACCGTTAGAACTGGTCCAGGAATCGCTGGTCGTTGCCAGTCAAAAGACCGATTTCGGGAATGGCGTGGCGCAGCATGGCAATGCGGTCTAGCCCAAAGCCAAAGGCAAAGCCAGTATACTTTTCACCATCGATACCACAGTTCTTGAACACGTTGGGGTCCACAGAACCACAGCCGCCAATTTCCATCCAACCGGTGCCCTTGCAACGGCGGCATCCTTCGCCACCGCAGAATACGCAGCTTACATCCATTTCGGCGGATGGTTCGGTGAATGGGAAAAAACTGGGGCGGAAACGGGTTTTTACAGAGGGGCCAAACAATTTGTTCATGAACACCTGGAGCACTCCCTTTAAGTGTGCAAAGGAAATGTTTTCGTCTACAACCAGGCCTTCGCATTGCTGGAACATGGGGGCGTGGGTGGCATCGTTATCCACTCGGAACACGTGCCCGGGTGCAATCATGCGGAATGGGGGCTTGTGGGTTTCCATGTAGTGGATTTGGGTACCGGAAGTATGAGTGCGGAGCATTACTTTGTCGTCTACATAGAATGTGTCCTGCATGTCACGGCTGGGGTGGTCTGGAGGAGTGTTCAATGCTTCAAAGTTGTACCAGTCTGTTTCTATGTCGCGGCCAAAGTCTACCTCAAAGCCCATCTGGGAGAAGAAACTGATAATTTCTTCGCGAACGTCGTACAAAGGATGGGTGCTGCCTGCGGGAATGCCTGAGCCTGGAAGTGAAATGTCTACATTGCCGCTGGCAATTTTTTTTGCCAAGGTGGCTTCATTGGCTTTGGCGATGGCTTCGTCGATAGCTTCGGAAACCTGAGCTTTTAATTCGTTGACCAGTTTGCCGTATGCAGGTCGTTCTTCGGCAGAAAGAGAGCCCATTTGTTTGAGCAAATCAGTGACAAGGCCTTTTTTGCCAAGATACTTCACGCGGAGGTTGTTCACCGCTTCTTGGTTTGTTAAATCGGTTTGTGCCAGTTCTGCATCAAAGGCAGATTTCACGTTATTGATAGCTTCACTCATAATACACAAATATAGAAAAACTTTATCCCTATATAAAAAAGCCCAGAGAAACCCTGGACTTTTATCCTTTTAATATTTAACCTAGGACTAGAGGAACCAGTAGGTTACACCCAAGTTCATGTTCATGCGCTTAACTTTGCCTTCATCGATGAATTCGTTTAGGCCGAGGAAGTAGCGAAAATCAATGGTGAGGCCCAAGGGAAGATCCACACCGATACCAAAGGTAAGACCGAATTCAACGGTATTAGGATCTTCTTCCACGGCTCCGCTGTAGTCGCTGTCATCATAGCCGTAGTCACCCATGTCAATGCCCAAATCGGCGTACAAGTCGCCAAGACCGTCTAGCACGTCGATGGCATCGTCAATGCCTTCGTTCTTATATTCTTCCTTGTATTTCAGGTTGAAATTCAACTGAGGACCTGCCTGCACAAACAGAAGAGGAAGAGGGCTAAAACGAACCATAACAGGAATGTCTAAATCCATAATGGTCTGGTCAATGAAATCGTTGCTGGGGGCGCTGTAGGAGAACAGTACTCCTGGAACAACGGCAATCATTGGAATGGCGATTTTGGCTTCTACACCGGCATTAAAGCCAAGTCCGCTTGGAGCGTCATCCATACCATCGGGCAAGTTCCACCACATGTTGTAGGAGCCGCCTACATGACCACCAACGCTGAACTGTGCTGCAGCCATGGAAGCTGCGGTTAAAAGACCGAGAATAGTTTTTGTAAAGAATTTCATTTTTACTCCTTTATGTTGATACGAGATAATGCAAAATATAGTTTGCGTTTATTTTATTTTTGAATTTGCTTTTTGTAAAAAAAACTTTACAAATATTAATAAATTAATGATGGTGGTTGGTTATCAGTTATCGGTGGTCAGTTATCAGCGGTGAGGTCGCGACGGTGTCGCTTTGAGGAGTGAGCTCAGGCCTCAT
>JABUUT010000030.1:18595-22107 GCA_021443045.1 Fibrobacteraceae bacterium
TTCTACCGTCTAAATGGACATTCACTGGATCCTTCACGGCGTGTGCCGTTCAGGATGACTGTACATTAATCATAGATCACTAATCATCAACAACTAGTTTAAAAGGTGCATAATGACGGGCCCTTTTTTACCTGCTTCTTCACGGTGGTGGACCATTTTTCCTGTGGAATCGTAACCAAACTGGTCGCCTCGCCGTTCCCCGTCTACAAAGTTCAGAGAATCCATTAGCACTCCGCTGGGGTACCAGTTGCGCCAAGCTCCTTCCCGTTTTCCGTTCTTCCAAAAACCTTCGCTGGCCATGGTGCCTCCCATGCTGTCGGGGTAAAAGCTTCTGCTTTCCGAAATAACGCCTTTTACCCATACTTCCTCAAACCGGAGTATGCGCCCTGTTTTGTAGTACCATGTTTTTCCGTCTAGCTTGTTGTCTACAAAAGTGGATTCTGAACAAATTAATCCTAGGTCTAGGGGGCAGGGGCCGTAGCTGGTGCCAGCCCCGTTGTGGAACACGTTTTTTTGGACGGTGGAGTCTTTTCCATTGTACCAGACCCAAAGGGAATCGCGGATGTCCATCTTCCAGTATTCTGTGCGCAGCAGTTTGCCGTTGGCGGTGAATATTTGGCATTTGCCGTTTCGTTTGCCGTTACTGTATTGGCAGGTGGCCTCCAGTTTTCCGCTGGGGTAAAAATTTTGAACCTTGCCATGGAATTTTCCGTATTGGCACTCTGCGGTTAATTCTAAGTGTCCGTCAATGGTGTAGGTGGTTATTTTTCCTGTGGCGTTTTTGCTGTGGCATGTATTTTCTTCAATAAGCTTTCCGTTGGAGTGCCAGCGTTTCCAAATGCCTATGGTGTCGCCGTTGTTGTCAAAATGTTCTTCGAAAGATTTTTCACGATTGTAGAAGTATCCAACCCAGTCTCCTATGGGGTGGTCTTCTTTGTAGTACCGTTTGGCTTCCACCTTTTTGTTGCTGTAGTAAGAGGTCCACTTGCCGTTTTTTTTACCGTACCTGTACTTGCCTATGTTGGACACATCTCCCAGGTCGGTCCAGCGTTTAAAGGAGCCGTGTGGAACTCCGTCTTTGTAGGGTATTTCCATTTCTTTAATGCCGTTGCCGTACCACTCCACCCGCTTTGCAATTTCTCCGTCGGTAAATACCCAAACGGAGGTGCGTTTTTCGCCGTTGGCGTGGTAGGCCACAACCTGTTCCTCGGCCCTTTCTAGGCACCCGGTAAAAATCAGGGCGAAAATACAGAAAAAAAGGGATTTTTGATAGGTAGCCATGATTTTTAAAGTAGAAAAAAGGTAATTTCTAGGTGTGGAAGAATTAAAAAATAGGTCCTTTGCAGATACATTTAATGCCAAACTCCGTACTCCCTGGGTATGGTTGGTTATTTTGATAACCTTGGGGCTTACTGCTTTGTTCTACGCTTCCCAAAAACCACAGATTACCATTTACTCGGAATGCATCAAGGTGCTTTCGGACTACCAGCGCATGGATGCCAATGTAATGCGATCCATGGATCATGTTCGATCTGGCTATGGAGCTGATTCGGTCACTGTGCTTTCTCAGACGATGATGCTTCGTGAACTGGCTGTGGCCTTTTCTAGAGAAATGGATGATTTAAAACAGGTTGGAATTAAAACACCTTCGGACAATGCTACTGGAATGTTTGAACGGGGTGTTTTAAGCCGGGTGGCCAACATGCGCCGGTATTTGGGCGGCCGGTTGCGCTGGCATCACTCCTATGATTCCCTTATGGCAGAACTAGCCAATTTTAAAAGTGTTTCGCCTTCCATTCACTTGATGATGGATTCGGTGCGTGCTGGTTTTCCGATTTCACGCCCTGAGGTCTTGGCTTTGCCTGATACCCTGTTGTCTAAATTGGATACCCTTTTGGAAAAAAACAAGGAAATGGCCTACGACTGGAGCCGTTTTGACAATGATGTTTCCATTATGAACACTGAGGAGTTGATTCAGTTTTTTCAGATGGAAAATCTTGGTGAAATGTCTTTGAAATCCAAGATTCCTATGGTGTTCTACTTTTTGACCATTGTACTTTTGCTTTCTACTTTCTTTTTCATTTTTCACTCCAAACAATAGAGATTCATGTTTTCTTATTTTCACACAAAAAAAGCTGCCTTTTTCAACATTGCCCTGTTGTTCCTGATTGTGGCTACATGGTGTTTCTTTTATATGTTCCCTGTGTTGCGGTGCTTGCCCAACCATTTTTTGAATACGGTGCTAACGGAAGATGAACTGCTTGGTGCAGAAATGATTCCTGGAGGCTTTTACCAAACGGAATACCTCATGTATGGAAAGGTGAATTACGCTGCTATTCCCAGTTTGTTTGGGGGCTCTGACATTCCCTTTTTGGACAAGACTTATTTTAGGATGAATGACGATGAGGCTACCTATGTTTTGTATGCCTCGGCAGATATGCTGGAAGAAATGTCGGACTGGTTTAGTTTTGGGGCTGTGAATGTGAACGAATTGCCATTGGAGGTTCGGGCTATTCGGTTAGGGGGCGGTGACCGGTATTTGGTAACGTCTTTTTCAACTTCTTACGGATCCTTGAATCGGGGCGACCTGGGGGCCTACATGCTAAGCATTTCGGTTGTGGGGCTGGGCGTTGAGGTGGCACTGTTTTTGTGTTTCTTGATTTTTGTTGTTTTGGGAATTAAGGCTAAACGTCGCTCCGGGGTTTGAGTTGCACAATGGTTTGCCGTTTTTTTTGTGCCGCACTTTTTTTCTTTGTTTGTAATACAGAGGCTGCGACTGGTGGCCCAATAAAAGAGGATGAATTAAAAAAAGATTCCATGACGGTGGCTTTGGACGGAGTACAGAGCCCTGTGGCTTTTTGGATGCCTAAAAAGGGTGAAAAAGTTTATGTGTGGTTTCATGGCGGCATGTCTAGCTCCAACTGTGCCAAGGGCTTGGTGGCAGGTACTGACTGGGCGCAGATGCACCCTAATGATGTTACGCTAAGTGCCTCTGCCTGTGGCAAGAACCACTGGGTTACCGATTTGATGGTGAAAGTGGTGGATAAGGCTTTGGATTCTGTGGCTTTGGTGCGGAAAAAGCCCATAGACAGGGTTTCTTTGATAGGGGTTTCTGACGGCGCACTTGGGGTGGTTGTCTATTCTCTTTATGGAAAAAGGACTGTGGAGGGACGGCTGCTGGTTAGTTCCAATGGCAGTTCTTTAGGGCCTGCAGAAGCGGTTGCCAATCCTCTGAAGTCCAAGGGGGGTGGTTGGACCTTTATGCAAGGAGGGGCTGATAGGCTTTACCCTGCAGAAATGACGGTTCCCTGGATTCAATCGTTTTGTGGGGTTCTGGGTGGCTCCTGCCAGCTTATCTTCGATGAAAAGGGGGTGCATGACTGGAGTTTTTGGAAAGATAGAGCAAAAGGGCTTGACAAATTCTAAAAAATTTTCAAAATTTGGTGCTGAACTTGCGGATGTGGCGGAACTGGTAGACGCGCTAGATTCAGGTTCTAGTAATCGCAAGGTTG
>JABUUT010000030.1:22303-43275 GCA_021443045.1 Fibrobacteraceae bacterium
GTTCGGAGGCTTTGCCTCCTAGAGGTGTGGGCTATGAGCTCAAAGTGAGCGTAGCGAACTGCCTCACGCCTCAAAGCGACATTGTCGCGACCTCACCGCTGAAAACTAACCACCAACTTGAGTTTGGGCAAGAACCTGGAAGAGGCGTTTTTTTGCGGGGCCTTCAGGAAGACTTAGGAATAATTCTTCTGCAAAGGCCTTTGTCAAAAGCATTTGGGCCATTTGGGGAGGAATGCCTCTGGATGTGAGGTAGAACATTTGTTCTGCATCTAGCTCGCCGCAGGTGTTGCCGTGGGTACATTCCACATCATCATGGTAAATTTTAAGCACTGGCTTTACTGAAACTTTTACATCATCAGAAAGCAGTAGTGTGTTCACTAATTGGGAAGAATGAATCTGGGGGCAGTTTGCCTTTGCGGTGACCATGCCATCGTAGCTTGCGTAGGCACTTCCGTTTAGCATGTTTCGCACAAACTGGGAACTTGAAGTGTTTGGGGCATTGTGGTAAATGGAAACGCGTCCGTGGGTTTCTGCGTTGCCCTGCAACATATTCAGCATACGAATGTCCAAACAGGCATTTTCACCACACAAAAAGACATCCATGCTGGTGCGGAAAATTTTATTTCCTCGATGGATTGTGGTAAAACGCAGGGTGGAATTGGCTGCTTGATGAATGTTGAAATGTCTAAAATGCAATGGTAAGTCATTGGCTGGGTTGGCATAGAAAATTTCTACATCGGCTCCTTCGCCAACATTTATGTCAAAACGCTCCGCCGTAATAGGGTGGATTACTTTGTTGTCTAAAATTTCTAGAGAAACTTTTGCGCTTTTTCCAATGTTAAAAACAGTGTGGCTTAAGTTGTCTCGGCTTTTGATAATGCCCATTTCGGATTGGCTGTCGCCAATGTTTTTAACCATGGTGCGGCTAGCGCCAAATGCCAAAGGAATTAGGGCTGCATAATCGTTTTCGTTAGAAAGGGGAAAAGCCTCTTCTTCAAGGTTGCTGGGCCCTGTATCCATTTGAGGAATGGCTTTTACTGGAAAAAATGTCCAGAGCTCATTTTTTTTGCTGGGTGCCCCAATTTGTTGCAGCCGATTAAAGGCGGCTTGAGCCAATGTTTGTAAAGAACCGCTCATGGATTATTCCTCAATCCAGTCGTAGCCCTGACTTTCTAGCTTTAGTGCCAATTCGGGCCCACCGCTAAGAATAATTTTTCCATGGCGGAGCACATGAACATAGGTGGGCTTAATGTAGTCTAGTAGCCTCTGGTAGTGGGTTACCAAAATAACGGCTTTTTCTGGGCTCATAATGTTATTGATGCCATTAGCCACAATGCGCAGGGCATCAATGTCCAACCCGGAGTCTGTTTCGTCCAAAAAGCTAACCTTAGGGTCTAGAATAGCCATTTGCAAAATTTCATTGCGTTTCTTTTCGCCTCCAGAAAATCCATCATTAACGCCACGTTCCCGATAGCGGTCGTCCATTTCGAGGAGCTTCATTTTTTCTTCGCAAATTTGTTTGAATTCACCCTCTGGAATTTCAGAGAGCCCAAGAAAAGCCCTTTTGGAGTTTAAAGCCATTTTCAGAAATTCCACATTGTTTACGCCAGGAATTTCTGTGGGGTATTGGGTAGAAATGTAAAGGCCAGAATTGGCTCTTTCGTTAATTTCCATGTCAAGAAGATTCTTGCCGTCTAAAGAAAGGGAGCCTTCGTCTACGGTGTAGGCACTGTGACCTGCAATAACCTTGGAAAGTGTGCTTTTGCCAGAACCGTTGGGGCCCATGATGGCATGAACTTCTCCAGGTTTTACTTCTAGATTGATGCCCTTGAGAATCTGGGTTCCATCATCTTTGATACTTGCTTTAAGATTCTTAATCGATAACATTTCTGTCCTCAAATTTTCTAGGCCAAAGATAGCAATTTGTCTTTGCTTTGAATGATGGCTTCGGCAAAGTCGTCAATGGTAATGGCTTCTATTTTACGTTCTCTATCCAGTTTTTGCAAGTCTTTTGCAAATGCTCCCAGCGAAAGCCTTTTACCCATTCCTTCTTCGGTGCTTATATCGATGTTCTTTTTCATGCGGTCGCAGAGACGAAGGGTAAGTACTAAAATTGTATCGTAAAACTCGTGTATCTCCCGAGGGCTCAGCCAAGATTCTTCAGGGAGCCCCTCCATAAAAAGTTGCAGCTCCGGCGAAAGCATCTGGTACAAACTTTGTGGAGACGAAATTCCAGTTTCCGCATACTGGGCCAGCAGTGTTTGTACAAATTCGTCGATCAAAGGGGACTCAAAAATAGAAATGCCACTGGCGGCAAAGGAAATGTCAAAATATTCTGCGGCACGGTCTAGCAGAGAGCTGTTTCGCAACAGCAAATTGGCAAATCGAATTTCTACGGGAGAAAGGGCGTACCACGGAACTTCAACAGCAGGAACTTCTTGAGGAATGCCGTTGTATTCATCGGCGTAGGCTCCGTCTGCATTTTCGTTTACCTTGTTGGTTGTTGGCGGCGTGGGCCTGTGCTTAGGTTGGATACTTTCTATGCGGGCCAGGGAACGGTCGGTATTGTACCTTTCCGAAAGCAATTTTAAATACTGATTTTGCAACTCAGGATTTTGAATGCTCTTAATAAGCCGCTTGGCGTATGTTACAAAGGCGGCTCTGTCTTCGGGGCTTGCTGTAGGCATTTCCCGAGAAAGGTAAATCATCCAGTCATCGGCGCTTTTTAATGCTTCTAAAAAAGCTTCGGGCCCCCGTTCGTTTACAAAGTTATCAGGGTCAATTTTTGTGCCATCGGGGCGGGAAAGGGCAAAAATGCGTGGGCCTATGCCTTTGGGAAGTACAATTTCTAAACTGCGAAGGGTTGCTTTTTTCCCAGCTGCATCACCATCAAAAACTAGGTAGGCCGTTTTGGTGTAACGGCTTAAAATAGATGCATGGCTTTCGGTAAGGGCCGTACCCGATGCGGCCACCACATTTTTTACACCACTCTGAAATAGGCTAATCAAGTCGAAGTAACCTTCAACAATAATCACGGAATTTTCTTTGGCAATGTAGTTTCGACTGTGGTGCAGGCCATACAAAATATCACTTTTGGAATAAAGGGCCGTTTCGGGGCTGTTCATGTATTTGGGGCGCTTAAAGTCGGTGCTTTCGGGGGCCAAATCGCGACCGCCAAAGGCCACAATAACCCCAGAAAGGTTCTGCACCGCAATCATAAGGCGGTCGCGGAATTTATCCGAAATGCCACCATTCTCTTTTTCTACCGCCAGTCCCGCTTTGACACATTGTTTTGGAGAAAATCCTTTTTTAGCAGCGAACGAAATAAAGCCTTCCCGGCCATCGGGGGCGTATCCAATGCGAAATTGGCTTCGGGTTTCTTTAGTGATACGCCGCTTGGCTAAATATTCAAGGGCTTTGGGGCTGGTGGAAAGTTGTTCTTCAAACCACTGGCATGCCAGTTCATTGAGTTGCCGAACTAAAATTTTTTCTTCATTTAACTCGGCGTTTTCTGGAGCAAAACTGGGGAGGGGAAAACCTACAAAGTTGGCCACCCACTCTATTGCTCCATAAAAGTCTATTTTTTCGTGCTCCTGCACAAACTTGAATACGTCACCACCGGCACCACAGGCAAAACATTTGTATATGCCCAGGGTTGGGTTGATATTCATAGAAGGGGAGTGGTCGTCGTGAAAGGGGCATCTACTCACAAAGCGGCCTGAACCCGATTTTTTTATGGGCACAAACTGCTGTATCACAGTGGCTATGTCGGCTTGGGCCTTAAGCTGCTGGATTATTTCATTGGAGTAGAATGGCATAGAAAGAAAGATAAAAAAAAGCGGGCTTTTAAGCCCGCAAAAAATTTTAAATAAGGGAGAATTTTAGGTTAGGGGCCCATTACTTGAAGGAGGCCGAAAAACTAGCGCCATTGGTAATATTCACTAGGCGAGGGTTTTCGGTGGAACCGTCGGACCAACCTGCAAACACGGCACCACTAGCAGGAACAGCGGTTAGGAGCATGGTGTTGCCTTCAAAGAATAGGCCCTGGTAGTTGGTGGATGGAAGAGCCATGTTTTCCATAAAAACCTTACCATTTCCAGAAGAACTAATGGTTACGGACACTTCGTTCCCGGTAAGTCCAAACTCTTGCTGGTATTCTTGCTTAACCGTTTGGGTTCTGCTGTTGGCAAAGTTTATTAGGTTGCTGCCGGTTCGGTCCAATGTTGTGTGGCCGTACATTTGCATATCCCGTTCCATTTCGCTGTTGCCTATGGTGGCGGTTATGGCGTTAGTTTGCTTTACTACATTGTCGTAAGTCAGGTAGTAATTGAGCATTACGGAAGAATGGTTTAAAAAGGCTCTCCTAAATTCAGGATTTTCAATAAGCTTGGTATAAATTTGGGATATGCACCCTTCACCTGAGCAAGCTCCGTTTGTCATGCCTCCGCCTTGTTTGAGCCATTGGAACATGTTTCCGCTGGTGTTCTGATCAATAGCGTATTGGTATCCAAAGCCATGGTCTAGGTCGTGCACCATGTATTTGAATGGCATTCCCTGTGATGGGGCTCCCCAGGCACGCACATTGTTGTTGGGCCAGTCTACGTTGTGGTAGTATATTTCGGCGGCAATATAACGGGCAAAGTTGTTTACATCCAAATAAGATTGGATCTGGTTGTAGGAGGCGTTGTTTTCGCCGGCAAAGTTTCCTTGGGCAATTAAGTTAACAAGTTGAAGATACTCTTCCTTGCTGCCGTCTTCGCCGCTGGCTTCTATGGCGCTAACGCCTCCCTTGGGAATTTTAATCACATTAACAGATTTGGCATCTATTCCGTAATTTGTTTCCACAAAGTGGCGGTTCAGTTTTTCGCGCATGTCATGAATGCCAAAGAAAAATCCATTGTAGAAAACCACCACTTGGCGGCTACGTTGGTAATCTACTCCGCTGCCTTCCAAAAGGCTGGATAGCATGGCGTCTTCAATGTAGTCGTGTCCAAAACGGTTGCCATTGTTTCTCAGAATAATTGCTTTGAATTTTTTGTTTTCTGGACGGGTTTTAAAAAGAGAATATTTAAGACGACCATCCTGGTATTCGTCACGCATAGTGATGGTTACGGTTTTTTTCTTTTCTTTACGGCTGTATTGACCGGAAATTTTGAGGCCTCCATCAATTTCCCAATTTTTCTGTTTTGTGGAACTTCCGTTTTCAAAGTATTCCACATGTATGGGAAGCTCAAAATCGGGGCCCACCACTTCGTCACAGTAATTGTGGTAGGGTTGATCGCAGGGGCCTCCAAAGCTAAAACCGCCTCCACCTATGCCAGGAAATCCTCCAGTACCCATGTTGCCAATGTCAAAACCGGTATTTCCCCAGTTTCCGGTGTTTCCCATGCCTGTATTATTCCAGTCGCCAGAATTCCCCGTATTGTTCCAGTCTCCTGTGTTTCCCGCTCCGGAGTTATCTGTGGTGGTGTTGCTTCCTGGAAAACCGGCAGGAAACCAACCATCATTATCATAGTAACCATTTTCGGCATCAAACATGGCCACTGGATCTACACTAATGGCCACCACAGGCATGGAGAGGTTTTCTCCAATAAAGTAGGTTTGGGTTGTTGTATCTACGCCCTGGCCATTGACAAAATCGATGCAACGTACAACGGAGCTTTGGGTGATTTGTTTTTGTTGGTTCAGCAATTCGGAACCTTGGTTTGGGAGGGAACCGTCAAAGGTACAACGAATTTCGCCACCTTTGGTTGAAGATAGGGGGCCTACCGTTAGGTTGTTGTAAAAACCTGCGGCTGGGAGAAACGTTTCGCGGGCTTCGTTGTTGTCGTTGATTTGCTTAATGCTAGAAGATGATAAAACTAGAGGAATGGAGGAACTGGAAAGGGGTGCTACCGGGGTGGTACCGGAACTTGCAGGGGAGTCTGGATTTTGAATGGGATTCTGTTCGGCAGAAGCTGAGGATAGAGGAATCACAATGGCGGAAGTGTCGATAATTGGGTTTCCCGAAGTATCCACAACAACGATTCCATTGGAATCGGTTACATAAGGGTTTCCTAGGGAGTCTTGTGTGGGGTTGCCCATAGGATCCACTGGAGGGGGTAACTGTCCAACTCCAGTTGGTGAATTAGTATCAGAGTCTCCGGAGCATCCAACAAACAAGGCTGTTGCAGCGGAAATAAAAAACAGCAATTTCTTTTCCATGGCTTATTCCTAATTTACAGAACCGTCCAAAACACACATCCATAGCACTGTATTATTGCGCTCACAAATAATATCTATTAAAATATCCTTTTTTAAGCGGTTGTGCTAAATCAATAATTCTATTCGTTGTATACTTTGCAACATCTCACATCAAAGTTTTTTTTATTCTTACAAAATTATAGAACCCCAGTAAAATCAATGGTTCCAGGGTAGTGGAAAAAATTCTGTTTATCGGAATAATAATGTTAAGTTCTTGTCTTTGTGACCTACATCACGAAAGAAAAAAATTTAGTAATGATAAATTTCTTTTTACTGGAACAAGATTTCCCGAAAAAACGGGATTTATGGGGCTCTGGAGGGGTTCTTTTAATTGCTTGACGCCTTGTCATCCTGAACGGCATACGCCGTGAAGGATCCAGGGAATGTCCATACAAATACCAATNTCGCCGTGAAGGATCCAGGAAATGTCCGCACAAGTCTGTCATCCTGAAGGGCATAGCCCCGAAGAATCCAGTGAATGTCCATACAAATACCAACCACTGACAACTGACAACCAATCAGGTTCGGCGCAAGCGCCTAGAGGTATGAGCAATGAGCTCACTCCTCAAAGCGACATTGTCGCGACCTCACCTCTGATAACTAACCACCGTTTACAACACTTAACCACTGTGTCGCACCACGGCACTGCATTTTAGACGAAAGATGGGGTCATCCTGGAACCGTTAGGGGATAGGATCCACAGAATGTAATTGTTAATGTTAAGTGATTGCTTGTTAATCATTAAACATTCACATAACCACCCTGTAGAAAACGTTAGTTTTCTACGGGTTCGTGTGATAAATCATATTGGCTCAAATTAGCGCAGGTCCTTTAGAGCCATTTCATTCTTTGCAATAATTTCCTTTTGGGTAGCCAGTTTCTGCTTTTCCGCAGCAACCACCGCTTCGGGAGCGCCATTTACAAACTTTTCGTTGGAAAGTTTCTTTTCTACGCTAGCCACAAAGCCCTTGGCTCGCTCAATTTCTTTTTCGAGACGGGCTATTTCGGCTGCCGGGTCTAGAATACCTTCCAGAGGAATAAACAGTTCGCCACCAGGAACCACGGCGCTAGCACTAAACTTTGGCTTGGAGGCTTTTACCCCCACTTCCAAAGTTTCCAAACCACCCAGTTCCGTTATAATGGCCTTACAACTGTTTACAGAGACCTCTGTGGCTGCATCGTCTACAGAAAGCACCACATTCAGTTTGAGAGATGGGGACACGCTGTAGCGACCACGAACGCCGCGCACGCCTTCCACAATGGCAAAACCACGATTAAAACCAGCCTCAATGTCGGCGTTGATGAATTTTTCATCGGCCATTGGCCAGGCGCGGCTTACCACCATTTCACTCTGCGGGAACAAAATGGAATTCAGTTCCTCAGTAATAAAAGGCATTACAGGATGGAGAAGGTCCAGAACATTCTTGAGCACATAGGAAAGAATGGCCATGGCATTCTTCTTTTCGGCATCCAAGTTTTCTTGGTTAATCACAGCCTTCTTAATTTCCAGGTAGCTTGAGCAAACATCGTCCCAAACAAAGTGGTACAAGAAACCGGTCAGTTCGGCAAACTTGTAGTCTTCAAGCATACGGGTGGCATCTTTGATGGTGGTGTTCAAGCGCGATAGAATCCAGCGATCTTCCAAAGCAAAAAGGCTTTCATCCATGGGAAGTTCGCTCTGGAGGGCCATGGCCTGTTCCAGATGAGGTAGCAAGAAACGGCAGGCGTTCCAAATCTTGTTGCTAAAGTTGCGGCCGATTTCAAACTTTTCAGAAGTATTGATTTCACGACCATCCTCCTGCTTTTCTTTCTTTACAGGCAAACGAACATCCTGGTTGTCGGTGCAAAGAGACGCCATCACAAAACGCAAAGCATCGGTGCCGTATTTTTCTTCAATATCAATAGGGTCTACACCATTACCCAAAGACTTGCTCATGGTGCGGCCTTGGCCATCCATAATCTTGGGGTGGATGTACACCGTATGGAAAGGAATGGTACCCATATTTTCTTGGCTGAAAATAACCATGCGGGCCACCCATAGGGTGATAATATCGCGGCTAGTCACCAGCACGGAAGTGGGATAATACTTCTTGAGGGTATCGGTGCTTTGTGGCCAACCCATGGTGGAATGAGGCCAAAGGGCACTGGAGAACCAAGTGTCTAGAACGTCTGGATCCCGTAGCAGCTTATGGCCAGGAACCATATCTTCCTTAAGGTCTTCTTCTTGAGAACAAACTAGGTAACCGTTGTTGGCTGGGTAGAAGAACACATCTTCGCGGTTTCCAAAAACAGCTTGCAGTTCACTTTCGCTTGCGTCGGTGTGCCATATAGGAATCTGATGGCCCCACCAGAGCTGGCGGCTAATGCACCAGTCGCGCTTTTCTTTAAGCCAGTCCAAATACTTGTTGGCATAACGCTCTGGAATAATTTTAACTTCACCGGTCTTTACGGCATTCATGGCGTTTTCAGCCAGAACATCCATTTTTACAAACCACTGGTCGCTGAGGTAGGGTTCAATAATGGTCTTGGAACGGTCGCTGTGGCCCACCTGCATTTCGTGGTCTTCCACTTTAATGAGAAGCCCCAGTTCTTCCAAGCCTTTTACCACTTCTTCACGAGCCTTGGGGTTCTTGAGGCCCGCAAATTTTCCGGCATTTTCGTTTAAAGAACCGTCATCGTTCATGATGTTAATCATGGGCAACTTGTGGCGGAGCCCCGTGGCATAGTCGTTGGGGTCGTGGGCAGGTGTCACCTTCACGGAGCCGGTACCAAATTCCATGTCCACCAAAAGAGCGTCGGCAATCACAGGAATTTCACGGTCCACAAAGGGAACCTTCAGCATTTTACCAACAAACTGCTTGTAACGTTCGTCATTGGGGTGCACAGCCAAAGCCGTATCCCCCATAATGGTTTCGGGGCGTGTGGTAGAAACAGGGATAAATCCGGAACCATCGGCCAATGGATACTTGAATGTCCAAAAGTGGCCCTTCATGGTTTCATAGTAAATTTCATCGTCGGCCACAGCGGTCTGCAGCTTGGTATCCCAGTTCACCAGACGCTTTCCACGGTAAATGAGCCCCTTCTTGAACAAGTTGTAAAAAGCGTGACGAACCGCCTTGGCACAAATGGGATCAAGGGTAAAACGCTGGCGGCTAAAATCGCAGCTGACGCCAAGGCTTTTAAGCTGGCGGGTAATGCGGGCTTCATACTCATCCTTCCATTTCCAGATGCGCTCCACAAGAGCTTCGCGACCAATGTCGTGGCGGGTTTTATGTTCATCTTGGAACAGGCGCTTTTCTACCACGGCCTGGGTGGCTATACCGGCATGGTCTGTACCAGGAATCCAGAGGGTGTCGCGGCCTGTTTTGCGGCGGTAGCGAACCAAAATGTCTTGAATGGTGTCGTTAAGAGCGTGGCCCAGGTGGAGGGCGCCGGTAACATTTGGAGGAGGAATAACCACAGAGAACGGTTCACCGTTTCCGCAGGGTTTAAAACTATCTTTTTCATTCCACTGGGCATGCCAGCGAGCTTCTACTTCTTTAGAATTGTAACGTGTTTCCATAGTGGCGTAAAATTTAGGAAAATAGAAACAATTTGGCTTTTCTAAACAATTTGGCTTTTATATTTAATCGGCCCAGTGGGCGTCGGTGCCGTTAAAGGCTTCTGCTGTAGCCGCATCTAGGCTAATCTGACGCACCAAATCATCCAGACTTGGAAATTTCTGTTCTGGCCTAAGATAATCTAGAAGGTCTAAAGTCATGTACTGGCCATAAATGTCTTCATTAAAATGGAGCAGGTGGGCTTCTATGGCCAAGGGCTGGTTTCCCACAGAAGGCTGGATTCCAATGTTCACCACGGCTCTAAAGTTACGCCCATCGGCCAAGGTTGCCGAAGCAACATAAACGCCTCGCTGAGGAATAAACTTAAACTCTTCCGTCATCAGGTTGGCTGTTGGAAAACCTATGGTTCTCCCCAGGCGCTTGCCCCCTACCACCGTTCCTGGCAAACGGTAAGGGTGGGCCAAGTACGTTTGGGCTTTTTTTACATCCCCATTCAACAAAGCTTCGCGTACAGATGAAGATGTCACCCGTTCTCCCTTGTGAAGCACAATAGACAGCCGGTGGGTATCCAATTCTGGAAAAGACTCTGTAATCGTTTCGAAATTGCCCTTACCAAAGGCGCCAAAGCAATGGTCGTGGCCAAAGAACATGGCCTTCATGTGAAGTTTGCCTATCAGTTCCTGGCGTACAAAAGCATCGTAGGGCAGTTTAGCCAAATCCCGACTAAAAGGCATTAGCACAAATTCTAGACCAAGGCTATTAACAAAATCCCGCTTTTCCGCGGTGGTGGTTAAAAGCAGGGGGTCGCCAGGTTGGTTTAAAACGTACCGGGAATGAGGCTCAAAGCTAACCACTGTGGGCGTTAAGTCGTGTTCCAAGGCATACTGTTTTACGGCCCGAAACAAAGCCTGGTGGCCTTGATGACAACCGTCAAAGTTTCCCATGGTTATAACGCGCTTTTTCACTTTTTAAGCCTCGTCTTCTGCCAAATAAATTTTTGGCCAAATACGGCCTGGTTCATAGTGGGCAAAAGAAAGAACTTCTCCTTTCTGGTTTGCCAAAAAAAGATTTCCATCGGGTTTCATATTTTCAATGGAATCTTTCCAAGGAATCCAATTTCCTAAACGGATAAATTTTAGCTGTTCGTCATTCAATTTTAACACCGGAAAATCAAGCACTTCATTTACAGGTACTAAACTTTCGGTAGTTAATTTATCTGCAATAGAGACTTTTGGAAAATCCAAAGTGATTTTTCCAATGCGCTGGCGTCGGATTTTAGACACGCACCCTACTGTACCTAAAGCATTGGCCAAGTCTCTTCCTAAAGATCGAATGTAAGTGCCCTTGGAGCATTCACATTCCAGGTCAAAAACAGCGTAGCAATGTCCGGAACACCCCTCTGTTTTACCCCATCCCGAAGGGTCTTCGGTAAAATCTGGGTAATTCCCCACCACCTTAAGGCTATCAATGCGAACTTTTCGAGGTAGAAGTTCTATGTCGCGGCCACGCTCTGTAAGGTCGGAAGCCCTGTGCCCATTAACTTTTACTGCGCTATACTTGGGAGGAACTTGGTTTATATCCCCTATAAATTTAGACAAAGATTCTTCTAGGGCCTTGCGAATTTCACCCACAGGCTTTGAAAAAATGGCACTGTTTTCGTCTTGGGAAACAACAGTACCATCCCATTCCAAAGTGTCTGTTTCGTAGCCAAGATGAAGGCGGAAGGAGTAACACTTGTCTTTGGCTTCCACAAAGGGAAGAATACGGGTGGCACGGCCAATAGCGGCAATAATTAAGCCAGAAGCACGCAAATCCAGCGTGCCGGCATGACCCACACGCTTTGTTTTAAACAAGCGTTTTAACGGGAAAAGCGCCTTGAAAGAAGTTTCGCCTGCAGCTTTATCTAGCAGAACAAAACCACTGTTAATCACAGGTCACCTTTTTGCTTTAGTTCAGCCAAAATCGATTCGATGTGCATGGCGTGCTCCAGGTTTTCGTCAATAACAAAGGCCAACTCCGGAATTTTCCGAATTTTAATGACTTTGCCTAAAACCTGACGGATAAAGCCAGCCGAATTGTTGAGGCCAATAACGGAATCCCTTTTTTCTTTATCGGAACCCATTACGGACACCCGAACTTTTGCATAGCTCAAGTCTTCCGTAATGTCGACGCGGCTGATAGTCGCAAAACCAACACGAGGGTCTTTGAGGGCTCCCTTTTGGATGAGCCCACTAATTTCCTGCACAAAAAGCTTGCCAAGTCTATCGGTGCGACGACTCATTATTGAGCATCCTTCTTTTTGGCTTCTTCAGCTTCTTCACGAGCTACATCCTTAAGGGTACGGGCAATCTTAACTTCCTTAAAGAATACAAGACGGTCGCCAGCCTGAATGTTGTCGTAACCACGAAGGCCAATACCACATTCGAACCCACGAGCCACAGACTTTGCATCGTCTTTGTGACGCTTGAGGGATTCCACAACGGTGTTGCCCAATTCCACGTCGCCACGGTACACGCGAACATGGCTTGTACGGTCCACTTCGCCATCGGTAACCATACAACCGGCAATGAGGCCAACCTTTGGAATCTTGAACACTTCGCGAATTTCAGCTTCACCAGAAACTTCTTCACGCATGATAGGCTTAAGAAGACCTTCCACCGCATTGGTGATATCTTCGATACAGTCGTAAATCACACGGTAGGTGCGAATTTCAATTCCTTCCTTCTGGGCCAATTCACGAATAGTTACAGAAGGCATCAAATGGAAGGCAACGATAATGGCCTTGGCTGTTGTGGCACGAAGGATATCGTTTTCTGTAATGGTCCCCACAGAGCGGTCAATAATGTTAACGCGAACTTCCCTGTTGGTCAGTTTTTCCAAAGATGCCGCCAAAGCTTCGGCGGAACCACCCACGTCGGCCTTAACAATAAGGTTAAGTTCAGACAGTTTACCTTCTTTCTGTTCGTTAAAGGCATTTTCGAGAGACACACCCTGCTTGGCGCGGAGTGTTCGTTCACGAGCAGCCATGCGGCGCTTGGAAGCAATTTCACGAGCGGTCTTTTCGTCTTCCACCACAATCAGTTCATCACCAGCTTGTGGTGTTCCGTCAAAGCCCAAAACCTGGCAAGGAGCCGAAGGTGGAGCTTCCTTAAGTTGTTCGCCCCGTTCATTGAACATGGCGCGAACACGACCGGCATAAATACCGCAAACAAAGGGGTCGCCAATACGAAGAGTACCATTCTGCACAAGAATGGTGGCCATGGAGCCCTTACCTACATCCAGCTTGGATTCCACAACGGCACCCTTGGCATGGGCATCAGGATTTGCCTTTAATTCCAAGACTTCCGTTTCCAAAGCCAAAGTTTCCAGCAAGGTATCCATACCCTGGCCACTGCGGGCAGAAACTTCAATACAACTGGTCTGACCACCCCACTGTTCCACTTCAACGCCACGTTCGGCAAGTTGAGCACGAATCTTATCGGGGTTTGCTGTAGGCAGGTCAATCTTGGTAATAGCCACTACCAGAGGAACCTTTTCACGCTTGGCCAGTTCAATACATTCAACAGTCTGGGGCATAACCATGGAATCGGCAGCCACCACCAGTACAATCACGTCTGTTACCTGAGAACCGCGAGCACGCATAGCACTAAAGGCTTCGTGACCCGGAGTATCCAGGAATGTAACCTTACCCACATTGGTAGTTACTTCGTAGGCACCAATATGCTGGGTAATACCGCCCGATTCACCAGAAACCACATGGGATTTGCGAATCCAGTCCAAGAGAGAAGTTTTACCATGGTCTACGTGACCCATTACGGTAACAACAGGGTGACGTGGCTTTAGATTTTCGGTTTGTTCTTCAGCCACACCCAGTGTTTCTTCTTCGTACTCTTCCATCTGTTCCGCTTCAAAACCAAATTCATCGGCCAAAACCTGAATGGTTTCAAAATCAAGGCGAGCGTTGATGGTCACCATCATGCCCATTTCCATGCACTTGGCAATAACGCGGGCTGGCATTTGATTTAAGAGCCCAGCCAATTCACCAACGGTAATAAAGTCTGGAGTCTTAATAACTTTCTTTTCTTCCCCTGCATCATTCTGAGAATGATCCTTGTGGTACACTTTCTTTACAGGCTTTTTAGAAAGGTCGGCCATAACGCGAGATACATTCTGGCGAACAACTTCCTGTTCCTTCTGCTGTTCAAAGCGGCTGTCTTTGGCGTTGCGACGATTTTTATCGTTGTTGGCGTGACGGTCATTTTTACCGCCCTTGCCACCCTTGCCGTTGTTGGCAGCACCAGCGGACACACCCATGTTTGGAGCAGAAGCGTTAAAAGCCTCCTGCATGGAGCCACTGGAGAAATTGTTGCGGCTATAGTTGTTGTTGTTGCGATTGCCTCCAGCACCCTGGCCGGAGTTTCGACGATCACCACGATTGCCACCACCGTGACCTTGGTTGTTGCCGTCGTTGTTGAGGCGGCCAAAGGTACCTGTGTAACCCTGCTGGTTGCCACCATTGCCACCACGGTTGGGGCCTCCCGGACGATGCCCAGGGCGGTTGCCTCCATGCTGTTGCTGTTGGCGAGACTTTTCGATACGCGCCAAAATAGCAGCATCGGGCTTAAACACCTGGGCCTTCATAGGAGGCTGCTTCAGTTCGGTGTCTGCCGTCATCATGGTTGGAGCAGGAGCTGCCGCCGGTTTAACTACGGCAGGAGATGGCTTTGGAGCCTCGGGCTTTGCCTCAACCTTTGGCGGTTGTGGTTTTTCTGCAGCCACAGGAGCTTTTGCTGGTGCAGGAACTTCAACCTTCGGAGTTTCGGGCTTTGACTCAACCTTTGGTGGTTGTGGCTTTTCTGCAGCCACAGGAGCTTTTGCTGGTGCTGGGGCCGAAACAGGAGCTACGGGAGCAGCCGCCGGGGCGGTGGCTTCGGGAGCAGGCTTCCTAACAACACGCTTAATGGTGATTTTTACACCATCCTTTGTTTTAGTTGTAGAAGTGGTTTCCTTCTTCTTTGCAGGAGCCGCTGCAGGAGTATCAGAAGCAGGTGTCTTCTTCAGGTTCTTTGTTCGGGCATCTTGCTTTTGCTTTTCAGCGTTGGCAGCAGCTTCAATTTTATTGTAGTCCTCTGCATTCAACTTCGAAACCTGGGTACGCACCGTTACGCCCGCATCGCGAAGCAATTTCATCACCACGTCTACTTTGAGACCGTGGGCATTTGCCCAATCTAATGGTTTAATTTGTTCTATAGCCATGAATTAGCCTGTTTCCAATATTCCTATTCTTATACTTCTTCTTTGCTTTCTTCAGCAGTTTCTTCGGCAGTTTCTGCAGCAGGTTCTTCGGCAGTTTCTGCAGCAGGTTCAGCAAACACGCCACGCATCTTTTCTTGAATCAAAGAGGCGCGAGCCAGTTCGTTTGGACGAGGAGCCATTACAGCAGCCTTTGCATCTTCATCCTTTTCGGACCATTCCTTTTCGCCAAATACATCCAGGTCACGTTCCACAAGCTGAGCAGCCAGCTTTACGTTTTGACCATTCTTGCCAATAGCCTGAGCCAAATTGTCGTCGTTAATTACAACAACCACGCGGCGTGTGCCAGGAACTTCAGAAAGCTTAATAATGTTGGCAGGAGCCAAAGCACGAGTAATGAACACATCCAAGTCTGGATTCCAGTGAACAATATCGATGCGTTCATTGCCAAGTTCGCGAACAATGGTCTGTACGCGGGCTCCCTTCATGCCAACGCAGGCGCCAACTGGGTCAATGTGTTCGTCGCGGGAGTAAACAGCGATCTTGGCACGGTAGCCAGGTTCACGAGCAACCCCCTTGATTTCCACAGTGTTTTCATAAATTTCAGGAACTTCCTGACGGAAGAGTTCTTTAAGGAAGTCTCCGTTAGCACGAGAAAGAACAACCTGAGCACCATTCTTGGAATTTTCATCAACGCGAGCTATAACAGCCTTAATTGAAGCGCCCTGAACCAGACGTTCACGGCTAATTTGTTCACGAGGAGGAAGAACCGCTTCGGTCTGCTTGCCCAGAGAAACAATCACATTGCGACCTTCAAGGCGAAGCACTTCACCACTAATCATGGAACCAATGCGACCGCGATAGGTATCCATAATTCGCATGCGTTCTGCATCGCGAATGTGCTGGGTCAAAAGTTGCTTGGCCGTTTGAATAGCCTGGCGACCGAAGGAGGTGGTTGGAACTTCCATTTCCAGAACGTCGTCGGGCTGAGCATCTTCGTTAAATTCCCGAGCTTCGGCCACCAGCATGTAGCCTTCGTCCAGCTTAGCCACTTCTTCAGCAGTCATGCTTGGGTCGTAATCGGGGTAATCATCCACCACTTCCACTCGGAGATACACATGAATTTCAACGGATTCCTGAGGGTTACCATTTTCATCCAAAATAGGTTCCCCATGCTTATCGGTAATTGGAGTTCTTTCAAAGTCCACTTCAATTTTCTTGTCTACATGGAGAAATTTCTTGGCCGCCGAAACAAGGGCCATACGAAGGGCATTCATCACCACTTCGTCATCCATATTCTTGGCGTCCATAACAGACTTCAATACTTCGAGCAAGTTAACTTTTGGTTCGTTCTTCATAGAGTGTAACCTTCCTATTATATTTGTACATCCACTTTCGCTACAAGCACCTGGCTCCGAGGAATAGTCACATTCCCGGCATTGCCTTTAAGTGTGAGCGTCAAATTATCTTCATCCGCCTCCACCAGTTTGCCCGTAATGGGCTTTCCAGTGCTGCGGGTTACACGGATAAAGCGACCTTTATTCCGTAAAAAATCGGCGACCGACTTCAAGGGGCGGTCCAACCCCGGAGACGAGACTTCCAAAGTAAACGCCCCAGGAATAATCTCCGGATCCAAGTCAAGGGCATCGGACAGAAAATGGCTAACGGCAGTGCAATCGTCTATAGAAACCCCTTCGGGCTTATCAATGTATAGCCTAATTGTTTTGCGCTTGCCCGCTTGGAACATGTCCAGTTCCACCAAAGTAACGCCATGGGCCTTGCAAGCCTCATCGATTAGGGAATTTAATTTTTCCCGATTATCCAAATAAACCTCGTATAAAAAGAAACGTTCGCTTGTGACGAACGATTAAATCCGTGTACAAATAGAGAAATTTTCACAGCATGCTGCAAGTACAGAAGAACCGTTTTAGGTATTAAATTGGGTAAAATTCAGCATGGCTATGGTAAAAATGTTATCTTATAGGCCATGATTTACTATTTGCTACTTATTTTGGCCAGTCTGGCAGGCATAGCCCTCAGCATTTTTTATTTGCGCAAGAACATCATCCGCATTAAGGAAAAAAACAAAAGTGAACCCAAAGCCTACAAGCGTGGTCTCAACTATGTGTTCACTGGCATCTGGTACGGATACCTGCTTTTGTTCTTTGTGGGGCTTTCCCTAAACAACCTTTTCTTTGGGTAACGGGCACTAGGGCAGTTTCCTTCCCTGACTTTTAAGCCAACGCTCATATAGGAACATGGCTATTAAGTTCTTTCCATCAATAAACTGATGGCTAGCCTCTTCATAGGGCAGCACTTCCGTTTTAATCCACTCAATTTCATCAGTGTAGGTCTGGCTTTTTCCATCCATGACCTTCAGTTGTTCCGGAGTCACCTGACGTTCTATAGCATACAAACGAATCCGTTCGTCCAGCAGGCCGCAGCTTCCGGCAAAACCCTTGGTAAAGTTTCCATACCAAAAGTCCATCAAATCTATCAGCTCATCCTCTTGAGCCAAAATTTGGGCTTCTTCCTTTAACTCCGACAAAGCCACCTTGCGAAAATCGTTGGACCAATCTAAAATACCTGCAGGAATTTCAAGGGAGTCGGTTTCGGAAATGGCAAGCCGCGGCTGGCGCACCAGGAGCAGGTAGGGCTTGCCTAAACACCACAGCACCACTAGCACACCAACAGCATGGCCCCGCACCACCACAATACCGTGAACGGGGCGACCATCGGGCAAGGTTGCCGTAGCCCGCAACTTTATAAAAAGCGGCTTGTGCTCCTTGGCAAAGTAATCCACCGAAGCAAAATAAACTTCCGTCACCTTAAATTTTTCCAAGGACTCTTTAAGCCACTGCTGGTATATGGGGCAGTTAATTATCAGGTCGTAATCTTTCTCATCAATTTCTTGTGCAAAGGAATACTGTATCATTGGAGTAGCCTATTTTTTATTTTTGCTGGGAGCCACCTTTGCCGATTTCCAAATTTCATATAAACTATCTACTCGGGCAGAATCGGTAACCAGGGAATCTTTGGCAATATTTATAATCAGCAAATCTTCTCTAGAAGCAGGCCCACAAGCTTTCTCGCTTTTATCGGGAACAAACAAGTTTCTCACAACATTCATAGGCTTGCCATAACTGTAGCCGGGAAGGGTAAAAGACTTGAGGGTGCCGCAAGAAGGAATTTCTTCCACATAGTAGCTGGAGGTGTACCACACCGTGTCTGCATATTCCAAAACCTTGCCCAGTTTGGTGGAATCATTTTTCCACTTGTTTACACCACAATAAATTAAATCGGTGTCGGCACAGGCAATATGAACCGGCACCAAAACAGTGTCTCCACTGGGCCAACTCTGAGGCAGCAAAGTGTCTTTTACCGTGCTGCTGCAATTGTCAATTACACTTTGGCAAACGGACTCCATGGTTCTGTAGTAATGCACCCGAGGGTCCAAGGAATCCAGCACCCGAAGCATTGATGGCGAAGACTTGGTACGCAAGGGCAGTTCATGAAAATCGGAAAACAGGGAATCCACATAGATGGAAAATGTATCCAGGGCAAAGGAGCCCTCTCGAGTTTTAATGGAAGCCAAAACAGAGTCTTTATCGTTAACTATGTGAATTTCACTGATGTTTTCTAAATCCAGTTGCCCATGGGTAATTTTTATGACAGTATCAGGTCTAAAAAATGGAGCCGAACAATCCGAAGCGGTGGTGTGAATTTGAATGATGGGTTTTAGAGAAAGAACAGAATCCTGGCGGCTGGGGTAAAGGCGAATGCTTTTTAGGGCGCAGTTGGAAAAGGTCCATATACTGTCCATGTGCACATAGAGGGTGTCCGACTTTAAATGAATAGGAGAACCGTTATCCAACTTGGCTCGCAAAAAATAGCCCAGGCCATCAAAAGTTTCGCTGTCAGAACCAATATCCATGGGGCCGTCACCATCTTGAATAAAGAACTCGTCTGAACAAGCAAACATAAGCATGGTTGCAAGCATCAAAACAAGAAACTTAAAAGAATGGTTCACAAAAGCCTCATTCAACCATTAAAAAAGAGATTCCACTTGATTTTTGAATATAGCAAAACTCTTCTCCGAAATAGGATAGGAGCTGGAGTAAAAGTCATTCCACCGTATAAACAAGCCGTTCTGTTGCATTTTTAAGTAGAAGGAGGCACTGTCTTTGGGGGCTATGCGGCCTATGGGTGTTTCGCCGTCTATGGTATCGCCCACATTTAAGGTGGTCATTAAACTACCCATGCCAAAAGTTCTAGAAGACACGTTGTTTCCATGGTCTATTTCAACAAAGTATCCTACGGAATCTCGGCCCGATTCCAGCACAACACCAGGAAGCACGGGATAAATGGGAGCCTCCCCTAACCCACTAAACACATCGGCCGACAGCAGATTGTCTTGCCCCAAAAAGTCAAAATTTTCCGAAATGGTCAAGGCCGATCTATCAATAGGCAAATTGGGGCAAGGTCCTGGATAGTTGCAACCCTTTTTACCCGTCACCCAAACCCAGGATGAATCTTTTTTTTGAACGTGGAAAAACCAATTTACCACAGAATCCTGGGACAGTTGCACAAACTTGGCGCTTTCAAAATCTTCCACCGGTGCCACCCAATGAAGCACTCCACCGCCTTCTTTTTTTTGAGAAGCCACATAGCGCAAAAAGGCATTGGGAAACTGGGGCAACGAATCTGCCACCACATCATCTAAAACCCAGGAACAACGGGCATACCCCTTGTCCATTTTAACCATCACCCCACGGGTGTTCACACACTTGAGCGTCCAGAAATCCAGTTCCTGTTCCATTTCTGGAGAATAGATTAATTTATTAACAACAATCTGGAACCAGCCAAAGTAGTAGCACAGCCACACTAAAAAGGCTCCCATTAAAAGACGCACCAAAGGAAACTTGCGTGTATGGTAATTTTTTTTACGACGCTTCCCCTGATATTCCTGCCATTCCATGGACATGGGAAACTAACTCAGCAAAGCAACCAAAGCTCCACCCAAAACAATCAAGCAGCCCACAATGGCCAAAATGGTTGTCAAAGGAGACTTTTCCTCTTCAAAAGGAGTGTCCAAGCCTTTTTTAGAAAGTTTTTCTTCCTTGGCTATGGCATTGAAACTCTTTGTAAACCGACGATGAGAACCAGTGGTGCGGTCTTTGCGAGGCTCGCTTGCAATGGGCTCCCCGTTTATATTTCTAGAAGCCACCGAAGAAGACGAACCTTCATCCGAAGAGTGGCCTTGAAGTTCGTCCTCGGGAGCCTGTCGGTGGAGGGAGAAAGACATCATTTCCGACTCAGAGGCAAAAATGCGAAGTTTTTTGTCCAAGCCAGCCTTTCTGAGGCAGTCCACCACAATTTTGTTACTGGTGAGCACAGCAAGAACGCCACCAGCCTTGGAAAGTTCCTGTTCGTACTGAATAAAAGCATTGCAGCCGTCACTATAAACAAAATCCAAACCAGTAAGGTCCACGGCCACATATTTTTCTTCCTTGCAGGAGTCAATATGGGTGCGAATGTCTTTTTTGAACTGTTCTGCATCAAAAATCCCCACCGGGGTTAGCGGTGCGGATAACAAGTCAAAAACGCCAACTTCACGATAATTCTTTATTTGTGCTGCCATATGCACAAAATATAAACAAAAAATGCATAGTTGGTTACCGACGTAGCCCTTTTTTACAGTAAAAAGCACATTTTTGGTAACACACGCAAAAATTAGTGTCTGCTAAAAACTGGTTTTCAGTTATTAGGCATCAGCGATGTCATCCTGAAGGATCCACAGAGTGTGGTATCAATTATTATTGGTTAATGGTTAATGTACAGTCATCCTGAACGGCACACGCCGTGAAGGATCCATTTGAACATTTTAATCATGCATCAGCTTTGTCATTCTGAACG
>JABUUT010000031.1:0-12217 GCA_021443045.1 Fibrobacteraceae bacterium
CCCTTGGGGCATGCAGCCTGGCATTCGTAAAGGTTGGTGCAGTTACCAAAGCCTTCCTTATCCATCTGGGCAACCATGGCCAAAACACGCTTCTTGGCTTCAACCTTGCCCTGTGGCAAGTAGCTGAGGTGGGCGCACTTTGCCGAAACAAAGAGCATGGCAGAAGCATTCTTACAAGCGGCCACGCAGGCACCGCAACCAATGCAGGCAGCAGCGTCAAAGGCGCGGTCGGCATCGGCCTTAGGTACAGGAATAGAAGAGGCTTCTGGAGCAGCGCCTGTATTTACGCTAACAAAGCCACCGGCCTGAATAATGCGGTCGAATGCGGAACGGTCTACAGCACAGTCACGAATCACAGGGAATGCAGCAGCACGCCATGGTTCAATAACAATGGTGTCGCCATCCTTGAACTTGCGCATGTGAAGCTGGCAAGTGGTAACGGCGTGGTCTGGGCCGTGAGGCATACCGTTAATAACCAGGGAACACATACCGCAAATACCTTCGCGACAGTCATGGTCAAAAGCAAAGCCTTCCTTGCCTTCTTTCATTTGCTGTTCGTTTACGATATCAAGCATTTCAAGGAAAGACATGTCCGGAGAAACATCGTTGATCTTGACTGTTTCGAACTGTCCCTTTGTCTTGGCATCCTTCTGGCGCCAAATCTTTAAAGTTAAATTAAGTCCGCTCATTATTTGTAACTCCGAGTAACAAGGTGTACGTTTTCAAATGTCAATGGTTCTTTGGAGAGTTCTGGTGCAACACCGTCACCCTTGTATTCCCAGGCGCCAACGTAGCAGAAGTTTTCGTCATCGCGCTTGGCTTCACCATTGTCTTGGCTTTCTTCACGGAAGTGGCCGCCGCAGGATTCTTCACGGTGGAGGGCATCCAAAGTGAGGAGTTCACCAAATTCAAGGAAGTCGGCTACGCGGCCTGCACGTTCCAGGTTCTGGTTAAAGGAACCTTCGGAACCCAGCACATTAACGTTTTCCCAGAATTCGGCGCGAAGTTCTGGAATAAGCTTAAGGGCCTTTTCCAAGCCTTCCTTGTTACGGGCCATGCCCACGTATTCCCACATAATGTTGCCCAGTTCACGGTGGAACTCGTTAACTGTTTTGTGGCCCTTAATGGAAAGGAGCTTCGCAATTTTTTCGGCAGTCTGCTTTTTGCAATCGTTAAAGGCTGGGTCGGATTCAGAAATCTTTTCCAGCTTGGTGCTTGCAAAGTAGCCACCAATGGTGTTAGGAATAACAAAGTAACCATCAGAAAGGCCCTGCATAAGAGCCGATGCACCCAGGCGGTTTGCACCGTGGTCGGAGAAGTTAGCTTCGCCCAAAACAAAGCAGCCAGGAATGGTGCTCATCAGGTTGTAGTCTACCCACAGGCCACCCATGGTGTAGTGGATAGCCGGGAAGATACGCATTGGAACCTTGTATGGGTTTTCGTCGGTAATCTTTTCGTACATCTGGAACAGGTTGCCGTACTTGGCAGAAACGCCAGCAACGCCCATGCGCTGAATGGCTTCGGAAAAGTCCAGATAAACGGCATTCTTCTGCATGCCGGCTTCGCCTGGGCCAACACCCATGCCAGCGTCGCAAACCTGCTTGGCATTACGAGAAGCCACGTCACGGGGAACCAGGTTACCAAAGCTGGGGTACTTTTCTTCCAGGTAGTAGTAACGGTCTTCTTCTGGAATCTGGTCGGCTGGCCGTGGGTCGCCTGCTTTTCTTGGAACCCAGATACGGCCATCGTTACGCAGAGATTCACTCATAAGAGTGAGCTTAGACTGAAGGTCGCCATGGCGAGGAATGCAAGTGGGGTGAATTTGTGTGTAACAGGGGTTTGCAAACAGGGCACCACGCTTGTAGGCACGGAAGGCTGCTGTTACGTTGGAACCCTGAGCGTTGGTAGACAGGTAGTAAACGTTACCGTAACCACCGGTGCAAAGGCACACGGCATCGGCCACGTGGCTTTCAAGTTCGCCAGTTACCAGGTTGCGAACAATAATACCGCGAGCCTTGCCGTCTACAACAACAAGATCCATCATTTCGCGACGAGGGAACATTTTAACAGTGCCTGCAGCCACCTGACGCATAAGAGCCTGGTAGGCACCCAGCAAAAGCTGCTGGCCAGTCTGACCGCGAGCGTAGAAGGTGCGGGATACCTGAGTACCACCAAAGGAACGGTTGTCTAAAAGTCCACCGTATTCACGGCCAAATGGAACGCCCTGGGCAACACACTGGTCAATAATCAGGTTGGAGTTTTCGGCCAAGCGGTGCACGTTGGCTTCGCGAGCGCGGAAGTCGCCACCCTTAACGGTATCGTAGAACAAACGGTAAACGGAGTCGCCATCGTTCTTGTAGCACTTGGCAGCATTAATACCACCCTGGGCCGCAATGGAGTGGGCGCGGCGAGGAGAGTCTTGAATGCAGAAAGACTTTACGTTGTAGCCCATTTCACCGAGAGAGGCTGCAGCAGAAGCACCAGCAAGGCCAGTACCCACTACAATAACGGTAAACTTACGACGGTTGGAAGGGTTTACCAACTTCAGTTCGAATTTGTGGCGTGTCCACTTTTCACCAATCGGGCCGCCAGGAATGTGAGAATCGAGAATCATTTAAGGGCCTCCATTACATTTCGTCGTTGAGGGAAACTTGAACCTGACCAACAGAAGGAATTACAAAGGAAGTTTTTGCATTCTTCTGATCTGCGGCCTTTTGTTCCAGGTCTTTTTGATACTGTTCTTGGCTGCACTTGTTAATAATAGCCTGGGTTGCAGGCTGGTTGGCATAGTAGAAGCTAACGGCAGCTTCAACGGCAAAGCCAAGCGCAACGATAATGCTGAACACCATGCCGAAGAGTTCGATAATGGGGGTCCACTTTTGGTGGGCGATACCCAGAGTCTGGAAGGCAGAGGCAATGGCGTGGTAAAGATGAACGCCCACTACAAACATAAGAACAACGTAGGCAATGGCAAATACAGGCTGGGAGAACATCTGGATGGTGGTCAACCACATGTCGCGGATGATTTCACCTTCGGCGTTCTGGTAATAGTAGTGCTGCCCGTACTTGAGCATGCACAAGTGCCATACCAAGAAGGCGGCCACCAGAATACCGGTCCAAATCATGGTGAAGGAAGCAAAAGACTTTTTACCCTTGCGAGCGTTCACGTCGTAGTCTACCCCACCACGAGCCTTCTTGTTTTCAATCTTCAGATTGATGGCCAAGAAAATGTGGGTGGCGGCCAGAACCACGAGGGCCAATTCAATAACCACCAGCATGGGGCCCATACCGGTAAGCAACTGGGTGTAGGCGTTGTAGGATGCCTGAGCCGCTTCGGGGTTGGGGTTAAGCAACTGCATGTTGCCGCTCATGTGGCCGAGGATGAAGGCTGCGAGGGCCGCGCCCGTGCATCCCATAATCTGCTTCTTACCAATGGAAGAAGTAAGATATTTGATGATCCATTGCATTTATAGAGTCTCCTTAAGAGAAGTTTTAGTTAAAAATTAAAGAATGCAGCAAGCCTTTTTGGATGCTGTTTCATAGGCGTAAAGTTCTTCGTCCTTAAACCAGAAATGGATTTCACGGTCTGCACTGGCAGGACTGTCGGAACTGTGAACCACATTTTCTGTCATGGAAGGGGCATAATCGTAGCGCAAGGTACCGGGTTCCGCCTTGGCTGGATTGGTTGCACCGTTAATGGCACGAACCTTGGCTATGGCGTTTTCGCCACCTAGAGCCAGCATTACAGAAGGGCCCTTTGTCATATAGGCTTCCAATTCTGCAAAGAAAGGCTTTTCTACATGTTCTGCGTAAAAGCCGCGAGCGTCAGCCGAGGTCATCTGGTGCATTTTAACAGCACAAACAACGAGGCCAGCACTTTCGTAACGATCGATAATACGACCAATCAAACCCGACTTAACGGCGTTTGGCTTGATCATTGCAAATGTCATTTCCATAAAAAACCACCTTTTAGTGAGTGCGAGAAATATAAAAAAAAGGACTCTCATGGAGTCCTTTTTTTGCATTTTTTCAATGGTTTTACAGGCTATTTTTGGGCGTCCTGGGTGGCTGGTTCCGCTTCTTCTGCCTTATTGATGGTTTCCATAAGGTCTTCGGCCAATTTTCCATTGCTCCGAATGTTCTTTAAAAGCCAGTCCACCGATTCAAAAAGTTCGCTATTGGGGTAGCGCTTTTCAAATTCCTCGAACACTTCTGCGGCCAGGCTATCTTGGTGGAGGTTCTCATTTAAAATAAAGCCACGGCTAAACAGGGCCTTTTCGGCTTCTGGAGCATTGGGCCACTGCTTGTAGAAGGCATAGTACTCTGCCTGGGCATCTCTATAGTTTTCACGGTCGTTTTCCAAACGGGCAATTTCGTAGGTGGCCTTTGCAAACAAAGTATCGTTCTCGGGGAACATCAACCGCACCAGGTTCCATTGGGAAGAAGCCGCCGAAAATTCCTTGGCATTTGCCAAAGAATCGGCCTTGGCCACGTGTTCTTCGGCAGAATTCCTAAACACCAGACTCTGGTAGAAATCGTTGTAGAAGAATGTTTTAAGGGTGGCCCAGGCCTTAGCCATTCTAACAGAATTTTCTACCCGAGCCAAATCTCTTGCCCGTTTTTTAAACAATTCAACGCGGCTCTGTTCCATAGTTCCCTTTTTGTCCATATCAAAGAAGTAGTAGTCTTTTTCAAGAAGATTCTTGGGGTAGAACAGATAGTCGTCAATGTGGCGCTTGGCTTCAGCAAATTCAAGGGAACCATCCATGGGGCTTCCACCAATTTCGTCGTACACCTTTTTCAGTGTATCTTCCGGGAAACGGTAAGTTTTTTCATAGTCATCCACCAGGGTCTTAATAATAAAGTTGTTGCGGCTCTGGCGAACTATGGCTCGGTATTCCCATGTGTGGTCCAGCTTCTTTTCTAAGGCTTCGCTGGAAAAAGCAATAAACGAAGCAAAGCGCTCGGCCATTCTAGTGCGGTTCAAGTTTTTAAGTTCTTTTTCAGGAACCCCTTCCATAACCAAAATTGGAAGAAGGTCCGCTTCGATAAAGGCAGGCTTTCCACCCTTGGTTACTAGGGCAAAATTACTGTCGAGGTCAAACACGGAACCCGACTTAATCTGGCTTTCCACCTCGGCCCTTGCGCGGTCATAAGGCTTAACAGCCGAAGGCACAACCTTAGACAAGTAGAACACATGGTACTTAGGCAAAATGGGGGCTTCACCGCGAAGAACCGTAGATACATAGCCCTCCTTTTTGCCTTCAATTTCTTGGAACAATGCGGGCATGGAGCCAATGCCGTAAGGCAGCGTATAATTCTGTTTTACCCGGCCCACCAAGCCCTTTTGTGCCTTGGTCACCTTGTTTCCGCTAAATTTTTCGGCAATTTCCGTGAATTTATCCAAACTCATGGAATCTTTTTCTACAAACTGGGTGGCGAGGAATGAGGAGTCCACTGATTCCACATGGTACACTTCGTAGCTGGGAATCGTCATGTACTTTTCCTTGTGCTTGTAGTAGTATTCCTCTGGGTCTGGGGGTTGGATAGGCTCAATCTGAACGCCATGCTTCTTCATCAATTCTTCGCCTCTGGTATTCATAATAACCTGGCGATGGTTTTGAACAAACTGCCTTTCCAATTCGGGGCGACGTTCTTCCAAAGAAGGCATCTTGGCTAATTTACGGTCCACCACCTTTACTGCGGCATACAAGCTATCGATAACGGTGTAAATACTTTCACCAGTCTTTATGGAATCTTCGCCAAACAGGGCCTTCTGAAGTTTTTCTTCACTAAAGGGGCCGGCCACAATATCTTCTTGAGCCCCACCCCGCTTAATATTGGGAATGGAGTCTACCTCCACCCCGTCTTCAAAAGCTTTTTTAGCCAGAGCCACCGCCGCCGAATCGGTGCTGTTCACATAAACAAAACTAACCTTGCCAGGAACCCTCTGGCCAAGAACCGTCTGTTCCATAAAAGAATTAAGGGAGTCGGCGTTTTGGCTCAAATAGAGAAGTTCAGCCACCTTGGCCCGAACATCCAAAAACGAGGCGTTGGAGTCTTCTTTTAAAAGGGGCTTGTTCTTCACAAAAAAGTCTTTCAACTCGGCATCAGAGTATTCCAGATTTTCCATGGCGTAAAAACGCTGGTAAACCATGGTCAAAAGTCGGGTTCGCAAGTAGGGCTCGTAGTCTAGCCACTTCTGCTCCACATCGGGGTGTTCCGACAGGTACTGGGCCACCAGAGCCACCTTGGAGAAGTAATCAGAAACACTGGTTCTAAAAGACTCGGAACGGTGCCCCCCTTTTTCATTGTTCGCAATAAGGTCTACGTCACCTTCGTAAACATTTTCGTTACCGATTCTGGCAACTAAATTATCCTTTCCGCCTATATTGTTGCAAGCAGTAAAAACAAAGGAGCTCAGAAGAGCAGCCACCAATATTTTTCTAGTCATTTTACCCTCATTAAGGATTTTTACCACCAATATAATAATTATCTTTGTATCCGTTGAAGAAAAGGACTTCGACATTTGTTGGAACCGCCGTAATGACGACGGTAGTTGTAGGCGTTTTGGCACTGGCGACCTGGTTTTTGAGTATTGTGCTTAAAAGTTACCTTTCCAGCCCCCACACCTTTGGAACCGTGACTATCACCCCCCTAGGCTACGACCCCCAGGGATTCCTTACCCACCATTACGATGCCCTGATTATCGAAAACGAGTCCTTTGCCGTTTCCATTACAAATTTCGACTTAGACATTACTCTTTTTGATGAGGATAAGGGTGTAAAAGTAGGGGCCGAAGAAATTGGAATGCAACTTAAGGCAAATAAAGAAGCCCCCAAAAAAACAGCCCCCCAAAAAATGGGAAAACTGGAATTTCCATCCCGTATCAAATTTTACCTACCCACCCAAATTGAAGTGGGCAAAGTGAGCGTTATCACAGAAGACCAAAAACAGTGGGCCACCGAAAATCTTTCCATTACATCGGAGGGGAGCCAAAAGGTAAACCTCAAGGTTCAGAACATTTCTGGGGAACATGTTGCCCAAAAGGCAAACCTCAACATGAACATAGACTTTAGTTCCAGTAATGTAGATGTACAAGCCTCTGTTAAAGCCGAAGGAGATTCGGTTTATTTGGCAGTAAACGCCCCTAAAGACGACCTAACAAAGTTGAACACCCAGGCTGAGTTAAACGTAAAAGACCCCTCCCAGTGGTTGCCCTTTGAATGGCCCCAAAACGCCCCTGCCCTAGGAGCCCTGAACGTGTCCGCCAAAACAAAAATTGATGTAGGCAACCCCAACCCCAAGTACAATGTGACCATCAAAACCTCCATCGGCGAATTTTGGCCCCTTAAGGCCCTAGATGCCCTTATTAACCTAAATGGAGACCTAAAAAACATAAATGCCAACGTCACCTTGCAAAACAAGGAGGGTGGGGTTATTCATGTAGAGGGCTCCTTTGACGACAAATTTAACGGAACCATGTGGGGAAGTGTAAAAAACATGAGCGCCCAGTTTGGCCCCCAGATGATGCCTCTCGATGCCACAATACACTCAGCCGAAAAAATAGGCAACAAGATGGACGTGTCCATTGAAACACCGCAAGGCTCCCAAATCGAGACCACCCTTAATTTTGAAGATGGCTTTAGCCTCACCTACACCGCCGACATTTCTCCCTATGAACCATGGGCCATAGACTGGTCTAGAGGTTCTCTTACACTGGGTCCCAACACCAAAATTTACGGTTCCTTTAGCACCAAAGAAGCAGCCATGAGGGCTTTGGTCAAATTCGATTCCATTCCCAACGCCTACAACATTACAGCCGATTCCATGCAGCTGGTACTTGTTCTAAACAAAGACAGCATTACATTCCACAACGGCATTATCCACACCCCTAAAGCCGTTTTTGATTTTACAGGATGCGTATCCTGGTACAATATAAACCCACACACCGCATGGAAGGTTACCCAGCGCAGCGGTGGCGAAGCCGAAGTCTTTATTACCATTATCGATTCGACCACCATTAACGCTGTGGCAAACCAGGTTCAGCTTTCCACCATCCCCCTCACGCTGCTAAAACTTAACGAAAAACTAGACGGCTACGCCACAGGCCACTGGTTCCAAAATTTTGATACAAACGTTGGTGAAGCTCAGGTTAGCGTTAACGGCGAATTTAAGCCATTCCAGTTTAAAACCAATTTAAAAGCCCATCAAAACGGCGATACGGTTTTCTTTGAGAAAGTGGAAGCCCTGCAAAACCAGAATAAAGTAGAAGCCGAAGCCATCTTTATTTTGGCCAACGATTCCAACCCCAACTTTAAACCCACCGGCACACTGCCAGTTCAGGTTGTTCACGCATGGGCGTCTACCGACAACTTCAGCATCCCCCTGCTGTTAGAACCTATTAACGACACCACCTTTGCCTCTGGTCAAATTTCGGGCGACATAGCCTACAACGAAATCAAGGGCCTTCAGGGAAACATCAACTTTACCGATTTGGAATTTTCAAACATTCCTCCGCAACTATTCAACATAAAAAAAATGAATTTGTTTGCAGAGCAAAACAAGGCTGAGCTTAACGCCTACCTTGGCATAGGCAACGGAGGCTGGACTGGCAACACCCAAGTGATTGTAGACGATATTTTTTCTGTGAAACGCCACGTAAGCTGGTCGCACAGCAGCGACAACGGCGGAACGCTGTGGGCCGAAGGCTTTGTAGACACTTCCATTACCTTTAAGGGGCAAGTAAATGCCAACGGAAGCTGGTTTATTCCAGGCACCCTCAGCGAAATTACAAAAACAGACCTTAAAATTGATGTTCAGGCAAAAATCAAGGAAGGTTTAAGAGGCATTGAAGCCACCATCCACTCCGACACCACCGTGTACAAGCCTCCTAAATTTAACGTAGAATTCCCCATACGAATTCATGGAAACGTAAAAGAAGGCATTGTAGACATCACCGAAATTTCAACCCAAAACGATAGCGGTGAAAGCATTTTTGCCACATTGCAGTACAACATGAACGACATGCTTCTCAAGGCCATTGATATTAAGTCGGACCACTACTCCATTATAGGCAAAAACCACAAACTGGTGGCCGAAAATATTTCGGGGCACCTAGAAGAAACAGACAACGAACTTATTGTGTCAGCCTTGTTCCCCTCCCTAAAATACACCTACGACGATCAAAACAAGAGCACCGCAGAAGTTTTGGGCAACAGCAAACTGAACTTTATTATACCCCACTCCAGAGAAGGCTTTATTCAGAACAAGTCTATTCAAGGCGAAGTGTCTATAGACAAAATGGTGTACAACAAGGAACTGGACATTGAAGTGACTCCTGCAGCCCTAAGCAAATACACGTCCATGTTCAACAACTTTATTACAAAACTAAGAAAAAAAGAAGCTCAGGAAGCCAAACTTTCTAACGCAAGCCCCATAGACCTTTCGCTGCACATTAGCGATTCTCAAAAAGATTCCATACAAATTACAACTCCCTTTGCCACATTCCCCTTTACCTTTGACGCCTGGATTTTAGGAAACACCCTGCGCCCCATTGTTCGAGGCGACTTAACCAATTCCAACACCGGTTTTGTTGGTGTTAAAAAGCTATACGAATTTGATTTAAATTCCTTTAGAGTTACTTGGAACGATGTTCCTTGGCAAAATGGAGCCCTAGACATATCCAGCACACAAGAGCTCCCCTACTGCACCACCACCGAAATTAACGAAGATGAAAAATGCCCCATTAACCTGGACATACAGGGCACCATCACCAACCCGCAGGCCATACCCAGTTCCAACTGCGGAAACGAATCTTCTTCGGCTGCCATTTACTACAACATTTTCTTAGGCTGCATCGCCGAGAACACCAGCGAAAACACCGACTGGAACAAGCTGGCAGGAAAAGCTATTGGCAAAGTACTCTCTACCACAGCCAACCGTACATTGGGTGGTGAATACATTGGCGACATCGACATGAAGGTTATGCTATTTGAAAACACCTCCACCAACGAAAAAGACTCCAGCTACTTTAAAGTTCCCATTTCTTTGGATAGATGGGTAAAAGACCTGAGCCTTGTGTTTGGATACACCCAAGACCAGAGCAACAGCCCCACATACGACCAGGCTCTGCAATTTGGCGTAAACTACACTTTGCCAGTATTCCAAGACTCGTCTTACTCCCATAAAAACCATCTGTCCCCGAACCTGTCTTTAAATGGAATGCTTATTTCAAAGCAGTACATTACCAGCACCGGTGCCGAGCAAAACGAACAGCATTTGGAAAAGAATGTGGGTGTAAATTACTCCTACCGTTACTGGAATCCCTGCCTTTTAGGTATCATAGGTAAATGCGAAACATCTTCTACTCCAGAAGAGGCAAAACAGGAGAACAAAAAATGAAACTAGCACGACTCATGCTGTTCCTTGCTCTTTTGTTTGCCACATTTGCTTTGGCCCAAGACAAACACCCTTGGTATTTACACTTTACGGGCAACCAGGCATTTTCCAATTTTCAGCTAGAAGAACAGCTAGACATTCCAGATGAATTTGGCCAGCTTGACACCACAAAGCAAGACTTTATGATGAGCATTTCTCTGGAACAGGTGCGTTCTCTGTACTATTCCCAGGGTTACCACAGCCTAGATATTCAAATGGAGATAAAAAGAGACTTTATTACCGCCGATAGCGTGCGAAGGGGCTTTTATATAAACATTGTTGAAGGAGAACGATACCGCTTTGGCGGGGCTACAATAAATGGGCCCAAAACAGAAGACATCGTTATAGACACAGCCAATCTAAAAACAAACCAAGACCGAAAATATACCCGTGAAGACATTGCCATAGACATCCAGAACCTTCAGAATTTGTACCGTGAATCGGGATATTTGCATGCCTATGTAAGCGCCCTGGAACAAATAGACTCCAAGAATAAAAAAATCAAGGTAGAACTTATTGTAGACCCTGGGGCCAAGGTGATGATGGGCAACATAAAATCTTCCAGTCAAAGAGTTTCTGACCACAGAAATAAAAACGCCGAACCAGAGGCGGGCCTTTCGGACACCGCATGGTTATCCTCATTGTGGCGAATACCTCGGGGAGAAACCATCGATGGAAAACAATACAACTCTTTTAAGAACAAACTGTTTTCCACTCAGCTTTTTACACAAATTAAACTGACCGACTCACTTAGATCCGATGGGCTTTCGGATGTTCACCTCGATGTTACGGAGCGTGTTCCAGGAGAAGCCCACTACGGATTTTTCTTTGAAGAAATTTACGGTTTTGGGGCCCAGGCATACGCCAAGCACAAAAACTTCTTTGGGCACTTTAACGAATTATCCACCAACTTTCAAATAGCCCAACACAAGCAAGAAGTTTCTTTAGGGTACGCCAACCCACTTTTATTTGGGACTGCTTTTACCTTTATTCCTACAGCCATCCGCTTTGAAGACCGCGTTACATTCAACCACGAAAAAATCACTCCCCCGGCATACCCCGACAGCATTGAAGAACGCTACGAAGTTATCAACCGCGGCGACTTGACCTTTGGCATTACAAACAACATTCGTTTTCGTGGAACCGTGGATACACGCTATGTGAACAAGAACGAAGAAAAAATGTTTAAATTCAAGAGCGAAGTGGCATTGACCTTTGACTTTACAAACGACTACTTTAACCCAACCAAAGGTATTCGCTTTGCTCCTACTGCAGGCTTTGGCACCTACTTAACAGCCGATTCCCTGGGGAACCCCTACACCTACGGTGAAGCCACAACCAGTTTATACATTCCTCTTTTTTGGACATTCTATGGAGCATTAAGCGGCAGTGCGGGCAAGTTTTTTGACCAGGCCATTGAAGATGACGCCCGCGTGTTCTACCAGGGTGGCTCCCGTTCTGTTCGTGGATACCGTTTTAGAAGCATCTATGCCAGCTACACATCAACCGATGAAGAGGGCGAAGAGGTTATCAACACGGGTTTAACCCCCACCTACTACCGCTTTAACCAAGAAATTCGCTGGACTTTGCCATGGAAGAATTTGCGAAAATGGCAAATTGTTCAATTTTACGATTGGGCCAAGGTCATTGACGAAGATGATGACTTGTACGAAAGTGAAACACGGGAAAGTGCAGGCCTAGGTATTCGATACAAATGGCAATTCTTAACATTCCGTTTAGATTACGCGTTTAAAAAGAATTTAACCAACTGGGATGC
>JABUUT010000031.1:12704-17305 GCA_021443045.1 Fibrobacteraceae bacterium
AAGTCTGTCATCCTGAAGGGCATAGCCCTGAAGGATCCAGTGAATGTCCATGCAAATATCAACCACTGATAACTGACTACCGATAACCGACAACTGATAACCGACAACTGATAACTGACTACCGATAACCGACAACTGATAACCGATTACCAGCCACCATTTATTCCAAAACGGTTTTGCGGTATATTTCAGATAAAGTAACTTCCTTCTTTCTTTGGATACTTTGTGGTTCAAGTCCTGCATTTTTTAATGAAGCCACAATTTGTTCTTCCCTCACATTTCCCTTAAAAGAAATAGAGTATTCCAGATAATCTTCTTCCATCGTTTCTGCAATGGTTCCTGTTTTAAGAACCTTGCCTTCACAAATAATGGCATAGTCTGTTATCTGATTTTCCAATTCAGCCAAAATATGAGAACACACAATGGCGGTTCCGCCTTCTTCAAGGCGCCACTCTCGTATCAATTTCCACACCGACTCCCGCGCCAGAGGGTCCAGATTGGCCACAGGTTCGTCTAAAATTAAAAGTTTAGGGCGCGGGAGCAAGGCTCTCAAAAGTTGAACTTTTTGCCGGTTTCCCAAAGACAAAGCAGCCATTTTAACCTTCAAAGAAGGAATATCCAACTTTTGCGACAGCATTTGCAACCGCTCCTGGGCCGCTTTGTCGCTTTGTAAATTCATATTGTAGAAACCGGCAAAATACTCAATGTATTCTTCAACAGTCAGTTTCCCATAAACCCCAGGATTTTCTAACAGCACGCCGTAACACAGAGGGTCTAGCATATTATTTTTGCCAAACTCCCCCCCCACTTTTACACACCCCTCATAGTTCAAGAACCTTCCACACAAAAGCCGAAGCATGGTTGTTTTTCCAGCCCCATTAGGCCCCAGCAAGGCAAAAAAAGAACCTTTAGGAATACGCAGAGAAAAAGAATCCAAGGCCGGATGCCCAGCCTTGGGATAGGTAAAAGTAACACCATCTAGGGAAACAGCGAAAGTCATCCCCAATAATGTACTAAAAACAAGGTTAAACTATTTTAGCACAAATGTTTTTTGTGCAAGAACCTTGCCTTTCTGGTCAACCACCCGAGCCACATACTTGCTCATAGGCAGTTTTTCCAAAGAAACAACGCTGTTCTGAACAATATTCTGAGCAAGTACCACTCGGCCCTGCACATCCATAACAGTCAGTTTTCCACTGGGAACATCATCCAAATACAAGCTGCGGTTGCTGTAAATCATGGATGTTGGCTTTGCCGAAACAAAGTGTTTGTGGGTTGTCAAAAATTCGGAATCCGTAGGAGCACCCATGATGAGCCCACGGCCCACGGTGCTCATGTACACCACACCAAAGTTGTTCATGTCGCCCTGCACAAAGTTTCCATTGCCGGGGCCACCAAACTGGTGCATATCATCGTTTACACGTTCAAAGGTCTTGCACTTGTCGGTGCTGCGATAAATGCCAATCGAGTCGTCGGCCTTGGCATTTCCCCAAATAAAGATGGTTTCGTAATCGGCACCTTCCTTGGCTTTTCCAATACCCACAGCAATGGCAGCATTGGCCCCTTCACACTTGCTCCAGCTTTTGCCGCCATCTTCGGTGTAGGCAAGTCCATTTTCGGAGTAGCCCTTGGCAAGCCACATCTGGGACTGATCCAGAGGAACCCACAGGTGGCCTTCCCTCTTGGGAACTGTTCGTATAAGGCCTCCGCCGTTGTAATACTCTTCAGCCCCTTCATTCTGCAAGCGGTTTGCTTGGGCATCAAAAGTTTTTCCCCCGTCGCTGGACTTATAAAGCGTACCCATAGAGTTCATTACATACAAAGTTTTAGCATCCACTGGGTCGGCCACAATCCGTGCGTATTGGGTCTGTTCGCCTGTTTTTGTTTCAGTCCAGGTGGCACCGTTGTCGTCGGAGCGGTAGACTTGTGCACTCTGGTCGGGCCGGTGGAGAATCACCTTGCCATCGGCAGTTAGAACCACCAGGCCCTTGCTGCCTTTTAGGGTGGTCTTTACACTATCCCACGTTTTACCCATATCATCGGAGCGGTACATTACGTTGTAATTAATAGCTTCGTACTGGCCGTACACGGTAATCACACCCGTGCGGACCAAAGTACCTGTTTGAGCAGCATAGCCCATACTTTCGGTGGTGCCTATAGTGGGGCTGTGGCGGTTGGCGGCGTTGTTGGGGTTGTCATAAACAGAACCATCATAGTCGCCTATGGCTGTTACCAAAGGGCCTCCAGGAATGCTTACAACATCGAGGGGAACCGTTTCTTCAATACCCCTGCTCTGGAACTTCCAAACAGGAACTGGCTTTGTAATATCGTCGGTCTGGAAAATGCCGTTGCCACTGGTCACCCACATTTCCTTGTTGTTAAAGGGGTTAAATTCCAAGGAACCCGCCCAGTGAATAGCATTTCCGTGAATCCATGGAGTGCCATTTACTTCTACGTTAAATCCATCGTCGTAATGCTGGCCGTGTTTCCAGGTTTTGCCGCCATCGGTAGTAACATAAATGCGGTCGCCGTAATTTTCGGTTTCATCGGCGTAGTGGTGGCGGCCCGTGTACTTGCCTAAGGTGCTCACCACAATGTGGTTCTTGTCTTTGGGGTCAATAGCAATGCCACCGTATGAGCTTCCGTCTTTTTCGTAGGCCTTGGCGGTGCTGCCTTCGTGCTGCACAGAATCAAAGGGAGTAATGTCGGTCCAAGTGCCGCCAGCAATGTTGTACTTGTAAACAGCACCGCTGTTAATAGAATGGGGGCCAGGGCCATCGGCGTAGGTAATAAACATATCGCCGTCCACAATTTTAGCCCGGTGGGGCATTAAGTTTGCGGGGCCTCCCTTAATGGCATTCCAAGTTTTACCACCATCCTTGCTCACTTGCAGGTTGTCGGTTTTTTCGGAAATGCCTATGTAGATGGTGCCGGTGCTACCATCGGCAAGTTTGCCCTGGGATTCATCGAACATCACAAAGCTAACGCCGTTAACTCCGTTCAATGAAGATTCTTTGGCATCACTCAAGGCAACCTTGTAGAGGCTGGCCCAAGTTTTACCGTAATCGGTACTCTTGAACACGCCACCTGTGCGGCTTCCGCAAAGTACCGTGCTTGGCAAATTGGGGTCTACCGCCAATTTTTCACCGGTTTGGCGGCCCATGCCGTTACCATGGGCTAAAATTCCAATGTCATGAACATAGGTGGTGTCCCAAGTGGCTCCAAAGTCTTGGGAACGAAGCACGGCAGTGTGTCCCTTGCTAAAATACCCTGTGCCTCCCAGCACATAAATGCGCTTGGGGTCGGTGGGGTCTAGGGCAAAAGATTCTGTGCCGTAGAGCCCCTTGTCGTTTTCGTTGAACTGGTCCATTAAAGGAATCCACCTCTTGGCATCGGGTGCCCAACGGTAAATGCCCCCCACATCGGTGCGGGCATACAGTAGGTTTTCGGCCTTTGGGTGGAATAGAACTGCGCTTACAAAGCCGCCACCATCAAAGCGCACATTGCCCCACGAATAATCGTCGGCTGCATAGGAACTTAAGGCGAAACAAGAACCCAAAATTGAGAGGACTGCACGCCGGGAAAATTGAAAAATATTCATAACAAACATCCCTTTGTTAAAGAGCCCTCAACTCAACACCACTATATAAAATACATTATTTTTGCTAAAAAAGAACCTTTTATGGATATGAAGTGATAAAATTTACGCCAGTCTACCTTGCACCACGAACGCAACGCACCGAAAAGCCAAAATTTTTGCCTTTGGACATATAGCTAAAAGCCATGGATTTATGGGTAAGATACCACACACGGGCCGTTCCCGGCTCAGCCCCTTCAAATTGGTCGTGGTCGCTCCAAAAAAAAGCAAATTTTTCCATATTGCCATAAGTTTCGTCGTCAAAACGGTTCCCGGCAGGCATGGCACTAAACTTTAGGGTATCATTTCCATTAGTTTTTCCGGCCCATCCGTAATTGGTTTTTATCAAATACCCCGCATTAAAGTCGGCGCCGGCGGCAGTCCACAAACTTTCAAAATCTTCCTGTGTTGGCAAGTGCCAGCCGGCAGGGCACGCCTTACGGGCCGCGTTCCATGTGTAAAGCCGCCCATAAGCCATACAGTTGTCTTCGTCATCTTTAAAGCAATAGCTATTTTCTGTATTAAAATTCAGGTTGTCCGCAAACCATTCCAAGCCATCAACCTTAACAGTACGGTAGGTTTGTTTGTCCCGCAAGTCTTTAAATTCATTGGATTTAGTCTTTTTAGCCTTGGGTGCTCCACAGACCATTACCGAAACAGAAAGAAGAAATAAAAGAAAACATTTCATAGGTAAAATTTAGTTTTTTTTCACACGAACTTGTTCGCATCTAACGATGCTCACGGGGGGGTAGCTTAAAAAATGATTAATGTGCAATCATTCTGGAGTGCATGGTGGTTGGTAAACGGTGGCTGGTGGAGCCAGTCATTCTGAGGGCAAAGCCCGAAGAATCCAGCGAATATCCATACAAATACCGACCACTGACAACTGACTACTGATAACCAATCAGGTTCGGATGCGTTGACTCCTAGAGGTGTGGGCTATGAGCTCAAAGTGAGCGTAGCG
>JABUUT010000031.1:18340-20951 GCA_021443045.1 Fibrobacteraceae bacterium
GGGCTTGCAGGCCCACTTCCAAGTCGCAAGAGTTGGCAGCTCCGCTGCAACCACCAACAACCAGACTCCGTTTTCCACAACAAAATACTATTTTTTAAAAGGCTCTTCTAAAAGGGTTAAACATGGCAAATGATTTTATCAACATTCGCGGATGCAGGCTCCATAACCTAAAGAATGTGAGCGCACAGTTTCCATTGGGAAAAATCACCGTGGTATGCGGCTGTTCTGGCTGTGGAAAATCCACACTCGTTTTAGACACCCTCCATGGCGAAAGCAAGCGGCGGTACTTAGAAACCTTGTCTCCCTTTGCCTGTGAACTTTTAGGCGGCAAGCGCACCATTCCCCTAGACAGTGCCCAGAACCTGCCTGCAAGCCTAGCCATTAGCGCATCCCACGGCGAAGCTCCATCCAAAGCCTACGCTTTATCCATTGCAGAATGCGACAGCGCCCTTCGAAACCTCTTTGCCACCTACGCCCAGCCTGCATGCCCCACCTGCCACAAGCCCATGGAAAGTTTTTCACGGGAACAAATTATCAAAGGCATTGCCCAAAATCCGGAGGGCACAAAACTTCAGTTTTTGGCAGAAATCAAGACCCAGGGAACAAGCCTAGACAAGTTATCGGCTCTGTTTCTCGCTCAGGGCTGGAACCGGGCCATAGCCGACAGCGAAACCATTTCTTTAGCCGACCTTACCGAAGCTCAAAAAAAGAAGAAGCCTAAAGAATTCTTTATTGTTGTAGACAGAATCATTATACGAGAAAACACCCGCACCCGCATAGCCGAAGCCGTAGATGCAGCCTTAAAACTCACCCACAACAGCATTACACTGCACTACATTGCAAACGATAGTCGAGAAGTGTACAGCACTATTCCTCGATGCCCCCAGGGCCATGGTTACGCCAATTTTTCAATGGAGCCCTCACTTTTTTCACCCTACTCCAAAACAGGCTGCTGCAAAGAATGTGGAGGCACAGGAATTTATACTAAAATTACAGAAACGCCAAATTTAGAACAAAGTAACAACAAACAAAACAATGGTGAAGTTATTGACGACATTTGCCCCCACTGCCATGGTTTTAGGCTAGAAAACGAAATTTTAAACGCATCCGTATGCAATTTGTCTTGGAAACAAATTTTAGAAACTCCATTTTACAGTCTATCCCCAAAGATTCAAGAAACTTTTAAACCTATAATTACAGACAACTTAAAGCCAGCATTAAGCACCCTTCTCGACCGTATAGAGGCCATTAACGATTTAGGTATAGGCTACCTTACTCCTGGCCGTGGAGGCCACACCCTTAGTGGAGGCGAAATGCAACGCCTCCATTTGGCAAGCCTTTCTACAGGGCATCTGAACAACCTTCTCATTTGCCTAGACGAACCTGCTAGCGGCCTTCACAATACCGATGTGGAAGCCCTTTGGAAGGTTTTGGTAAAAGTTCAAAAGAGAGGCAACACCCTGGTTCTTATAGAGCACCACCCCGGCATAATCCAGCGGGCCGACTGGATTATTGAAATGGGCCCTGGAGCAGGAGAAAAAGGGGGCCAAGTGCTATTTCAAGGCCCCCAAAGGCAAGTTTTAGATAATCCCGACTCCCCCACCGGAAACTGGATTCGCGAACTTTCTCAAAAAGCCTCCCACAAAAAACAAAAGGCTTTGTCGAAAGCCCCAAATATTGCCGTAGACCATTTTTCCCTCTACGACATGAAGCAGGTGTCGGCAAATTTCCCCATAAAAAAATTCAGCGTTATCAGTGGGCAAAGTGGGAGCGGAAAATCTACACTTTTGTTCAAAAACATAGCACCCCGAGCACAAGCTGGAGAATTTGAAAAATTAGGCATAGAGAAGTTGGCAGTTCTCACCACAGGAGACTTTCACGGCAACCGTCGAAGTACCGTCCTTAGCGCCATCAACATGGGAAACCTTTTGCGTGACCTTTTTGCACAGCTTCCCGAAAGCAAAGTTCGAGGCTACAACGCATCACGCTTTGCCACCCACGCTCCCGGCGGCCGGTGTGAAAATTGCAAAGGCGAAGGCGTTATTTACGACCCCTCTGGCTACGAAGAAACAGAATGCCCTGTTTGCCTAGGCCGCCGATTTAAAGATGAAATTCTGGAAGTTCGTTTTAAAAGCCTGTCTATAGCCGACATACTAGACTTAGAAGTGAAGGAAGCCTACAACCTTTTTATAAATATGAAACCCTTTTCAGAAAAGTTAAAACCCTTAGTAGACACGGGGCTAGACTACATACGACTGGGGCAAACCACCACCCACCTCTCTGGAGGCGAAAGAGCCCGTCTTCGTTTATCCATAGCTCTTTCTAAAGCCAAGTTCCCCAACACCCTGTTTCTTTTTGACGAACCGGCCCGAGGATTGCATCAAAAAGACATTCAGCACTTGCTAAAACTGATTCGCAACCTTACCGAAACGGGCCATACGGTTATTGCCATTGAGCATGCCCAAGACTTTGTTAACGAAGCCGACTATGTGGTGGAACTGAGTCGAAAATAGGTAGTTGTTGGTGGCTAGTAAATAGTTTGGCGATTCTATCGACTCGTTTTTTATAATACGGGCCATAGGCCCGTGATTTTTCAACCAATAACTGAAAA
>JABUUT010000031.1:21231-31921 GCA_021443045.1 Fibrobacteraceae bacterium
TCTTCTGCAGTCTGGGCGTGGAGCAGTTCCCGATACCCAAGGCTTTGCCAGGCAGGGGCATCCAGAGGAACCGTTTTTGCCAAAGCCTGCACTTCGTCCATCCAGCCGTCTTTCATCATCTGGTCTACACGAAAATCAATGCGGCGGTACAGCTCAAAACGTTCCCGGGAAAGCCAGAATGTTTTTATAGGGCCTAGCCCTCCAACTCTTTTTTTCTGAATTTCTGAAAGTTTTTTTCCAGTGGTTTCAAAAATCTCAATGACACGCATTAATCGTTGAACATTGTTTGGTTCAATTTTTATTGTGGTCTCAGGGTCTATTTTTTTTGCAATTTCATATAAATTAACAGCACCCAAAGTTTGCAAACGATTGTTCAGTTCTTTTCGAATGTCACTTTGAGTATTCAGGTCGGGAAGTTCTGGAAGTCCCAGTTGCAAAGCCTGCATGTACAGCCCCGTGCCGCCTACCAGAATAAAATTTTTACCCCCCTTCTTATTCAATATGCTTTTCACATCTCTACAAAAAGCACCTGCAGAGTAACTTTCTGTGGGAGGCAAAAAATCTACAAGATGGTGTTTTACCGCAGAGAGGTCCTTTGAGTTGGGCTGGGCAGTTCCGATACAAAAATCACGATACACTTGACGGGAATCTACGCCAATAATTTCAGCATTGTAACGACAAGCTAAATCTAGCGACAATTTGGATTTTCCGACTCCAGTGGCTCCAACTAAGGCAAAGAGGATAGGCATACGCCTTTAATGTAGTTATATTTGTATTAGAATGAACAAGTTGAAACATATAGTCGCCCTATTTTTTATTGCACTGATTGTATTCGTGCTTGTTTTTTTACTTCCAAAAACGGAATTGGGAAGCAACCTGGTATCTAAGGTTTCCAGTAAAATACCACAGGCAACCTCCACAGCCGATACTGCGATAATCGATACCGTTCCCCTAAAAGACAAGCTTCAAGAAGAAATGAAGGTGATTAAATCAAACTATTCCAAACGCAAGCAACGGGATGTTTGGACCCTTGGCAAGGGAAACACTATTATCACCTATTTGTTGCAGGCACAGAAATTTATTGAAAAGAACAACGGCTCCATACTCTACATGGAGGAACTTTTCAACATTCCAGACGTTTTTCAAGCTGCCGACATGGATGCCCTAGATAAAAACGGCGACACCCTCAAGGTGCAATTCCAAATTTCAGAAAATATATTCAAGGATAACGCCTCCCTTCTCTCCATCGCCTTCCAGGTTTCCAGTTTAACCCCCGAAAGAGTAGAAGCTCTCAAGAGCTACCCCTTTCCGTACACGCTGCTCATTTCTCCCTTTGGCATGGCCAATGGTTTCTATGACGATTTGAACAAAATTTTAAAAGGAAACGAAAAAAAACGCGAAGTGGTCCTCTGGATGGCCATGGAATCAAACAAATTAAATAGCCGCCACAATAAGTACAGGCCCCTACGAATCCATCACTCCGAAGAAGAAATAGAAGAAACCATTACCGAGGCCCTTCGACTGCTGCCCTCGGCCAAAGGCATTGCCACACGCTATGCAGAACAGGCTGTTACACACCGTAAGCTTCTCCAAGCCGTTTTAAAGCCTGCACAAGATAAATCCCTTTGGTTTATGGACCTGAGTAACAACAAATTATCCCGAGTTCCAGAAACCTGCGAAGAATTCCCTAACGTCACCTGTCGTCTATACGCCCCCTACAACCCCGACAACAGCACACTCGACGACTATGTAAGCCGTCGTCTCAAGGCAGCAAGGCGCAGTGGAACAGCCATTATGATTTTGCCTTTGGATGAAAAGACCATTCAAAAAATGGATGACATACAAAAGAAGGCCGAGGCCCAAAGTACAAACATTAAAAATTTATCTACTTTTATAAAGTACTAATCAAGGAGACCGTATGACAGTCAAGCTCAGTGTAAATATAGACCACATTGCCACGATACGTGAAGCCCGCAAGATTCGAGAACCCGATCCTGTTGCCGCCGCTCTTCTTGCAGAATTGGCAGGTTGCCAAGGCATAACAGCCCACCTTCGCGAAGACAAACGCCACATACAAGACCGCGACATCCGCCTGCTACGCGGCACCGTAACCACCAAGTTAAATTTAGAAATGGCACCCACCAACGAAATGGTTCAATTTGCCGTAAACGTTCAACCCGATATGGTTACCTTGGTTCCAGAAAGCCGCACAGAGCTAACTACCGAAGGAGGGCTCAACGTCGCGGCTAAAGTTGAAGAGTTGGCAAAAGTCATTATGACTTTAAAGAACAACGATATTGCCGTTTGTCTCTTTATTGACCCCGAAACCGAACAAGTGAAATCGGCTAAAAAAGTTGGGGCAGACTTTGTTGAATTTTATACCGGCAAATACGCAACCGCCTGTGATTTGGGAAGCCTTCAAGAAGTGGACCGAGAAATTGCAGCCATTCAAGACATGACCGTTCTCGCCCGCAAGTACGGCCTTCGAGTGAATGCAGGCCATGGCCTCAACTACCGTAACGTAGGCCCCATTGCAGCCATCGAGGGCATTGAGGAAATATGCATAGGCCACAGCATTGTTGGACGAGCCGTATTAACAGGCATGGACAAAGCCGTTAAAGATATGTTGCAGGCCATTCGCGAAAGCTAGCAAATATTATTGAGACCTTTAATAGTCCTTATAGACTACGTTTTCCAGAACCAAACCTTGAGGCGGCGCCCATGTGCGTTCGCCTTTAAATTTTTTATTAAAAATCAGTTGCACAGCCCCTTCCTCGTAGCGGCCTCGCCCCACATCAAAGAGGGTTCCCACCATGGCCCTCACTTGACGGTGTAAAAAACGGTTTCCCTTAATGTGAAAAACTGCAGAGTAGTCGTTTGGTATTTCCAACCGAAATTCCGTAATGGTGCAAAGGGTAGACTTGCCATCATTTCGAGGAATACAAAAATCAATAAAGTCATGTTCGCCCAAAAAAGACTGAGCTTCCTTTGTCATCGCATCCAAATTTAGATGACTACAACCGCATTCCCAGCCAAAATCTTTTAGCAAGGCTACAGGGCGAGTAAAAATAGTGTACTGGTAATACCGGTACAAAGCGTCAAATCGGGCATTAAAATCTTCGTGGCAAGGTTGTAAATCCCTAATTCGAACCAAACCTTTTCCCAAACCGTTAATGGAATTAACCGTTTTTCGAATGTCCAATTCTCCATCATAATCAAAATGGACGCACTGCCCACGAGCATGAACCCCAGTATCGGTGCGGCCCGAACCTGTTATGTGGACTGGGGTACGAAGAGCAACCCGAAAGGCCTCCTCCAAGGTAGACTGAACCGTTGGGAACTTGGTTTTACCCCCCTCGTTCTGCACCTGCCAGCCATAAAAGGCGCTGCCCAGGTATTCGCAACGAAAGCGGTAATGCATTTTAAGAAACCTCTAATTACCCGATTCCTGGGATTCCTTAATCACCTCTTCCACATGTTCCTGAGAAATTTTCAACTGTGAAGCAATGGCAGAGGCAGGAAATCCGCGACGGGTCATCTGAATAATCTTACTTTTTTCAATAAAAGCCCTATCAAACCGGTTGGTTTCCATGGGATTGCTGGCAGCACCCAAAGACGGGTCTCCAGTCATGTTGCGGCTCTGGGCACGAATTTTCATGGTGTAATCCCGAGACATGCCACGAGGAGAGCGAAGAACGTCCGAAAGGGACTGCATGGCAGAGGTAATCCGTTCCTTTGCCGTTGGGCGCAGGTGGGGTTTTACACTATCCAAATCCTGTGTCAAAATTTTGTTTTCGGGAATGCCATTTTCGTCTTCAAAGGCCACCTTGGGAGAAGCCACTTCGTCCACTGCGACTTGCCTGTGAGTCTGAGCATATTCCGCAGCATCATCTATAATAGAACGCTTAGGGGGCCTAGCCCTTGGAGGCACAAGGGTAGGATCGTTTTCAAAACCGCTCTTAGGTTCCTTAAAGCGGCTTTCAGCCTTCAGAGCCTCCATGCGCTGTGTAACCACCTTTTCATGGTAGCGTATGCCAAACAAAAGCAGGGCAATACAAAGAATTACAACAAGAATGCCCCCCACTATCCAAACCCACGTTGATTCAGAAAGGCCTCCTGGTCCCACCTTAGGATCCGAGGGGGTAACCCTCATACCATTCAGAGCAGTCCAAGCCGAATCCAACTGAGCTCTCACCGCAACCTGAACGTTGGGACTTTCCGAAGCTTCATAGAGGCAAATCTGGAGGGAATCAATGCGGGAACGGGCTGCCAAATATGCATCGGCATCAAAAGATGCCGTTCCATCGGACATATCCAGTTTTAAATACGCAACAACGGCGACTGCCAGAATCAACAATATGACAGGGGCAAAAAACTTCTTCATGCCCTTAATTTAGAAAAAAACACAAAAAAAATTCCCGTTGATGAGAAAATTGAGAAGTTCTCAACGGATGTTTCAACACCTATATGATTTTTTTTACAGAGTTTAAAAACAAAAGATATCTTTGGAATCAAGAACATATCTTTGTTCTCCTCCTAATCCCATATTATAAAAACCCCGGCAATCAAGCTGGGGTTTTTTCATCGTTTTAGTTAAATTTTAACAGAATTGGGAGTATGTTTACAGATGTTTACACAAACATTCTGTGGATCCTTCACGGCACGTGCCATTCAGAATGACAGCTTTGGACGGTTATCGTCTCATTTGGCCGATCCGTAAAAAAACGGACTTTTGCATTTGAGCCCAGAATCGGGAGCATGTTTACAGATGTTTACACAAACGTTCAGTGACTCCTATCCCCTATCCCCTATCGCTGCGCTCCAGGGCTAAAGGCGGCTCCAGGGTCCAGGGCTAAAGACGGTATCAGGTTCCAGGATGACTCCTCTGATGGCTGATAGCTGACCGCTAATAACTATCTAATATTTTCTTTGAGGCTGCTCAGCCAACTACTGCTGGAGGGCGTCCGCCGAAATCACTCGGTTGGCCCCCTTGTTTATGGCCATCCGCATTGCCGCGTCAGCAGCATAAATCAAGGTTTCAGCATCGGCAGCATGAACTGGCAGCACAGAAACCCCAATACTCAATGTGGTGGCCAAAATACCATCGCCGTATGCAATTTGAAGTTCAGAAATCTCAAAACGAATCTTTTCAGCACGATCACGGGTAATCTTGTAATCTGCACCAGGAAGAATAATGCAGAACGTATCCCCATCCAAGCGGCAAGGGATGTCTTCGGTTCGAATGTAGTTGGGAAGACGTCCGCCCACTTCCCATAGAAGTTGTTCCACCGCATGCCTGCCTCGGCTGGCCTGAATTTCTTGAACCATGTCGGGGTGTAACATGATAATGCCAATAGGCGTCTTGTGGCGGTTGGCAGCAGCAATTTCTCTTTTAAGGGATTCTTCCATGTAACGTTTGTTGAATAACCCTGTAAGCGAATCACGAATGCTGTGCTGCTGAAAGCGGATGTTCAAATTCTGGTTGGCTACGTAGAGACCAAAAGTGGCGGTCACAATGCTCACCTTGGCTTTCCAGAAATCAATATCTTGGCTACTTAAAGGTTCATCAGTCTGAATAGTGAGAATGCCAAAATGTTCTTCCAGACCTTCAATGGGAGAGCAAAAAGAAATACCCTTGGGGTGGTGGTGCAAATGGGTACAACCACTAGACAAGGAAGACTTGGAATAGTCCGTAACCACAATTTCACCAAGGTTAAAACTAGCGCACTCAGCAGGGTAGATGGTATCATCACTAATAACGTAAGGGCCAAAGCTTACAATTTTGTGAAGAGCTGTTTGCTCACCCCCATACATATAAAGTACACCGCACCCCTTTGGGAACAGTTCCGGCAGCACCATTTCCAAAGAAGAAACTACTTCGGAAAAAGGCCTATTCTTTAAAATTTGCTTGCAAAAAGAATTCCAGGCATTCAAGGGAAATGCATTGGACGACAACGAGGAAGATTCGGAAGACGATTTTTTTGCCATGCGCTTCTGGATATCGGCCTCCGCCTTAGCCAGTGCCTCAGCTGCAGACATACCCCCAGGAGGAAGAGGAGAATAGGGGTCGGAAGGATTCATCACAGGAACATACTGGGTTTTGGGAGAACCATTCATAATGTTATAGTTGGCTTCCGCTTCTTCCACCCGACGACGGCAAATGGTAAACAGCACCAGCCCTAAAACAGTGCCCCAAGATGCCAGGAATATAAACTTCCACTGCAATTCTATAATAGATTCGGGAACAAAATAGGTGAGTGCGACTCCAGAAAGGAACGCAACCATCCAAACAAAGAAGGTAAATTTGCTCATGTTCTATAATTTAATTTATCAAAGCGGCAATAGAGTACTGTAAACAAAAAAAAATCCCCAAAAATAACCTAACTTTGGGTTATGACAATCCTTGAAAAAATCGCACTAGCCCTTCCATCCGTCGAAAGCCCAGCCCGTTACATGGGCGGCGAAGCCAACAGCATTCTAAAAGACCACACCAAATGCCTCTGCAAAATGGCCTTTGTATTCCCCGATTTATATGAAATTGGCATGTCTAACAATGGTATGAGAATACTCTACCACGTGGTCAACCGGGAACCGGACCTGCTTTGCGAAGTGGCTTTTGCCCCCTGGGAAGACATGAAACGAGAAATGGAGAGGTACGATATTCCCCTGTACACCCACGGCAGTTGGACCGCAGTCAAGGATTTTGATTTGGTAGGCATAACTCTCCAGACAGAGCTGAATTTTACCAACGTACCCTATGTACTGGAACTGGCTCGCATTCCAGCTTGGAGCAAAGACCGAAAAGAAGAAGACCCCATTATTGTTGCTGGTGGGCCAGCCATGGCAAACCCAGAACCGGTAGCCGATTTTTTTGACGCCTTTATGATTGGCGATGGCGAAAAGGTGCTGGTTCAAGTGATGCGCTGTGTTGGCGAAGGAAGAAAAGCCAAACTTTCCCGCATCGAAATTTTGGAGAATTTATCTAGAATTGACGGTGTGTACGTGCCCAGCCTAAGGCCAGTAGTTAAAAATCAATATGGAGTTATTGTTCCAGAAAAGCCAGCCTCGGGTTCTTACAGCAGCACCAACGGGGTGAAAAGACTCTTCATTCCCAAGATGGACCCCGCCGACTACCCCATCAAGAACCTCATCGCCAACATGCAGTTGATCCACAACCGCTTTAGTGTAGAAGTGATGCGAGGCTGCGCCCAAGGTTGCCGTTTCTGCCAAGCTGGCATTTGGTACAGGCCTTGCCGCGAACTAGACGCCGATGATGTTTTAGACATTGCCAAAGCCGGACTTAAGGCCACTGGAGAACGGGAATTGGGGCTGCTCAGCCTTTCCACGGCCGACTACAAGCCGGTAGAAGAACTGACCGATGCCATTATAGACGACCCCTTCTACGATAACGTTGATGTTTCCCTGCCCAGCATTCGAGTGAACAGTTTTGGGCAGAGTCTGGCCGAAAAAGTGGCGGCATTGAAAGGTGGGCGGAGCGCCACCTTTGCGCCGGAAACCGGCTCACAGCGTCTTCGTAAGATGATTAACAAAACCATTAGCGATGAAGACATGTACAATGCCGCCGAGCACGCCTTTAAGAGCGGCTTCAACAAAATCAAGTTGTACACCATGGTCGGTTTTCCCACAGAAGACGAAAAAGACATGGAAGCCTTCTGCAACCTTATCGAGAATCTTGTAAAAATCGGTCGGAAGCACAATCGAGGAATCCAGATTGCGGTAAGCATAGGCATTCTTATACCCAAGGCATTTACAGGCCTCCAGTGGGCTCCCTTTATGGGCAAAGAAAAGGCCCTTTCCCACATTAAGCAAGTCCGCGAAAAATTCTTTAAGCACCCCAACGTAAAAATAAACTGGGCCGCCTGGGAACTTTCCCTTTTGGAAGCCGTATACAGCCGTGGCGACCGCAGCCTTTCCAAATCCATCTATGCAGCCTACCAAAAGGGCATGGTCTTTGAAAGCGACAGTTACCGCTTTAACTTTGAAAAGTGGCAGGAAGTTTGGCAAGAAACAGGTTACGACATTTCGTGGGTGTACCGGGAACGAGACTCCGTTGAAGTTTTTCCATGGGACTTCATCCACTGCGGAACCACAAAGCAGTACCTTCGAAAGGAATGGGAAAAAGCATTCAACGAAGATGCCGAGCCGGTGCCCAACTGCAAGTGGGGCGACTGTCAGAAATGCGGCATCCCCGGATTAGGTAAAGAAATTGTGCTTGGAGAAGCCCCTTCAAAGTACAAAGCCCCCAGCCGAACTCCAGAAGAAATCAAGCAACTGGTGGCCGACAGACGCCCAAAGCAGGGCACCGCCTATTCCTACAAGCTCACCTTCAAAAAAACAGGAATCTCCCGTTTTTTACCCCACTTTAACACCATCTCTTTTTTCTCAAGAACATTTCTGTGCGCCGGAATACCCATTAAATATAGTGAAGGCTTTAGCCCCAAGCCACGAATTACCAACATGGGTGCACTGCCTCTGGGCCTAGAAACCACCTGCGAAATTCTAGGTGTGGAACTGCTAGAAAAACTGGACTTGAGCAAAACAAACTTGCCCAGGCTTTTAGAAACCCTGAACAAGCCCTTCCCCAGCGGCATGGAAATTACCTCCATTGAACCCCTCCAAGAAAAGCTTTCCAAAAATCCACCCAAGTCTGTGATATATTCCCACAAGCCAGCCTCCATGCCAAAGAACATTATGGAAACCTTCCACAATAAAACGCTGCCCACCATCACAAACCATCGTGGGCAGGAATTCGACCTCAACCAGCACATTCTAGGCTTGGAAATTCATGGCGACACCATGTTCATTAAGGTAAAATGCAACGACTTTGGCACCACAGTAAGCCCCTACAATATTTTTGCAGCCCTTACAGGCTCCACAGACGAAGAATCCAGGCGTTTCCTAATAACCAAAATAGCCATGGATTAACATTTGCCCATTTTTTATATATATTCCCAACAAGAATTTTAACTCAAGGAGTTTCTATGAATAAAAAGATTATTGCCGTAATCACTGCGCTAGCTCTGTGCGGTGTTGGCTATGCAGCACCAAAGAAAAAAGCAAAGGCCCCCAAAGAAGAAAAGCAAGCTGTAGAAGCACCAGCCATTGAAGAAGAAGAGGAAGCCTACGAAGAAGAGGAAGAAGAAGATGAAGCCTACGAAGAAGAGGAAGAAGAAGCCCCTCGCAAGGAATCCAAGCCTAAAAAACCAAGGGCTCCAGGAGATCCCTTTATCGGTCTCGGCTTTGACCTCATCTCCCTGAATCACGCCACAGTGGTTGTAAAGCTGAATGAAAACATGGAAGTATCCGCCATTCTCGGCCTTAAGAAACTGGGTGAAACCGAATACGAAACAGGCAACAACACCACAAAGGGTGGCGACGACGCCATGACATTATCCATCGGTGCCGGTTTTGACTACCTTCTCGGAAAATTTGAGCCCACCACCATTGAACCCTCCATTGGCGGAGAACTGGTTCTGGACTACACCAGCATGAGTGCCAACGATGCCTCCAACATGACCATCAATTTCAACATTCTGTTTGGCGTTAGAGGTGAATTGGTTAAAAATCTTTTCCTTTCTGGCAAAACAGGCTTGAAAATTGACTATACCTCCACCAGTGCAACCCAGAATGTGGCAGGCAAAGACACCGAAACCACAGGCTCTAAGCTGGACTTTGGCTTCAATATGGAAACCAGAGTCTATGTAACCTGGTTCTTTATGTAATTTGTAAAGGGCACCTCTAAAAATTAACAAGGCACAAAAGGCGATTTCCAAGGGAATCGCTTTTTTTTGTTTAAAAGTTTGATAGAAATCATACCAAACATTTTTTTACAATTAAACCCACAAAAAGGTTACTATCTTGTACAAAACAAACACTCAACATAGGATAAAACATGAAGAAAATCCTTCTTTCTCTCCTTCTCTCCCTCTCCTTTGCAACAACCGCCTTTGCACAGGATGACGAAGAAACAAAAACTTCCAGCGCCCCAGCAGCAAAGTCTGCCGGCAACGGTGGTGAATTCCTCGGCATTAGCCTGGACCTCACAACCATGCAGGAATGGAACGTCGTATTCAAGATCAATCCAAAGTTTGCCGTTACTGCCATCTTCGGTTTCGACTACTGGGATGACGAGGATGACAACGACGGAACAGACATTCTCATCGGTGCTGGTGTCGCTTTCACATTCTACGAAGCCCTCCTTCCTCTTGCCGCTGAAGCAGACTTGAAGCTTGCCTTTGGTGACAATGATGATGAAAAAGGCGTAAGAGTAGATATGTTGCTGGACGTTACCGCTCCAGTCCTCCCCCACTTCAACCTGACAGCCAAGGCCGGTCTCCAGGTGATCAAGCATACCGAAGGCCGCGAAGAATTCTACCTCGGCCCAGTTACCAAGATCAACGCCACGTGGTTCTTCCTGTAATTTGTTGAACCTAGTCTAGCGACAACATTTAAAAGACGCTCCCTACGGGAGCGTCTTTTTTTGCACATTACCGAGCCAAACATTTGGCTGCGAAGCGGCAAAGACTAAAGAGGGCATCAATAAAAGTCAAATTTGTAAACCTAACGGTGTCATTCTGAGCCGAAGGGGAAGAATCCAGGGAATGTGGTACCAATTATTAATGGTTAATGTTTAACATATGTGTCATCCTGAACGGCACCGCCGTGAAGG
>JABUUT010000031.1:32738-37637 GCA_021443045.1 Fibrobacteraceae bacterium
TATTTGTTTTTGCACAGGTTCTTGTCATCCTGAACGGCATACGCCGTGAAGGATCCACAGAATATCCATACGAGCAACAAGCAACCGGTATCAACCGGTCGCGGTTGCGAGAGCGAGCGCGTCACCAGTTTGGTTTCTCAACTGAAAAGCGAGCGGTTCTATTCAGCCGGAAGAATAATTTCTATATGGCTAGTGCTCACATTCAAAAAGTGCGTCCTGAACAAATCATGTTCCGTACGGTCACTAACTTTTACCTGCGTCACCGCAATAAAGTCCTTGTTTTCACGAATGTAGTCTGTAAGGCGCTCGTCACGAAGAGTGTCGATTTCACCGGTGATAATAAAGCTGTCTGTCCAAATTTTTACTAGCATATAATAAATATAAAGTTTTTTTCTGCTTACAAGGCAAGATTATTGTTTTTTTTGTTATTTAATCAAAATTATAGTGTATTTTAAATTTGTAAAGAGTCTAACCAAGGAGCTATTATGCAGAAAAAGAAAAAAGTTGAACCCATTATCGGTCAAATGATTTATCACAATTCCAATTTTATCGACAGCGACATGGGTCGCCCTATTCGCATTTTATCCGAATTCCTTGGTCCCCATCAAATTTTTAACCAAGAAGACATTCGCAACACCATCGTCTTTTTCGGTTCGGCCAGAACACTTCCCATGAGCGAAATTAAAAAACGCCGCAAGGGTTGCAAGAACAAGGCAGAACTGGCACGACTTAAGGCTCTGGAATCCGTTGCGGAATACTATGATGCAGCCCAGGAATTAGGTGCCAAGCTGGGCCGCTGGGCCAACAAGCAGCGTGAAGGCTACGCCATTATGACCGGCGGCGGCCCAGGCATTATGGAAGCCGGCAACCGGGGTGCAGGAGATGTAGGCATTCCGTCCATCGGTCTAAACATCAAACTGCCCTTTGAGCAGCACCCAAACTCCTACATTGACGACTCCCTAAACCTGCAGTTCCGATACTTTTTTATCCGTAAGTACTGGTTTTTAAAAATGGCCAAGGCATTGGTGGTATTCCCAGGAGGGTTCGGAACACTAGATGAAATGTTCGAAGTTCTCACTCTAGTTCAAACAAACAAGTACGCCCAAAAAATGCCGGTGGTTGTCTTTGGAGCCAAGTTCTGGAAAAAAGTTCTCAACTGGGAATACCTGGCCGAGACAGGCATGATTAACAAGGAAGACCTGGACCTGTTCCATTTTAGCGACAATGTTGACGATGCCTACAAGTTCATCACCACCACCCTTGAAAAGAATAAGGACAGGTAACACCATTAACGCCTCCTTACTTAATGAGCTTCACTTTTAGGAGAAGCCCTTTATCTATTTTAGAAGCGTATGATTAGAAACCTACTTGCAGAATTTTTAGACCGAGCCTCTCGGGAATTGGCACTCCGCCCGCAGTACTCCATGAAGGAGTACCAGCACTGGTTTGACAACAACCCAGAGTATTTGCACAATGGCGCTGTGGAGCGAATCCAGCTTATAAGCCCCCTTACCCTAGAGGGCACCAACAACCTGTATCGAGCCAAATTCTGGATAGAACGCCCCAACGACAAAAAGCGTTACCACCAGCAGGAAATAGTTGTAAAAATCTGCAAGTTCTGGGCTCCCGCCGGAAAAAACAGACAACAACGTCTCAAAATGCTGCTCAGCGCCTTTCAAGACGAAATACGCATCAACAACTTAATCCGCGCCACCAACATCGAAGGGGTGGTTCAAAGTTTTGGAGGCGGTCTGGCAGGCCGTCACCCTTACTTTAAGATGGAGTTCATCAAAGGTTGCGCCCTCGACAAAACATTCAAGAAAAACCTTTCCGATGATGAAGTGCTACACCGTATGTCGCAGGTGGCCTACTTGGCAAACACCATCAGTCAGCTTCATTACTACCAAATTATCCACAAAGACTTAAAGCCCAAGAATCTGCTTCTTTGCCAAGACCCAACCCACCCCAACAACCACAAAATTCTCGTTTGCGACTTTGGGTACGCACAAGCAAAAATGCGGGAAACCGTCAATGAATACGGAGGGCAGCTAACCCCCTGCTACAGCGCTCCTGAACAAGCCATTATGGGAGAAAACCTTTCTTCTTCCGTAGACTATTTTAGCTTTGGCGTTCTAGTTCACGAATACCTTACTGGAGAAAAGCTTTTCCCCAAAGCCATGGACATTTTTGCCGAAGACGATTATAAAATTACCGACCGTTACCTGGAGCACATCCGGCATGGTCGACAAAACGCCTTTCACGATTCCCGCTTTCCAGAAATGGCTCAGTGGATAGATAACATGACCACATTTGACAGTCACGAAAGAATGCAAAAAAGTGAAAATTTATTCTTTGTAGCACATAAATTAAGGGAACAAGTTAACGCCCTTGGCTATCGAGACGTTAATACCGATTTTTTATGGAATCAATTGGAAGAGTACAAACGCTCCTAAAACCCAGGTTTTTATGAATAAAATTTTTAGATTAGCAAAGCGAAATCTTAAGCGAGTAAAAGCAAGCCACTATGTTGTGATTATTCTTGTTTTATCGCTGGGCATTTTCAATGCCGTTACTGCATTAGACCCCATTCTAAAACAGAACAGGCGCGAAGCCAACATTGAAAAAACCTTTAACAAATGGTGGGCCGAAGAAGGCATAAACCAATTTAAGTTGGTGGGCTTGGAACCTACCGAAAAAATACGAAACGAAGAATTTGAACAGTACCGTGAAAAATACTTAAAGCAGAACCACACCTACATTGTAGAAGACCGCATCAAAGAAATGAAAGTGGAGTTTCGGGAATGGTGGGAAAATAGTGGAGGCAAAGAACAGTACGTTCAAGAGCACAATGTGTACCCCAATGAAAAAATTTACCAAGGCGAACTAAAAAAATGGATTCAGAAATACACAGAAAAGCACGTCCGCTACCGGCTGGCCTTTGTTCCTGCTGAAGAAAAACACGAACGTATTTTTTCGGCCTGGCTATTGTCTCCCAGCATAGTATCCTTCATTATTTTTGCGCTATTCTTTATTTACGCCTTTATTCGTTTAGAAAAGCGTTGGGGAGCCGCTATTTTTGCTAGCATATTCCTGGGTTTGGCCGTAACCTCAGCAGAATTTGTGTGGTTAACCACATCCACCAGTTTCTTTCATCAGTATGCCAGTGCCCGCTTTATGGGTACCAGCATTGCCTTGGCCTTTGTACTGGGTTGCATGAGCCGAAATAAAAAAGACACCCCCGTAGCGGTTGCAGGGCTTATTTTATCTGTACTGGCCGACTGGTTTGTCAATGGAGGCATCTACACTTCTGTGGCCATTCTTTCTCCCCTATTCTTTGGATTGGGAGCCTTTGCAGTAACAAAAATTCCCCAGCGTAAAAAAACAGAGAAGGAACTTAACGAAGAAGCCATACAGGAACGTTTGCGCAAACATGCAAACAACAGTCCCATTGCCGCCAAAAAAGCAAAGAACAGAGCTCTTGTGGAAAGCGGCCTGAACGCCGCTAAAAAAGGAGAAGCCGACAACGCCACACGATTGCTGTGCCTAGGCATGAACGCCTTAATGCAAGAACAGCCAATAGACAGGGAAGCCGTAGAAAAGCTATGCCGCGAACTCACGGGCCCCCGGGTATTCATCGATATTTCTGGCACCCAATGGTTGGAGTGGGGAGAAACAGCAAAATCCAAAAATTTAATGGAAGCCGCCCTAATTCTTCTAGAAAAGGGCCTTTCCCAAGAAAAAAACGAATCCATGGCAAGGCGCACCCTCTACAACATGGGTGAAATACAGGTAAACCACAATATTGATGTGGAAGAAGGTGTAAAACGCCTTGAAAAAGTAATCAACATGAACAACAGCGACATTCTTGCCGCCCAAGCACAAAAAATTTTAGGCCAACGAAAATAAAGACGCTATAGTGGTTGGAGGCTGGTTTTCAGTGTGTCATTCTGAGGGCGAAGCCCGAAGAATCCAGTAAATCACACACACATTCTTGTTTTTTTTCACACGAACTTGTTCCCATCCAACGAAGCTCACAAGGGCGAGTGATTATTGTGCAGTCATCCTGGAGGAGCTTCGCGACGATAGGATCACAACAAAAAACTGTAACTGTTCAGAATTTACCTTTCAAGGATGTGTACACGCAAAGAAATTCAATTCATTGACATGAAAATACATTTAACTAAACACAAAAAGAAGCAGCTCCCTTGCGGGAGCTGCTATTTTTGTTGGGGGAAGAGAATTACTTTTGAATATACCGACGAATCACCAAGCCCGTTTTATCATATTCCACCACAATCACATGGGAATCTTTCATGTGTAACGGCTTTTCTGTACCAGTAAACAGGGGGCGCCCCTGCATATCAAAAATTCGAATTGTAGAAACAGCTTCAGTGGAATAAGATACTCCAGCAATAGCCTGAGGTTCTACAGACGAACTGCTTGCAACGTCTTCTTCCGACGAGCTACTTTTAGGCTCCACAACGCCCCCTTCCATTCTAAAGGTCACAAAAGAAGACATCTGGCTAAGGCCGCTATTGTCGCTAGCCACCGCCACCGCCGAATAAGTACCCGGTGCCAAATTCTTCACAGACACCTGATAGGGTGCCACCGTAGCAGAACCCACCAGCGTATTACCCACAAAAAAATCCACCTTGGAAACCTTGCCATCTGCATCAGCAGCATTCGCCGAAAATGCCACCTCATCGCCCACATCAAAAGTAGCGAGAGCCGCGGGAGATGTCATCGAAACAGTCGGAGCCTTGTTACTTTGTCCAAATTCTTGATTATACTCAGGCATTTTTCCAAAACGACCGCCAACCCCTGCAACAGCGGGGATTTTCGTAGGGAGGTTTGCCACGTTGCGTTTTTCCCAGTTATAGCTCGGGGTGAACGTAGCCG
>JABUUT010000031.1:38978-40509 GCA_021443045.1 Fibrobacteraceae bacterium
AGGGAGCCGTTGTGGTACAGACGGTAACCGCCGTCGGCCACAATCCACACTCCAGGGCCATAGCCTCCATTATATGTTGCAGCAATCAGTGATGAGCCTACTTTGTCACCACCGCCAAGATTCGCATCGGTCGGCAAGACCACCACTTCTGAAACATTGACAGCGGCAAAACCTAAAGTAGCCGCCGCCAAAACACCCATAATACCATTCTTCATAAAACATCCCTATGGGGTTCTTCTAAAAATTGATTTTTCTAGAAAACCTTTAAACCATACCCCAAAATTATTCCAATACACTCTTTTTTACAACATTTTTATATCACAACACCCCTTTTCCGTTGTTTCCAGACAACGCTTATGTGATTTTCTATTGCGTAAAAGCCCTTTATTTGCTTAAATTATAATCATGGCAGAGAATAAGAGGCAACGCAAGATATTTGAATATCTGGACTACAGAGTCTTTCTAAAAGACTACTACAACCAGAAAAAAAAGGCGAACCCCGCCTTTTCATTGCGCGTATTCTCCGACAAAATCGGTTTCAAGGCAAAAGACTTTATTAGCCGCGTGATGAACGGTGAAAAGAACCTATCCTCACAAAGCATACCTAAAGTGGCAAACGGACTTCGCCTAGGCAAACATGAAACCGAATTTTTTTTGGCCTTGGTGGAATTCAATCAGGCAGAAACAGGCGAAATTCGCGATGATGCCTTCAAGAAAATGCAAGCCACCCTCAAAGTGGTGCGCTTTGCCGAAAAGCAGCACCTACTGGGGCTCGCACAGTACATGGTGTATTCCCACCCGAGGCACCTGATTATTCGCAGTCTTATTGGTATGTACGGTTTTGACGGTAACTATGGAGAACTGGCTAAAAAAGTGCACCCCAAAATCACCGCCGACGAAGCAAAACAATCTGTAAAGCTTTTAGAAGAATGCCAGTTGATAAAAGTCGATGAACAGGGGAAATATCAACTTACAGAAAGCGCCATTACTACAGGAGACAAGGCATCCAAGCTGGCCCTTCGAGGATTTCACCAGCAATGTTTAAAAATGGGAGCCGACTCCATTGATCGAGATTCGCCCAGCAAGCGGCACATTTCGGGCCTCACTCTGGGCATCAGCCAGGAAGGCTACGAACATATCGTGGAACGCATCAACGCCTTCCGCAAAGAAATCGCCCTCCTCGCCGAAGAAGACAAGGGGAGCGACAAAGTATTTCAAATGGAATTTGCATTGTTCCAAGTAGGCGGAAAATAGGCTGATAAACGGATGGTCATTCCGAACCTCGCAAGAAATCCAGGGAATGAGGTATCAATGATTAATGATTAATGATTAACATATGTGTCATCCTGAAGGGCATACGCCGTGAAGGATCCAGGGAATGCGGTATCAATTATTAATGATTAATGATTAACAATGTGTCATCCTGAAGGGCATACGCCGTGAAGGATCCAGGGAATGTCTATTTAGACGGCAGAACGGACCTTTGGTCCTATAGACGAAAGACGAAAGATGGGGTCATCCTGGAGCCGTT
>JABUUT010000031.1:41264-42351 GCA_021443045.1 Fibrobacteraceae bacterium
AAGGCCTATACCGAAAAGCTCCTCAGGGAACAAGCAGCGACAATCGAGGCGAACAAGGCTGAAATCGAGGCGAACAAGGCTGAAATCGAAGCGAACAAAGCAACAATCGAAGCAAACAAGGCTGAAATCGAAGCGAACAAAGCAACAATCGAAGCGAACAAGGCTGAAATCGAGGCGAACAAGGTGGCTCTTGCCGACAAGGACAGTCTTATTGCCAATTTGATGAAAAAAATTGCTTCTTTAGAATCAATGTCGAAAGCAACGAAAGCATGAATAAATGCCCGGTAGTATATTATTCGCAAACAGCAGAATACCAAATCTATCAAAACACCTACAAACAGTTTATTTCCGCTTGCCCAGTGTTCCCTTGTGGTACTCGTTTATGCAAGTGACGGCTTTCTTTTTGCAAGGCGTAGACTGGTCGTAGTAGACCACTTTTTCGTTGCCGAAAAGTTCGTGAATCAAGTCCTTAAAAGCTGCGGAGCAACCCTTGTCATAATTCCGCTCGTAATAAATTACATCGTCGCGGGTTAAAACAAGAATGGTCACAGCCCCCTTGTACTGAGGGCTCTTAGACTTAATTCTAAGGCCATAAGGCACTTCGGATACATCTAGCAGAGGTGCTGCCGGAGGCACAAAATCAATTTCGGCCCAGCAGGAATACTTACCTTCGGCACGCACATCAAACCAGCTTTCCAAAGAGCCCGTCGATTCCATGGCGGAGTTGAAGGAGTTGAGGAAGTAATCCCGAACCAGTTCGACCTGTTCCGAAAAGGAAGGCTGTTCCGATTCATCATCTGCGGCATGGGCTTGTGTAAAAAACAGGGCACAAGCAACCCAAAGAATAATTTTTCTGCACTTCATGGTCACAAATTTAGTTAATTCGTTCAAAATTTTGGACAATGAAATAAAAAATGTCCATTTTTTTTGATTTACCCCTATCGCCTGCGGCTCGGTTATAGTTGTTGTCGGTAGTCGATTGTCAGTAGTGAGGTTCGGCGTAAACGCCTAGAGTTATGAGGTTTGATCTCAAAATAAAATGAATGGATCCTAGCTGTCCTTCGGACAGTTCCGCCAGCGGCTCGGT
>JABUUT010000031.1:43679-57727 GCA_021443045.1 Fibrobacteraceae bacterium
GTCTTCCAATCCACGTTATTCAAATCAATCTGCATATTGCGACCTTTGTTAGGGCGTCACAAGGCGCCAGTGTTAAAATTCATGCAATAAAAATATAAAACCTTTTAAAAAAAAGTACTTTTACCCCCTAAAAAATTACAAAGTAACATTGAAAAAATGCATTTCACTATAACATTTTAATTCTTTGGTGTGCTATATTGAGGAGCACAACTAGAGTCCACTGCATTTTCTATAATTGGAGACGCTTGAAAAAGATTGGTTTTACATATTTTGGAATACTGTTGGCAATCTCCTTTGCAACCCTTGGAGCCTATCCCGCCTTTGCGGAAAACAACATCGAGTACACCGAGCCAACTGCCGAAACCACAGCCCCAGCCGACACCTTAGTAAAATCCATTTTGTTTAAGGGGGTGGTAAAAGACGACAACTTCGCCCCCACAGAAAAGTTAAATGTGGAAATTCTAGAAACGGGCGAAGCCCTTCAAACCCGCGTTGGCGAAGCTTTCTCTGTACAACTTCCTAAAGACACCTTATGGAACATCTGCGTCACCAATTCCGACACATCGGGTTCAGACAAAGAAAAGTGCTACGAGGTGGTCTACCTAGGTAGCGACAGCACCTTCAGCATGGAACTGGGAGCTCCAGACTCCCTTATAACCCAATTTGATGACGGCTCCATTATCGCCGAAAATCCATTACCCCCAGATTCTACAAAACAACAGCCTACCGCTGCAGATAAAAACGCTACTGAAGCCGCCGCCACAGATGCAACCGCCACAAATTCCGCGGCTCAAGACGAAGACATTTCTAAACTTTTAGACCAAAACGACAAGAACATCACAGAACTTAAAAAAGTGGTGGTACAACTGCGGCGCCGCCCCAAACGCAAGCCCGGCGAATCCGTAGTTACAGCCAAAAGCATAAAACGCATGCCCGGGCTTGCCGAAGCCGATGTAATCCGCAGCATTCAGGCTCTTCCCGGCGTGGTGGCCAGTTCCGACTTTAGCACCAAAATATATGTGCGGGGCGGCGCGGCAGACCAGAACCTGTTTTTGTACGACAACTCCGTAGTATACTCTCCCACCCACTTTTTTGGGTTATTCAGCACCTTCTTGGTAGAAACCATTGACGATGTAGAATTCTACAAAAGCGGCTTTCCTGCCCAGTACGGAAACCGCCTCAGCTCCGTTCTTCGCATTAACGGACGTGCCGGCGGCCAGGATACTGTAGAAGAATGGCTCTCTAAAAGCAGTCTAAAAATCAGTACCTTTGCAGCCCAACTCCACACCGAAGGCCACAAAGGAAACGCCCGCTGGGTATTTGCCGGACGCACCACCTACATAGGCTATGTGCTTGATTTGTGCAACGCCATTGGACTTCTAGACATGGATTTAAGCTACGAATTTACCGACCTGCAGGGAACCATGATGTACGACTTTACCGAAGATACCAAAATGAAAATCAGCTTTTATGTTGGTAAAGACGTTCTCACCTTTGACCCTCTCTATATAGACTGGGGCAATGTGGCCGTGCCCTTCAATTTTTACCACCGTTTTGGAGACTTTGACTACAACGCCACCATGGCCATGTCCCGATTCTACCAAACTATGGAACTGGCAGACATTATCAACATTGGCATGGATTTATACACCTGGGCGGGCAAACAGTGGCTAAACTTTAGGGGCATTACCAACCATGTACTTACCGCTGGCTACGAACTGGAGTACAGCGTTTCCCGTTTCTGGGAAAAACTAGGCGATACAGAATTGATGGATATCAACTACCCGCTACACCATGTATTCTATGTTCAAGATGCCTGGAAATTCGACCCCGACTGGCTTTTAACCTACGGAGTTCGATTAAATTACCAAGACTTGGCAAAGCACTTTGGCGCAGAACCTAGAGTTTCCTTAAACATCAACTTGGACGAATACAAATCCATTGAAATTTATGGTGGCTACTATCTGCAATACATGAATTCCATCATGTTTAGCGACCAGGAATCCCTCAACGAATTTTACTACCCCACCATTACCAAAACAAACGGGGAACAAGTTAAGCCCGCCTCATCCATACTCATAGCCTCCGAATACAAGCAGCGAGCCATTCTGGAAGACTACGACTTGATTACTGGGGTTTACTATAAAACCCAAGACAACCTAAAAACCTTTGTTATGCAGCAAGACTCCAACGAAACAAACCAGTCTGACGACTTTGTAATGGGCGATTACTTTGGAACCGCCAAGGCCTACTCCTTTGGCTACGAACTAAGCCTTCGCAAAGATAGAGGGGCCTGGTTTGGCGGCATCAGTTGGAGCCAAAGCCTTAGCGTATCTAAAACTAATGACGGCACCGAAGCCTACTACCCCAGTTGGCACCAGCCCTACGCCCTTAAGCTAGATGCCGGCATTAACTGGAAGGGCGAAGACGGCCTTTGGCCCCACAAAAAGAAAGGCCGCTACCTCCGTTCTTCCGTAATGCTCAAATATTCCGCCGGAATGCCCTACACCGCAGAAGAAGGCTACATATACATGGATGAGTTGAACAGCAAACAATACGAAGACAACATTATGGTTATTGGCGGTAGCCGCAACGCTGCACGACAAACAAATTATTTTAGAGTGGATGTAAAAGCCATTGACATGGGTCTGGAAAACAAGTGGAATTTTAGTTGGACCATTATCAACTTAACAAACCACGATAACATGTTCTACTCTTACTACGACACCTCCAAAAACCCGCCAGAATACAGCACCATATCTCAGTTTCCTTTTTTGCCCATTATGCTTAGCTACGAATATTATTTCTAGAGGTGCCCAGTGTTTTTTTGCAAGCGTTTAAAAAATATGAAACATAAATTTTCATTGGCCGTTGCCCTGCTGATTTTAATACTCTGGGCAGGGTGCAGCCTGGAAGGACCATGGAGCTTTTACCCCGAAGAAAGGGATGTTTATATGGGTGTCTACACCTATGGCTACGTAGAAGCAGGTAGTGCCCCCAAAATTTGCTTTAAAAAAGTGTACAAACTAACTGAGAGCTCCGCTGAAGATTTTGCCTTCTACGACAGTGCCAAAGTTTCTGTTTTTGGAAAATTTGAAAACACCGACGAAACCCAAATAGAATTATTCCCCTCCAAAACAAGCCCAAACTGTTTTGAATCCAAAATAGAAGCCCAGGGAATTTCTGGGGAAAGCTACAAAATGGAAGCCTTTATAAAATGGGACAGCGCAGGCAAATCAGTTCTTTCCAACTACAAGGCCTCCGCCACCATTCCTTCAAAATTTAAGGTTACAGGCATAAGAGCTCCTCAAAAAGACGGCAGTTACAAATGGAAAGAAAACAAGGGTGAAACCATCTCGCTCCAATTCCTCGAATACCCCATCGACATGAGCCTAATCAAATTTGTTACCGACTACGACTCCACAGTAGGGGGGCTTATCATCACCAAAGAATACGACATTTTTAACGGTGGTGAAAACATGCACACCACCATCAACAACATGCTGGAAGGCATGACGGGCTCAGACTCCATGGGATTTACCAACATTTCCATGCACGACGCCCTGGAGTACACCACCTTTGACTCCTTCAATTCCAACGTCACTATTGGAGGCTACCACTCCCTAGACACTATTTTACAAACAAACTTTTCTTTTCCCATTGGCACCAGCATTCTGCACTTTTACGCCACCGACAAGGCCTACGCCATCTACAACGACTACGCCCTGGCCAGCTTTGAAGACCCTCGGGTAGTGGCCAAAAGCAACATCGAAAACGGCATGGGGGTTTTTACGGGGCTTCTCCGCACCGACGTAAAAATCAACATGAAGAGTGACAGTTATATTCCATACACCTACATTTCAGTAGCCTCCTGCAACAACCCCGGCATGGAAGACGAAACGTGGAACAGCCGCTCATGCAGACTTTTCCAAGAAATTTACTGTTCCAGAACAGAGTTAGGAAACTGGGAAAACGTAGACGAATACGACCTGCGAATTCTAAACGAAAAAGCCTACCTCCATTTTCCACAAAATGACACTTTAGCCCATGAAGAGTTTTGCTACGCTCCAGCCGTTAAGGCCGCCATGATGCTGGATTCCTCAAACTGGAATGCGTTTTTGCAAGATTCCCTTTCCCAGTCTACTTTGCTTGAGGCTTATGGAGAAGGCTTGATGCGTTACTGCGTGGCAAGCGACTTTAAAAGCAATTCCATTGCCTCCTGCGATAAATTGGAAAAGGAATGTCAAACTAGTGAAAAGAATAATTTTTGCAAAGAATATTTGTGGCAATGGTGCTCAGACCGCAATTGGAACTTTGAAAAATACCCTCAATGTGGCACAGGCCTAGTTTCTCGTTTCCGGCTGGAAAACGTAGAATCGTCCATTCTTGAAAAGGTGGTTCAGCAGTGGTGCCATGAAAACCCCAAAGATCCTCAGTGTATTTTTCTCAAAAAATAGTACAATTTTGAAAAATTTTCTCAACAAATCCCAAAGATTTTTGTGATATTTATCATTTTTAACATTTTTCTTGTTCTCAAAATTAAATAACGAAATTATATTTGAGAACATGGAAAAGTTTGTGGACATCTACCAATTTACGCATTTTCGTAAATATCTGGAAGAATATCAGGCGGCCCGTGCCAAGACGGACCCCAATTTTTCGCGCACAGGCATCTGCAATATGCTTGGGCTTCCCAAAACCCGCAGCTACTTTGCCGATGTTCTCAGGGGTAAAAAGGTAAGCCCCCGCATGGTGGCCAAATTCATTGAAATTCTGGAACTAGACAAAAAAGAAGCCCGCTACTTTGAAACCATGGTCGAACTGGACCAGGCCAAGTCCGAAGCCGCTCGCGCCAATGCCATGGAAGCCTTGCTAAAATTCCGCCCCGGAGACAACAACACCCTCAATTCCGATGCCTACGAATATTACAGCCACTGGTACCACAGTGCTATTTTTGCCATTTTAGACGCTCTCGACATTCAGAACGACTTTACTCCCATTGTAAAACAGATTTTCCCAAAGGTGTCTCTTGGAAAAGTAAAGGATTCCATCGATCTTTTAGTTCGGTTAGGGATTGTGCGTAAAAATGAGGAAGGGTTTTACAAGCCCACCAAAGAATCTATTTCCAGCGGCCCATACAACAACGACCAACTGGTTCGCCAGTACCAGCTTCAATGCTTTGAACTATCCAAACAAGCTTTACTCAGTTCCTCCAAGACCCCCCATGTAATGAGCACCATGGTATTCAGCATTTCTAGTGAAGCTTACAAAAAACTTGAAGAGGAAATGCAGAATTTCAAAGCCAAAACAAGGCGCATCATTAGCGAAGACAAGGCTAAGGCAAATTCAGTGTACCACATGAATCTGCACTTGTTCTCCAACTTGGAAAAGGAGGAAAAATGAGCTCTAAAGAAGTTAGAAAATTCCCGTGGGATTTTGCCATCTCCTTTTTTTCTGTTGGCCTGTTCTTTTGTGCCGCCATTGCATTGTTGTTCCTTTCTGGTTGTAGCGAAAGCGACACTGCCGGTGTTATTACCGAAACTGAATCTGGGCAAAACGCCTTCATTGACGAAGACAACGAAAAAGTGGTAAATGTAGACAACTGCAGCGAAAGCATTCCCAGCAGTCTAATGAAGAATGGGGGAAATTTCCCCATTGAAACCGCCTGCATCAACTACGACCGCAACTATGCCTTAACCGACATCAAGGGAACAGCCGTTAGCGAAGACGGTTCCGTGATCAAGAATGCCAAGGTCCTTTTGAAGCGGGTCGTCCGCCAGTACGACGGTTTGGAAACATCCACCAGGGAAACCACCTCCGATGAAAACGGAAACTTCTCTTTCAAGGATTTGGTCTACAAGGCAACCTATCTGAACATTCCCCCCGACGAGCATGAATACGAACTGGACGAAAAGGGGCGTCCCGTGGTCTATTTCGATTTCACCTTGCAGGTAGAATCCGGCGAAAGTTCCGAAGCCTCCTACAGCGCATTGAACTTAAAGGAGTCCCCAATCGTTACAGAGGGCACAAATTCCTATCGCAAAATTGATGACGCTCATTTAAGCAAGACTAGCAGCAGGGAAATCAGGATTGAGCCACATTACCAGTCTGGAGATTACATCTGTCTGGACTACTCCTTTGTCTGCCACACGCTAACAGAAGAAGAAATATCAAAAGGCGCCTTCTTCATGGAAAATATTCCCGAAGGGGTCTATCAGAATGTGTGCTCATCAACGGAATGCACGAAAATGGCAAATCCTGTGGTGACAAGGAGCAGCTCTGAGGAAATCGCCATAGCCTTCCCGGAAGAAGCAAGGACTCTATTTGATTCCACTCTGAAAAACACCGCTCTGAATAACGTGCTGGCTCTTGTTTCCCTGGAAAAACACATGGCCAACCCGATTCTCGTGAACGCTTCCAGCTTGTCAAAATTGATGGCCAACGGCAATAGATACTGGGCTTCCATAGACTTCAATACCCTGGATACGGCAAAGTATAATGTGGTGGAAGGGTTAAATGCAGGAATTTCAAGCAACATCATCATGGCAAAAAATTCCATACTCGATTCCGTCATCACGCGGCCCCATTTGCTGTCAGACAAGACATACCGCGTGGGATACAGTTTCAAAGTAAAATTTGACGGAAGCAAGGAAGAAAAGGCCTTGTCCCTGTTGAAATCTTCCGAAGACAGCTACTTCGGTTTTGAAATCCGTCAATGCGAGGCGAACTCTGTTAGCGTATGCACCCGCATCCGCAGCGGGCTGGACTCCGTGGCTACCGACTCCACAATTTACGGAAAGGCCGAAATTCTCGATGGTGAGGAGCACCAGTTCGCCCTGGTTTTTGCAGAAAACCACCTGACCATCGCCGTGGACGGAAAGATTATTCGCGATACAGATGTAAAAGTGGTAGATGACTTCTCCAATTACCTTACCCATGTAACTACCATCGGTGGTGTGGAACTGAAGGATTTTGTTCTGTTCACCCTGGACGAAAACATCCGCATAAGCGGGGAACCCAGCTGGAACCGCCTAAAAGCCTGGCTTGTGGCGCACCAGATGCTGAGCAGGTAGGGGTATAAACTAGGCTATTAGTTGTTAGCCATCAGCGGAGTCATCCTGGAGGAAATAGTGGTGGTTGGTGTCATTCCGAGCACCACGAGGAATCCAGTGAATGTCCATAAGAGTATGCAAATACTGACTACTGACAACCGATAACTGACAACTGATAACCGTTTACCAACGATTATCCCTGCAAAAACTGCAAATAAGCCTCCAGCAAGGAGCCCCCCCACAAGTACATGACAGGAGCCGCAATAGCAAGGAACGGGCCAAAGGGAATTTGGCCGGAACCATCCTCCATGTTTTTCTGTAGACGGGCCCAGGGAACCATAACCACAATTCCCAGAATGGCCGCAAGCACCAAGGTTTCTACGGCACAAGTCCAGCCCATCAAGGCTCCGTACCCTGCCAACAGTTTTACATCACCAAAACCCATGGCTTCCTTTTTAAGGATCCTTGAAGCAGCAAACCCCAAAAACCAGAGACCACCACCGGCAACCACCATGCCCATCAAACTCTGCAGGGGCGAAACCCCTCCAGGCACAATGGAAAGAAGCAAACCTACCACAATACCCCCCACAGAAATGGAATCGGGTATCAGCTTGTACTTAAAATCTACGGCAAAAACAGGGTAAATGCCCAACAACAGCCAAAACAGGGCAAAAGCATCGGCCCACACCTCAAGGTTTAATACAGGTGCTGTAAAAAGTTCCGGAACAACCGTACCATAATTGACAGCCACCGCCAAAAACAGGGCCAAAGCCCCCATCAACCCGCACAAAGATTCCCCAATTGGATAAATAATGCTTATAGGCTGTTTGCAGCAGGCACTTTTACCCCTTAACCAAATCCACCCCACAATTGGGAGGTTATAATATATGGGAATGTGCTTTTTGCACAGGGGGCAATGGCTGGGTGGGTTCACAAGGGACATTCCCCGGGGCATTCTGTACACAATCACGTTGTAAAAACTGCCCACACAGGCCCCTAATCCAAAGAAAACGGCCAGCCAATACCAAAGAGGGATTAAATCCATAAAATACCTCGCCACTTTATGTAAAAAAAAGATAAATTTATTTTTGTATACATGTTGTTTTTTTGAAACAAAAGAAGGAAAATCGCTATGAAATTACGCATTAAATTCCTTTCCATTTTTGCCTGTCTTCTGGCAATGTTTTTTTTCACTGCTTCCCTAAGCAGCTGTTCCAGAGAAGACTCCATTAAAGCCAACTCAAAACTCCGTGAAAACCACTCTGTGGTATTCACCTCCACCGAACCCTTCTCAAAGGACTTTATAGAGTCCCTTCCCGAGCAGGATTCCGTGCTGGTTAAAGACACCATTACCGTTACCGTCAACGACACCATACACTTGCTGGGTTTTTTGCGCTACAATGCCGACAAGGTTTACCGCTATGTCTGGTTGGTTGACAAAACCGAAGATACCAAAGACAAAAAAGCCAAGAAAGACACCACCATCAGCAGCGACAACGCCACCCCCTTTAAGTGGGTGTATAAAAAAACAGGCGTGTACTCCCCCCTCTTTATTGCTGTAGATGGCAACAACGCCAAAGACACCGCAGGTAAAGAACAGTTCATTCGCGTTATTGACACCCCTCCAGAACTCTTTGTTCCCCGTGACACCGTCTGGACCAAGCATAAAGGTACAGCCACATTCCCCATTTTAGCCAGAGACTCCTTTGGAACCGTTGTGAACATCAAGGTGGACCTAGACGCAAGCGGTAAAGATTCGGCCCAGGTATGGAAAACCAAAACAGTCAAAGGCAACGATTCCCTGTTTATCTCCATTCCTTACAAAAAAGAAAACGTGGATTCATTGGGGAACCAGACCATTTACGTTATTGCCACCGATGAAGACGACAACGAAACCATAGACAGCGTTCAGCTCCACTTTAACCAAAAGCCCACCATCGAATTGATGCAGCCCCAAGACAACGGCCGCTACAGCAACAAGGAACGCTTTGCATTTTACTACAAAGCCTCCGATGCCGACAATCCGGCCTCCCTGCGCTACTTTATTCGGGCCGCCAAGAGCCGAGGAAATGACGGCACCCCACCTGTTTTAACCGACAACGACTTAATCGCCGAAAACCTTAAAGAAAAAAGTTACGAAGCCATTACCGTTGATGGAGAAAACTTAATCTTCGACTACAAGGGCGCCCCTCTTCAAGGCCGCCTCTACTGGGACGTTTGGGTTACCGACGGATACGACACCGTGTTTTCGGCCAATGTGAAAATTAACGAAAAGGAATCCCGCCCATGGACATTCTTCCTTGGGGACCTCGATAAAAAAACCGGCGATTTCTACGGTTATGTGAAGTACCAAGGTAAATCCATCCACGAAGGCATTCGCATTGTATTCCAAGATTCTACAGGAAACACCTTTTACGGCCACACCGATAAAAAGGGCTACTACACCGTTACTGTAGACCCTGGTGTATACACCATGGTTGCCGAAGACACTTCAGGACTCCGCTTTAACTCCGACACCTTGACCAAGCTTGCCATTGAAACTTCCGACAACATTCTTCTTAACCCACTCACACTAAAAGACACCTCTAAACCCGTTATCCGCTTTACCGACAAACTGGGCGTTCTAAACCAACGGGATTACTTGCTGGGAGGCAAATTCTACGACTTTGGTTCTCAGGTAAAAGAAGCCAAAATCTGGTTTGATGGAGATTCTGTAGCCTTTACCTCAATGACTATCAACACCTGGAACCTGCAACTTAAGAACATGAAAGACGGTCTCCACTCCTTTATGGTGGTGGCCATCGACAGTGCGGGCCTCGTTTCGGACACCTTAAAAAGAACCTTCGCCGTAGACGCCACCACACTAAACCTCTTAGTGAACGAAAAAACTTCCAGCATGCTCCCAGCCACAAGGGAACACAACTTCAAGGCCACAATAGTCAACAACACCACTGTAGACTCCCTCATCTGGATTACCAATGTTCCCGAAGCAAAGTCTTTTAAAACCAAGGTAGACTCCACCTACAGTTCCACCCTGGTTATCAATAATGAATTTGTTACAAAGAACCTGCCTAAACTTAATCCAGGAACTTTGTACAATATGCAGGTAATGACCCCCGACAGCGTATACTCCAATGTGGTTCGATTCGGTTTCTTAGGTGATGGACCAGCCCTCTACTTCGAGTACCCCTCCAACGACACTTCCATTACCATCAACGACGTGGTCAACTACGCAATTTATGTGGACCCCAATAATGTAGACCCCGACAACATGGATTACGAACTTACCTGGGTTTGCACCCCGAACGAAAAATGCCCCACAGGAAAAGCCCTTACCGGAGCATTGTCTTGGACAAAGGCAGGCAAATATAAGATTGCCGTGACCATCAAGAACCTCGCCAACAAAACCCAGAGCGACACCCTTGTAATCAATGTAATCCCCGACCCTCCAGCAGTATCCATAGACACAGACCAAGACCTTAAGAAAGTAAAGATTAATGGCAAAGATACCTTGCGGGTTACCGCCAACGACAAGTATGGAACCATCAAGGACATTTCCTGGATTTGCACCAAGGGTAGCGCCCTCGATGGCTTTGTTAGTGTATCTGGTTTAACAGAGGCCAAGAATGTAAGCCTCAACATTCCAATAACACTTCCTGGCGACACCGCAAGCAATGTAAAGTGCATTGTTCGGGCCACCGACGATGATGGAGAAGTAGCTTACGACACCGCCTACTACAAGGTGGTAAAAGACCAGCCCTCAGTAACATTGAATATTCAAAAAGCAACGGTAAAAATTAGTGCCAAGGTAAACATTAAGGCAAACGCCATTGACACCTTAGGTTACATAGCCAAGTACGAGTTGGCTTGCAACAACACCCTCAGCGAACTCAAGAATCCTGAATGGGCAGAAATGAGCCGCCCCGATACCGTCATTACGATTCCAAAGGACGAAGGCAAATACTACTGCGTTATTCAAGTAACCGACGACGACAACCTTACCGCCAAGGACACCGCCGAATACACCGTGTTGCTAGACCCTCCAAGCGTTATGGTCAGCGAAGACTTTATTTCGGCCACCATTAAGGACACCATTAATCTAGACGCCATCGCCCATGACGAATTGGGTAGGATTGTAAAATACGAATGGGGATGTGGCCCCTCCTCAGCCGACAACATTGGTTTTACCTACCAGTCAGAGTCTTCACCTCGGTATGCAGCAGTAATGCCAAAGGAACCAGACCCAGACTACTATTGCATTATTCGCGTTACCGATGACGATGGACTTACAGCCCGCGACACCACAAAGCTAAGCATCATCTTGGCTCCACCTACAGTGGTTGTGGCCAAAGACTCTGCCAGCGTTCGTGAAGGCATGCGCATTGTTCTAAACGCCCACGCCTATGACGTTCAAAACTATATTGGCGAAATCGTGAAGAGAGAATGGAGTTGTGGTTCTCCAGCCGAAATTGAAACAAACTGGAAAGAAGTTTCCTCTTACGACACGGCTTGGACGGCACCAAGGCCCACCAGTCCATTCTACTGTGTAGCCCGAGCTACTGACGACGATGGCAACATTGCCCTGGATACCATGTTTATTCGCTATACCATGGAAGTACCCGCCATTTGGGTAAAGGAAAAGGTGGTTTACGTGGCGGCAGGCGATGCCTTTGAACTAGACGCCACCATCAACGAGGCCTGGCAAGGCATTAACTGGTTTGGCTGGCAATGTTTTGATACTGATGGAGAACAGCTGGAAAAATTGGTTAAATACGACTATGCCCAGAACCATAATTCCTTCTATGACTACCGAGATTCCAAGTTGACAAACAAGGGCATTGATATGAATTGCGTTATCTATGCCGAAGAAACAAGTACAGGTGAAATATTCAAGGATACGACCAAGGCCTACATTGTTAAGCAGGTACCTACAGGCGTTATTACCGCAGCCGATACCGTTTATCTTTGGAGTGGCGACGAATCGGTAGATGATGAGGCCTTGTACTTCTACACACCAGAATGGGGTGGAATGCATTCTAAACTGGGAACCATTGGTGATGAGAACAAACAAGAATTCTACTGGCAATTCAGCAACGTTAGCAATAGTTTCTACCAGGGCAACAGCGACGGCTCGCTAGACACTAGCATCAGTGAATTCAACACCGCCTTCCGCAGAAGCACTCAAGAAACATCCATGACCATTTCGCTGGACTACCGTGACAGTATATCATCTGCACCCACGCAAGCATTCTACAACCGCCACCGTGCAGAGCTTACATCACGGAAAGTCTACTTCCGCAAGGCATGGAAAAATCTGGCTAATTCACAAGATACAGTTTTGCAAAACGCCCAGTATTCTACGGCTCCTGCCATGACTGTATTCAAGAACAAGCCCATTGAAGCCTACCTTACTTCTAATAAGCAGGTTACGGTAAAACAGCACAACGGTTCCTGGTCAACTCTTGGAACGGTTACGGCTACCGGTGATTCCGTTGTTTCCATACAACTTAAAGACAACGGCACCGACGTATTTTTAGCTATTCTGGATAACGCCCACAACATTGATGTTTACTCATCCGCAGGCGGCACATCGGCCTTTGCCAAAAAAGGTTCCACCATTACAGGAGCCACCTTTGCAAAGCTCGCCATAGACAGAAGCAACAATCCATTTGTAGCCTACATAAAGACCGATAAAAAGCCCTACTACAGCAAGTGGAACAACGGCTGGGAAAATACAGCCGTGGCCAACGGAAACAAGAAAGTTCGTGAAATAGATGTGGTCTTTACTTCTAACAACGTAATATTTGCCTATGTGGATACCACCAGTTCCTACAAATGTTACTTTACCTCCTACGATACTTCTTACAGAAAAAAGAAGGAAGCGGCTAAAATCAAAGACAACGTTAATGGAATTTCGCTGCAAACCGATACCAACACCATCTATTTTGGTTACCTGAATCGTGAAACGGACAACTATGGTCCATACATTTCCAAAACCGAAATGAAGAAGGCGGACAGTATCTCTCTGGTTAGCAACACTATATCTCAAAAATCCCTGTTCCCAGGCATGTTGGCTTACCACTTGAACTTTGTTGTTAAAAATGGCAAAATTTATGCCATTGTAGACGACAAGGGCAAGCCCTATCTGGCACAGAGCCACGCATTCCATTTTGATGGAACCAAGTGGCACATGTATGGCGAAAATGAGCTACCCTACTTTAAGGTGGCCTTCTACGAAGCCAACGGTTACTACTTGCGCGGATCCGTGCCAGTCATCGATATTTCCGACGACAACAAGGTGTACGTTTCTATGCTAGGGTGGTCATCACCAGAAGGGGTAGGAAACAAGTATGGCCCTATCGTTATGAAATATGTTGCAGACACATGGGGCATCAACAGCAAACCGGAGATTGATTAATGAATATTGAAGTTGCATCCATTTGCGACGCTGCTACCGCCAACGGCCCAGGTGGGCGTTTGAACATTCTTGGAGCATTTGATCGGATCTTTGCACAGTTTCCTTTTGTGATTCCACAGTTTTCTGCCGTTTTCCGCATTCGATATATGCGGGTTGAAGCCGGCATACACAAGCTACGGCTCACATTTGAAGATGTGGTGGGCAAGGATATTATTCCGCCTATGCAGTCCGAGGTCCCCTTCCAGGAAGTGGCCAAAGGTTTTGATACCGCAGCCATGAACATGATTCTGAATATACAGAGGCTCCCCATCAAGAGGCCAGACAAATATATTGTTCGACTGTTCATCGATGACGCAGAATTCATTTCTCTACCTCTGTACATTTTGGACCAAAAAAACTTTGACCCAAACCAGCCAAAACCAGTGGCCGAAGGTGAAGAAGAAATACCCAACTAGCAGCCAGTTATCAGTGATTGGTGGTTGCAGCGGAGCTTCCAACTCTTGCGACTTGGAAGTAGGTCTGCAAGCAGTCCCGTTTCACAAGTCTTGGCGAGTTGTGGTTGCTGGTTATCAGTTATC
>JABUUT010000032.1:0-2539 GCA_021443045.1 Fibrobacteraceae bacterium
CCCAAAGCCACGGTGCAGGCAGCTATCGGAAGCGTACCCTTAAGTTTTGGCCTTGCTTGTGGCAACAACGTGCTAACGCTAGCTGCTGTGGCCATTATGATTACGGCCCCGCTAGGTGCCATTTTTATAGACAAAACCTACAAACGATTGGTTGAAAAAGACTGATTATAGAAAAATTTTTAGATGGGGCGGTAGAAAAATTTAGGAGCAGCGCAACACTTGTCCGGGACGAATGCGGTCGCTCTTCATGTTGTTGAGCTGCTTTAGGCGGTGAACGCTAATGCCATATTTACGGGCAATTTTACCAAGACAGTCTCCGCGACGAACTTTGTAATAGCGATGCTTGGCTAATTCTTTTTGATACTCGTCTTCGGTGGCTTGAAGGCTCGTTACTTCCAAGTTTGCGGTGGCGTTTACAAAAGTACCCTCTGCAAAGTTGAACACTAAGGTAGGGTCTATGTAGAGACCGTTGTACTTCATTTCAAAGTGAAGGTGGGCTCCAAAGGAACGCCCTGTGTTTCCCCCAATACCTAAAGTATCGCCAACTTGAAGGCTGTCGCCTACATTTACGGTCCATTTTGCCAAATGAGCGTATGTGGTGGTTAGGCCGTTTCCATGATCCAATATAACGTATTTCCCGTATCCTTTTCGACGGCCCTGGTTGCGAACTTTTACCACAACACCCGAAAATGGAGCCACAATGGTGCGGTCTTCGCCATTGCAGAGGCCTAAATCTACGCCACGGTGCATGCGGTAGGTTCGAATTCCGTAGGGGCTTGAAATACGACGGCTGGCACTAGGCACTGTGGCATTTTTCATGTTTAAGGTAAGTGTTTGAGGAAATTCTGGAACAGCGCTGTCGCCGATAAGAGTGTCACCGACCATAGCCATGTCGGCGTCTGCGTCTTCAGCAGATAATTCGGGGCTGTCTTCGGTATCTTCGTTAACCCCAGGAGGCAGAGAGTCGTTGCTCACTTCATCCACTTCATCATTGCCAGAAAATTCACTTTCTGTTACGTATTTTTCACCAGCAAAAAGTAGCGTAGGTATTACAATGGCGGCAATGGCAAACTTAGGGTATTTCATAGATTTGTCAAATTTAGAAAATAAATTTTTAAATCCTATACTTTTTTACACCTACCCCCTAAAAGTATGTTTATTGTAATAAACCCATGTGCCTTTTGGCAAAATATTGTCCCTTTTTTTACTAAATTTGCTCCCGTCAGGGCCTATCATCCAGGTAGGTTCCTAGTCCGGCCCTCCATTTTTTACGACAGGCCGTAAGGATATGCAAAATGGCAAAGAAAGTTCAAGACGCCCTTAAAGATATCATTTCTCTCTGCAAGCGCCGCGGTTTTATTTTCCCCGGCTCCGAAATTTACGATGGCCTCGCCAACACTTGGGACTACGGTCCATACGGCGTGGAACTGAAGCGCAATGTGAAGAACCTCTGGTGGAAGAAATTCGTGACTTCCCGTAAAGATGTTCTGGGCCTCGACAGTTCCATTCTTTTGAACCCCCGCGTATGGAAGGCTTCGGGCCATGTGGGCAACTTCTCTGACCCTCTGGTGGATTGCCTTGCTTGCCATGAACGTTTCCGCGCCGACCACCTGCTTGAAGACAAACTGGGCGAAGGCTGCGCTGCCGGCAAGAATTTTGACGAAATCGCCCAGATGATGGTGGACAACAAGATAGAATGCCCCACTTGCGGCAAGACCGAATTCACCAAGCCCCGCGCCTTTAACCTGATGTTCCAGACCGAAATTGGCGTTATCGAAGGGGAAGGCAACAAGGTTTACCTGCGCCCCGAAACCGCCCAGGGCATTTTTGTGGACTTCAAGAACATTGTAGACAACGTTCGCCCACGCATCCCATTTGGTGTAGGCCAGATTGGTAAGAGCTTCCGCAACGAAATCACTCCGGGCAACTTCATTTTCCGCACCCGCGAATTTGAACAGATGGAACTGGAATTCTTCTGCGAACCAGGCACCGAAGTGGATTGGTACAACTACTGGAAAAAGTACTGCTTTGACTGGCTGGTGAACGACCTCCATGTGAACGGTTCCAAACTCCGCCTCCGCGAACACGCCAAGGAAGAACTGTCCCACTACTCTAACGGCACCAGCGACGTGGAATACGAGTTCCCCTTTGGCTGGGGCGAACTGTGGGGCATTGCTAGCCGCACCAACTACGACCTGACCCAACACCAGAACGAATCCAAGGTGAAGCAGGAATACAACGACCAGGTGAACAACAAGCGTTACATCCCATACGTTGTTGAACCTTCCCTGGGTGTGGAACGTTTGGTTCTCGTGCTCCTCTGCGATGCCTACGAAGTGGAAAAGCTGGAAAACGACGAACGCACCGTTCTCCATTTTGACCCGAAGATTGCTCCGGTAAAGGTTGCCGTTCTCCCTCTGGTGAAGAAGGGTTTGGTAAAAGAAAAGGCCGAAGAAATTTTCGACAAACTCATCCAGCGTTGGAACGTGGAATACGACGAAACCCAGTCCATCGGCAAGCGCTACCGCCGCCAGGACGA
>JABUUT010000032.1:2575-5107 GCA_021443045.1 Fibrobacteraceae bacterium
AAGCAGGAACTGGTAAAGATTGACGAGTTGGAAGCCTACCTCTCTGCAAAGCTGGGCTGTTAGTATAAAAAGCTAATTTTAGCCACTATTTTAGGGCATCTCTAAAAATTTTAGAGGTGCTTTTTTTTTGAAAAAAGCTATTGTCTTTTGCCTTATGGGGTTGATATATTGGTATCAACATTTAACAAGGAGTTACAAATGCAATCTCGTATTAAAGAAGCAATCGTTCTGGCTTTGGCTATTGTGGGGCTTGGAGCTTTTATCTACAATGCCGCCATCGATACAAAAGATAAGGAGCGAACAGTGACTGTGCGTGGGCTTTCCGAAAGAATTGTTCCTGCCGATTATGCCATTTTCCCCATTGTTTTTACCAATACCTCCAACGACCTTACCTCACTGTATGAATCCGTTCAGACAAATACAGATACCGTAAAGGATTTTCTGTTAAAGAGCGGCTTTAGCGAAAAGGAAATTTCTATTTCGGCTCCGGTTATTGAAGATGTGTACGGTAACGGATATTCCACCTTAAAAGCCCGCTACCGTTCTACAAGCGTAATCACGGTGGCTACGGAAAATGCCGACAAGGCCCGTGAAATTATGAACCGTCAAGGGGAACTGATTAAGAAAGGTGTTGCTGTAACGGCTTCAAACTGGCAGTATCCAGTATCTTTCCGCTTTACCAAACTTAACGACGTAAAACCAGAAATGATTGAAGAAGCAACAAAGAACGCTCGTGCATCTGCCATTAAATTTGCCGAAGATTCTCAAAGCAAGCTTGGTAAAATCAAGAAAGCTTCCCAGGGTATTTTCTCCATTGAAAATCGAGACGAAAGTACTCCTTTTATCAAGACTATCCGTGTTGTTACCAATGTGGAATACTACTTGGAGGACTAGTGTTTTAATCTAATAAAAATCTCATTGTTGCACACAAGTTCCTGCCTTATGGTGGGAACTTTCTATATTTTAGCCACACTGGGAGGTGTCTATGGAATTATCCGCTTTTTTTCGTTCAATTGTAGAACAAGACAATACGGCCATTGTGGTGTGCAACCTTGAGCATACCATTATTTATATGAACCCCTTTGCCATTAAGGCTCAGGAAAAACGAGGGGGAGCGGCTCTTATTGGTGGCAATTTGCTAGCCTGTCACAATCCCGAATCTCAAGAAAAAATAAAAAAAGTGGTGGAGTGGTTTAAGTCCGATATTAGTCATAATCGTGTGCACAGCTTTTTTAATGAAAGGCAGAATAAGGACGGCTACATGATTGCCCTTCGAAATGAAAAGGGTGTTTTAATTGGATATTATGAAAAACACGAGTATCGAACAAAGGATGAAACACTTTTTTATGATTTTTAGAGTTGTATAAAGTATTTTTTTTTATTTTTACATCAACTTTTATAGGGGTTATTAACAAAAGGATTTTTTATGAAAAAGTATCTATTGCTTTCTGCAACTTTGCTTACCATTGCTGCATGCGATTCATCATCATCTTCTTCTGCACCTGATGACCAGCCAGCCTTGTCCTCTGTTTCTCAGGACGTTCCGGTATCGTCTTCTGCAAGTAATGGCGATGTTCCTCCTGTAGGCATTTCTTCGGCCGTTGATGGCGATATTCCTTCTGCTGGAGTTTCTTCATCTTCCGGTTCAAATGGAGCGGTTTCAGAAGATCCTTCGGTGGTGGGTGATTATGTTATAGATCAATATGCTACATACAAAATTGTAGACGGGGCCATTACTGTTACTCACGCCACTTGTTCCGTGGAGGGAGGCTCTTTGGTTTGGAACCCCACAGGTGCCGTGAACACCATTGGCTATGCGTTCGACCCGGCTACCAATAAAATTGTTGCTCAATCAGACGAAGATTTTTTACCAGAACCCAACATGACCTTCAATTATTTGGGAACCACATTTCCTGAGGGAATTTGGCAGGAGAACATCGATTCTAAAGTTGCCTATGGATTAATTTTTGAAAATGGCGAAAATTTAAAAATGATTAATTTTTATGATAAAAATTGCTTGACTAAGGCTTTTGAAAGATTTTCTGATGACCTTGCCGGTGGGGAAGTTGTAGATTGCAACACCATTGATTTTGATGGCATCAAGATGGTCTTTACCGATATGGGTAGTGATTTCTTCGATATTTCTTATGTTTATGGTGGTATTTCGTGCCCTGCACATATGAAAAATTTGTATGAAAATAGCGAAGCCGATTGCAATAATGCTTATGCCCAGTTCCTGGTAGATGAAGAAGCTGAACCTGAGTTTAGTTTTGGCGATTACAGCACCGATGGGGAGCCCGATGACGATTGCATGCTGAACTTGCTTTTGACAATGATGCAAGATAATGGCGTTGATTTGAATGATCTGTTTGATATGGACGATGAAAATGCCCTGTACAAGAAAGCCGCAAAACAGACTCCAGTCAAGGCTTTTAAGAAAAAGATGAAGAGTATTTTGAATAAATTAAAGTAAAATGCTATTTTTTCTCTAGCATTTTCTTAATTTCATTTAGGCTGTCTTTTATTTCTTTT
>JABUUT010000032.1:7602-21457 GCA_021443045.1 Fibrobacteraceae bacterium
TAATCTAAAATATTTATTTAATTTTTTATAAAAATTTGTAAATTTAATTACTTTATCTTGGATAAATGAACTGCAAAATAGAATTATTTTACGGAATATAACTAAAATTGCAGCAATGATTAAAACGGTAAGAGCTGTTTTTAAATTCCAAATAAAATAAATTGCTGTAAAGGGGATTGTTATGGCTAATGTCCAGCATACTATGCGACTTATTTTGTATAATTTATTATAACATTTTAACTCATCAAGCTTTTTTTCAAGTTTGTCTTCGAATGATTCTTTAACAATCTCTTTAGAACCAGCATCCTCTTGAGGGCTAGCCTGTTTGTTTTTTCCACTAAATATTTCACTTAAAGTATTTTCAACTTTTTCTTTTACTGTTATAGCATTTTCTTTTACAGTTTTCCAAATTGCCATATTTTCTCCCATTTAACATTCGCTCATAAAGGTGATGCTTTCAGCTTTTAATCGCTGGGTCTTTAATAAAATTAATTTATTTGTACTTTTTACAGAAATAACGGCGGGGGTGCTAGATAGATACTGAGTGCATATTTCTTGCCATTTCTGTTTCTGTAATTCATTTTCCGTTTGAATCAGTATCAAGCTGTTTTCTGGATGATTTTCGTCACTGACATCCATATTGTACTGCAAAAAGGGCATGGAACTTGCTTCCAGTTTGGTTATAATTTCTTGTATATAGCCTTGATTACAGTCTAAGAAGTCGTATTTAGTTTCACCAGCAAAGTATTCATAGGCACTATAGGCTTTTAATGGCTTTTTAAGAGCCTCTTTAACCATTTGTTCCATTTGGTTCTTAAACTGATTTAATCCTTCTTCATTAATAGGAAAATTGGTAAATCTTTGGTAGAGAGCGATGTCCTTCGTTAAATCCATTTTATTGCTTTCAAAGAACTTTTCTAATAGATTGTTTTTTACAATGGGCATGTAGGGAGTCTTTGCTTTGGGAGTCATTTGGCTTACTTTCTTTTCTTCTTCACCTTTCCACTGAACCATTTTATCTATAAATAAATCCATTTCGGTAAATTTAGTGCTGAGAATGCCTTTTAATTCGGCTAATTTGTCTAGAACTAGTCCTGCAATATTTGCCTTTAAATGGGTTTCTTCAATTTCTCTTACTTTTTTTCCGATTTGATTTTCAATGTTAGTTATTTCTTGGTTAAACTCCTTTCTAACTTTATTTCGACAGTCGCTTAAATATTTGTGAATAACAAGAGTTACCAAGAGGGTGATTACCATGCCTATTATAGGAATGTAGCTGTATTTGTTGCCGAAGATTTGTAAAATATCAAACCCATCGCGAGTATAATAATAGAACGCAAAAAGGGCCACATAAATGGCGAATAATGTTAGTCCTATTTTTAACGCCTTAATCCAGTAGCTCTTTATCTTGCTGTTGTATTGGGCAATGGCATCATCACGTCTAATACTTGTTTCTTCTTTTTTTGCAGCCAAAGATTCTTTTTCTTCTTTGAAACGTGTGGTGGCTATATTTTCGGCGTTTTTTCGGTTGGCTTTTCGTATATATTTTGATTGAAGCTCATTAAAATGTTCGGCTGCAGAAATGTACGATAACTGTTTTTTGCCTAAAAGATCCTTTTCTTCTTGAATGTTTTTTTTGTTGATATTTTGATTTATTCTTGTTTCGTCAAGAAGTGTGTTGGTTTCGATGGAACAATCATTAAGAATATTATCTTTAGTTTCTATGTTTAGCTGAGTGGTGTTAAGATTTTTGTTCTGGGTTTCAAGATTTTTTATGGAATCTTCTGATTCAATGCGTTCAATGGATAAAATCTTTTTTTCTTCAAGCAAACTGGCAACATCAACCCTTTCTTCCGGGGCGTATTCCAAATTCACAAAGTATTGGGTTACGTCGGTTACAAAGTCATCTATATTGACAATGTTTTTGGAGTACAGGGAGCCTGTTAGCAATTTGCAGTCTACCCCCAAAATCATGGCCAATACAGCTTCTTTTTCTGGTAGGGTCAGTTCTGGGTTGGTAAGGAACCCTTCCAAAGATTCTAATTTACTTTGTTCAAGTTTGTTGACTTCAGGAGCGATTTCTTCTGCTATTTTTTCTTGGGGTAAGTTGCTGTTTAAAAGCAGTGACACCTTTTTTGACCACAGTGTAGAAAAAACGGAAGGGTCTCCTATACACTCCTTTGCGTATCGGTAGGCTTTGTTGATGTCAACCTTATTTTGCGATACATTTTCCTCCTTTAAGCAATGGAGGTAAGTTTGGCTATGCAGATAATTGACTATGTACTGTGGGTCTAAATCAGCAACAGAAAGGCCTATGGCCACAATGGGAATTTCTGGGTCGGAATCTTCTGCTTTGGTAAAAATGCTGTAATATATTTCACTGTACAGAATACAGAATTCAAATAGAGTGTTTGAAAGTTTGGCAAAATCGAAATTTTTAGAAAGCCCATTCTTATTTTTATTTTGCAATAAAATAAAATGGGTAAAAACCGATGTATTTTGGTTTATGGACTGTTTAAAATTAATAATTTGTTTTACTTGATCTTTTCCAATCTTGTTTTTTTCTTCAAGTTGCTCCAGCTTAATGGGGGTGTTGGTGTAGCTTTCTTCAACATCTGGTGCATAGGCTATCAGGTCTAATTTAAAATCCCTATGGTTCAGGGCTCCTATAATTTGCTTGGCGGTTTCCCAATCTTTGGGGTCCGATAAGCAAATGTGAAGGGCCATGCAAATTTGCCCACCATCTGCAATGCTCTTAACAGTTTCTGTGTTTACAGCCTTGTCGTGGAATATGGAAAACCAATTCTTTATGTAGGCACTATCGGCAGAAACCTTTTGCAGTTCCTTATCGTTAAGTATGGGGTTAAACAATTCATTTACGATAAAGGAATCTTTATTGCTGTTGCTCCAGTGTTGCACAAAAATATGCGATAAAACCTCTGGATTCGGGTATCCAGAAATTTTATCGCAAACCCCTTGGGCAAATTGAAGCGAGTGGGTGCCAATAAAAATGTGGGCACTGTATTGCATGAATTGTCCCTTTAATGAACTAGCTTCTGTGTAATGTATCGGAGCTCCTCTTCAAGAAGAACGGAAGTTTCCTTGTATCCTCGTCCATTTAGTGTAGATAGGGACAAGCCGCATTGCGAATATTTGTCAAAATAATTTTCGGCCACATCTTTATATAGGGCTGTAATTTCGATTTCTCCGCGAGAGGCACATTCCTTTTCAAAAGCTTCGGGAAACTCGTTTTCAATGGTTTTTGCTTTCTGTTTGAATATGGCGTAGGCTTTATCACGGTAGGCATCCAGTTTTACCCAGTAGTCATTCAAAGCCTTGCCTTCGGTTTTATTGCGATAGCAGTAACTTCCATTTTCGTTTTTTATGAGTCCAAAAATAAAACCTTTTACCCAGTATTCAAGCATGGTGTCTTCTTGCTTGGTTGGGAACAAATCGTAACCGCTTCGTTCCATGTCAAGTTCTATGCCTGCGTCAAAATGGCAATCTACTTTTGCTCGTTCGTACTTGTTTTTGAATGTGTCTATGGGAGCCACCATAAATGGAGGCACTCTATCTACACGGTGGTACACCACAATGCGGTCATTCATATTGGTGTTTACAAATTCAACATCCTCGTTTCCTTTCTTCTTAATTATTTCCTCAAGCAAATTATCTTTTGCAAAGATGTTGTTTTCTTTGTCTCTAACCCCAATGTAGTAGGTGTCTTGTATTTGGGTGTCCTGAGCGTATCCATAATTCTTGGTGGAGAACAAAGCCTCGGCTTTGCTAATGAGCCTTGTAGAAAGTTTTTTTAGACCATCTGGGTTATTTTGATATTGTTTTTGGAGTGCTTCATCTAAAGTAATCTTTCTGTAATTCTTGGCTTCTTCAAGGTTTTCTGTAAAGGTGTCAATAATTGTCTTGATTTCGTCCTCTTTTTTTTCTGCTAATTCATAAACAATATTGGTCGTATTTTTCTTTACAAAATCAGAAAGGAGAATGGCTTCCTTGTTTATAATCATACCAATGGCTGCATCAACTGTAAGGTCAATTTGGAAATTCTGGGTGGTAGACAGAAGACTGTTTTGAGCCCTTTCCCAGTCGTATTTGTAGATACCATAGATGTTTTTCAGTGTATTGAAAAGATTGTCTAGGATATCCATTTCCTTGTTGATTACATTGATGAATTGGTTAAAGAACGCTATGGCATTGGTATGCCGCATGTTGTCGGCTTTATTCCTAAATTTTCTTGCAACATTTTCATTAACTTCATCAATGTATTGTTGGTTTCCAAAGTGAAATTTCTTGTATTCCTCAATGCTATTATCCAAATCTTGTTCTATAGCTCTTTCGGCATTTTTAAGTGCGTTTAATTCCTCATTCATTTCACCAAGGAATATCTTAGTTTGTACTAAAATGGAATCTAATACGGTTTTTGTAAATTTTATGCCGTACGATTCTTTTTTTACCAAATCGCAAACCAGGGCATGCAGTTTCTCTGCGGCTTCTTTTCCCATGGTTTGAATTTTATCATCAAGATTCTTTGTTTTAGGGAGTTCTGCATCCAACCAACTTTGAATAATGCTTTCTACATTTTTTTTATTTAATTCATCTACATCGCTTTTGGGAGTAATGCTGCATATTTTATCAATCACATCGTCTTTTTTCTGATTTTCGCGAATGCGAACTTCATCTATCCAGGCGTTGGCTCTATTTTCAGCTTCCTCGTATTTTTCTTCGCCTATGATTTTTTCAATGAGCGTCATGGCGGCTCTTCCAGCATACACCTTTGCTAAGGTATCGCCGTTGAATAAAATTTCACTGGTCCCCAGGCCAGAAACCCATGCCTTTTTGTTAAGAACGTCCCAACAGCCGGTATCCGCATTTTTTTCAACATTGTCTTCACGGCTGGCAACAGCACCACTTATTGCTCCCGTGGATGTGTAAAGAGAAAGGCCCAACATTTCTGAAATTTGGTCGATGTTGGAGTAGGTGTCCCCATTTCTATTCATGTTGTCTACAAGGAACATGTGGTTGAATAATCGACCGTCATCAAGCTCCAAGTCCATATATGGAAAACGAAGAGGATTCTTTATGGAGGTGGACTCGATAAGGTAATCAAGGTCTTTAATGGCTCCGTATGCGTTGGGCTTTACGTTGGTAACAGCTGCTCCTTGAGCCATGTTTTCAAAAACATTTGGCAAAATGCCATAACCGGTAATTTTTATTGTTTCGTCGTTGAGGCTTCGGAGGAGGGCGGCCATATCAATGAAGGTTCCACAACCAGTTCCACCACAAAGGGAGAATACCATGTGTATCTTAACGTTATTGTCAAGAATTTCAACATCACTATTTTGAGTTATGCTTGCTTGAGAAATGTTCAGAATGGATGATTTTACCTTGGCTTCAATATTCTTTTTGTTGTACACAAAGGCAAATCGTCCGTTACTTCTAATTTGGCCTGCTCCCTTCATCATTTCTTTAAGGGCAAAAACATTCTTTTCGGGAACCCAGCCAAAGTTGGTTGAATTTACTTTGTATACAGAGGCGGCATCAGCAACTTGTATGGGAACCTGTTCCGAGCCTTCTAATCTTACTTCTCGACCATCTTTTGTGTTTATTGTTTTTTTATAGACAAAACCATCGGTGTCTAAGCCTAAAAAGCCAATCATTTTAGGAACTTCATTGTAGGTTTCCATAAATAGTTTTTTTGTATGTAACAGAGCGTTCATGCCTGTTCCGCCCAGGCCAATGAAAAGGGTTCTGCTCAATTTTACTTTTGCCATGTTTTGCTCCTTAAAAATTAGTTGGCTGAAATTTTTATGTTGTTGTCAGCATCATCTGCTGGTGTAAATTCAAATTCGTCCTGGGCCTTTATGGAACGCGCCAGGTTGGTGTATCCTTTGGTGGAACCCGAAACGAACATTTTTTTGCCACCCGCTCTAAAGGTTATGGGTTCCTTAAATGCAGGGTGTACTAGACAAATTCTTTTTCCCGTGAAAATTTTACTTAAAAAGCTCTGGGGCACTTCTTTGTTGCTTAAAATTACATTGCGCAACCCCTTAATTTGTTTGGATGTGTAAAAATCTCCAATTTGTAGGGAAATGCGCCTTACCTTTATGGCTGGGTAGAATATTTTTTTAAAGATGATAAACCACAAAATGAGAAGCGCTACGATAATAGCTAACAAAATAAGTAAAATGATAATGAGTGGGTTGGTGTCAATGGAGTATTTGCTGCGCATGGTTAGTTCAAAATTGCTTAGCTCATCAGAATTGACCAACTCTAGGTTTTGTGCAGAGCCTGGTTGTGGGAAAAGTTTAAAAAATCTTTTTCCCTCTTTGGCATTCTTATCAAAAATAATGGATAGTTCACTTTTATTTTGTTCGCCACTAATTTGAAATGAGCCTTGACTGGGTTCCCCATTGTACAGAATGGTATAGTCTTTTACTCCATCTTCAGATTCAAAGACCATAGAGACAGATGCGTTTTCTCTAAGAGCCTTTTCGTTGAATTTTGCAGAAAGGTCCACGGTTAGGGTGTCTTGTGGTTTTTCTCCATAGAAAAGGAAACTGTCATAGTAAGAAGCCTTTCCTAAATTAACCTCCTGGTCACGGATTTTTAAAATGCTGAATTCTTTATTGAATACTTTAACGATGAGCTGGGAATTGGAAAACTGGATGTCTTTAGAATTTAGGCTGACTTCGAATACATATTCTTCATCCTTTGGAAGAGTGTTTTTTAATTCATCCACAGGGCGTTTGGGTTCAACAGAGATGCTGGATTGCCCATTAGAAATTCGGCTTGCAACAACATTAAAATAGGGGTCGTTGTTGGTCACATTTAACTCATAGTCTCCATAAAGCGAAAAATCAAGAGCCTTTGATTCTAAGTCCATTAGGTTTAATTTAATTACATTTGACTTGAATTGTCCAAAAGGCTTAGGGTGCTCATTGGCTTGTACCATGGAAATATTTTTTGTGGAGCAACTGCGAATGGCTTCTTCAATTTCGCTGTTGTTGGCGAATTTGGTGAGCATTACATAAAAGGCCAAGTCGTTCTTATTCTTTGCACACCACGAATTAATTCTATCTACAACCACTTTGGGGCCCGCTGTGTTTTCGCCATCAGTAAGGAGATAGAAATAGTTTTCTTTGTGGTTGTCTAGCAGGGAGGTTCCCTTGTCCCATGCGGCGGCAATGTCGGTGTTGGTTACCTTTAGAACGGCAGAATCCAGTGTCTGTTCTATTTTTTCCCATTGTACAGGGGTATTAAACTGTAGAACATCATAGGCTTTATCTTGAAACGGAACAACACTGACGGAAATGTTTTCTGGAAGTCTTTTTAATTCAATTTTTAGATATTCTTTAGTTGTGTTCCATATATCCGGAGTTTTGTTTTTATACCCCTGCATGGATTGGGTGCAATCAAAAAGGTATACATAATTTCGCTCTTTCTGTGCAAATGTGCAGGTACAAAGGGCAATTAATGCAAAAAAAAGTGATTTAACCAATTTTTTTGTAAAAAAAGATGAATATGTCATGAAAAGTAATATAATCAGTTTTTTATAAAAATTTACTTTTTTTTAAAGAAAAAGTTAAAATTTCCTTTTTCCCACGGCAAGTATGGCTGCATTTACCGCAAAGGCAGCTAATAAAAGGGTGTCGCCAAAGGTTATGGAGAATTGGGTGGTTATCTGGATGGGGGAGCCGGGGTACAGTTTTCCGATTAGAGAAAGGGTGCCCCCTGCGATAATGGCTGCCGAAACAAACTTGGGCCTTACTTTTAGGCCCGCAATGCCCCACAGCACAGGAATGGTAAAGGCTCCTGCATAAACGGCCAGGGCCAAAAGAAGTGTGGCGATGATGTCGTTAAATTTGAGGGCGATGAGCAGGGCTAAAAGTCCGTTTACAAGAATTACGGTGCGGGCTGTGCGAAGATTTTTGCCGGTGGCGCACCCTTGATTCTCGTTTTTATCGTCGTTATTTTGTTCAAAATATGAAGAGGTGTGTATGTTATTTTCGTACTTGCTGTTGTTTTTTTTGAGCAGAGCCTGGGTGGCGATGATGGAGGAGCTGAGTAGGGTGGTGTCGGCGGATGAAAGCACCACGCTTAAAAGGAATATGGCAAACAGGGGGTAAAGCCACTGGGGCATCACATTCATGGCGATGGCGGTAATGCGGGCTCCCTGCACATCCCCTGTAAGAGACGAACCATACAACCCCAAAAAGCCAATCAGCAGTGCTATGGGAACAAGAATAATGGCGGCGGCAAGAACGGCTTTTCGAGCGGCCCTGGCATCTTTGGCACAAAAAATTCGGGAGTACATGTCGGGGCCTGCGGTGTAGGTGGTTCCGTAGGTGAGAATCAGCACAAGGAGGGCTAGAGGGGTAAAATTTTCGTTGAATGGAAAACCATGTTGCTGGTGGCTTGCCAGTACATTTGCAGCGATGGTGCTATCGCTCCACAAAGTTTCGGCTGCACAGACACCCAAGGTTACAAGACCCAAGACAATGAGTATGGCTTGAAAAATATCGGTGCGCAAAATGGAAATTTGCCCGCCGGCCATTGTGTACAAAATAAAAACTGCTGCACAAATTAATACGGATGTTTGATACGGTACAGGTATAAAGCTGGGGAGTAGTTTGGCAGCGGCAATTATCTGCGCGGCAACAATGCCAGTCCAAGCGAGAGGTATAACGACGGATGCAACTCTCCGTGGGCCTTTGCCAAAAATATTTTCTATAAGGTCGGGTAAGGAGAACCGCCCCAGGTTGTAGGCCCGTTCTGCAAAGGGCACCAGTGCAAAAAGCCCGATGGCACCCGAAAGCAGAAGCCAGGCCGATGCTCCACCCTGTGTTACTCCATTGTCTATAGAGCCAATGACCGCAGAGCCACCCAAAAGCGTTGCAAGGAGGCTCCCTGCAACATCTACCGTAGATGCACTTTTGCGTGCCACAAAAAAGTCGGACACGTTTTTTACGCTTATGGCACTGCGAATGGCAATAACCACAAGGACAATCAAGTAGGCAATAAGGACAAAGGACATAGATGGTTATCGGTTGTCGGTTATCAGTTATCAGTTGTCGGTTCTAAATACTGAAAACTGGCTACTGATAACTGACTACTACTTCTACGAATGCAGGTATTCGACGATGGCGTCGTGGATGGTGGTGAATACGTTTCTCAGTTCGTCTTCATCTTCTTCCAACAGCGTTACGCGGAATCCCTTAAGGTCTGTGCAGAAGCTGGTGCTAGGCACCACGCAGATACCCTTTGCGCCCAACAAGTAGTACACAAAACGGTAGTCCAAGTTGGTGGTCTGGCTGCACCATTCTTCCACTTTCTTCTTTATGAGCGGATTGTCAATCTTCAAAGTCTGGTGGTTGTTAAGCGTTCCTTCCTTGAAGATGATGGTGTTATAGAACGCACCGTAGGTGGGGTTGAAGTACAGTTCCGGGATGTCGCTCAAGAGCTCGCTGATGATTTCACTGCGTCGGCCAATCTTTTCGTTGAGGGCCTTGCGGTGTTCCATAAAGCGAGGGTCTCCCAGCACCTTGGGAATGGTCATCTGGGGGAGCGTGGTGGAGCAGACTTCCACCATCTTGGCGTTGTCCAAAGCGCGGCAGAAGGCATCGAACTGCTCATCCTTGTCACGGTTGTAGTATTCAGCCCATCCGCAACGGGCTCCTGGCCACGGGTATTCCTTGGAAATGCCCTTGAGGGCAATGCCCGGAACGTCGCCAATATATTCGGCCAGGCAGAAGGAGCTTTGGCCCTTGTAGGTAATCTTATTGTAGATTTCATCGCAGATGATAAAGCAACCATAGCGGCGAGCGATATCCACAATCTTTTCGAGAATGTCGCGAGGGTAGACCATGCCTGTTGGATTGTCCGGATTCAGCACCAGAATACCAGCGATGCTGGGGTTGTATTTCACCTTGTTTTCAAGTTCTTCAAGGTCCGGATACCAGTGGTTCTCGGGGAGCAACTTGTAGGTAATGGGGGAGGTGTGGGCGTGGGCGGCTTCGGCAGAACTGTGGGTACTATAGGCTGGGGATGGGCCAATAATGCGGGTGCTAATGTCTAAGAGACCGTAAAGTGTGGCAATGGCATCGCCAAGGCCGTTGAAAAACAGAATGTCTTCAACGCCAATTTGAACACCGCCAAGCCTGTTTGTTTCTTTGACCAAAAATTCACGTGTTTCCAGCATACCCTTGGAAGGACAGTAACCGTAGCTGCGGTTTGTTCGGGCCAAATCGACAACAATGTCCTTAATCCATGCAGGAACTTCACATTTTTTTTCAATCGGATCACCGATGTTTTCCCAATGGATCGGTAAGCCCAAGGCCTTGAGCTGGTTCGCCTTCTTTACAATCTCGCGGATTTCGTAAGAAAGTTCCTTAGCACCTTCGCTTAACAATCTTTTTCTCATTTTTTACTCCATTAGAAATAAATTTTGTGCATTTTTGAATGCGTCGGAGGAATTATAGTAAAAAAGGAAGTTCTTGATGAGAGAAGATGCGCTTAGTTGTCGGTTATCGGTAGTCGGTTATCAGTAGTCAGTTATCAGTGGTTGGTATTTGCATGGACATTCACTGGATCCTTCACGGCGTATGCCGTTCAGGATGACTCCAACCACCTTTTTCTATATTTCTTGAAGTAAACCTATGTTTGATCCTATTCGAAAAAAAGAAGTACCCGATACTCCAGAAGAGTATGTTCGTCAGGATACCATCCGGTATTTGGTAGAAACGGTTAAAGTTCCGGAGCATTTGATTTGTGTTGAATTTGCATTGGCCCAAATTGATGCAACAACTAAGGACCGTGTAGACATTTTGGTACCCAATTTTCGTGAGGGTGCTTCCATGGATCACCCATGGTTGCTTGTGGAATGCAAGGCTCCTGGTGAATATACCTGGGAATCATTGCAAGTGCAGTTGAACAAATATCTAAAGCTCCTCACCCCATGTTATGTGATGTTGGCTCTTGGAAATACGAGTCGTTACTTTGTGCTAAATCAAAATACAAAAAGGTTCGAAAAAATAGAAAAGCTTCCTGAATGGGTATAAAAAAATCCTCAAACCTTGACTTGAGGATTTTTTATTCAGTTTTTGGGGGAAAGAATTATTTCTTTGGCTCAATGACTTCCATGCCACCCATGTATGGTCTTAGCACTTCAGGAATCAAAAGAGAACCATCCTTTTGCTGGTAGTTGTCGCAAATGCCAACCATCACGCGAGGAGTGGCGAGACCAGAACCATTCAATGTGTGTACAAACACATTCTTTCCACCAATCTTGGTCTTGATGTTGGCACGGCGTGCCTGATAGTCTTCAAAGTTACTGCAGGAACTCACTTCCAGCCATTTCTTTTCTACGGGAGCGTAGACTTCCAAGTCGTAGCACTTGGCGGCACCGAAGCCTAGGTCGCCCTTGCAAAGTGCCAGGCGGTGGTAGGGCAGTCCCAGCTTTTCCAGGAGCATTTCGCCAAAGCGGGTCAGTTCTTCGTGGTCTTCGTAAGAACGTTCCGGATGGGCGAAGTACACCATTTCCACCTTGTTAAACTGGTGGAGGCGCAACAGCCCACGGGTGTCTTTACCATAGCTGCCAGCTTCGCGACGGAAACAGGCGGAGTAGGCACAGATGCGCTTGGGAAGTTCGCTTTCGGGAATCACTTCGCCAGAGTAGAGGTTGGTGAGAGGCACTTCGGCTGTGGGAATCAGGAACAGGTCGTCGTCCTTGTCGCAGCGGTACATGTCTTCTTCGAACTTGGGGAGCTGCCCTGTGCCCCGCATGGTGTTGCGGGTTACCAGGTATGGAGGAGTAAATTCTTCAAAGCCGTTCTTTTGGTGTTCGTCTAAAAACCATTGGATAAGGGCGCGTTCCAGGCGGGAGCCTAAACCGCGGTATACTGGAAAACCGGAACCCGAAATTTTAGCGCCCCGTTCAAAGTCAAAAATGCCCAGACGTTCGCCCAAAGTCTTGTGGTCTACGCGGGCAAAGTCGTCGTTCTTAACGTAGTAATCAAATGGAATGGGGCCGTCTTTTTCAACCTTGTTGTCGTCGGAGTCCTTACCTTCGTGGGAACGTGGAGCAATGTTTGGAACATGCATCAGCATTTCGGTCTGCCTTTCTTCAAGTTCCTTCAGCTTCTTGTCCATTTCGTCAATTTTGTTGCCTAATTCACGGGTGGCTGCTTGGGCTTCGTCTGCGTTTTCACCCTTCTTCTTCAGTTCGCCAATGAGCTTGCTCTGTGCATTGCGTTCGCTCTTTAAGCGTTCCACTTCGGTAAGGAGGGGGCGGCGTTCGTTGTCGATGGCTAGAATGTCGCTAATTTGAACAGTTGTATACTTTTTGTTGGTCTCTTCGATGTAGTATTCCGGATTTTCACGGATTTTCTTAATGTCAAGCATGGCTTAGCCTCTTTTAAAAAATTTACGGCTTAAAAATAGAAAAAGTATATGGGGTTGGTGGTGGAATAGTGGTAAAAATGTATATTTGCCATGGATAATTATGACTTTTATTAATTTAAAAACATGGGTTGATTTTTTTACAGCCCTCTTGGTGGTGGTAGCCACCTTTACATTGGGCGGTTGCTACAGTTTTACGGCCAGTACCTTGCCTAGCCATATCAAGACCATCCAGATTCACGAAGTGGAAGACAAAACGCTGGACCCTGTGTTGGCCAACAACATTCATGATGCCGTTCTTGAAATGTTCCGAAAGAATGCCAGCGGTGTTCGTACCGTTACCGAAGAAGCCAACTCCGATTTTGAAATTACCCTTTTGTCGTACACAAACAAGCCGGAAAACTACAACAGTTCCAGTACGGTAGAAACCTACCGCGTTACCATACGGGTTAGCGTCAAGTTTTATGATAATGTAAAGGAAAGAATTATTTACGAATCTAAATCACTTTCGGCTGATGGGGTTTATGATGTTTCTATAAACGAAACCGAAGACCGCCATGGCCAGGCAAGGGCTATTGAAAAACTCCAGGAGCTTATTATAACGAACGCCCTGGCAAAGTGGTAGTGATGCTTCAGGGCTCCTCTAAAAAAGAAAAAGCCAGTTCTTGGGACTGGCTTTTAATGGGGGTTGGTTTGGAGTATCTTATGGATATTAAACTACTTTAAAAGAACTCCATTTTACATTTTTATTCCAATACCATAAATTTTTTTTGAAACAAAAATTCCCATTTGGCTTTATTTGGAACTTTTTTACCCAAAAATCATCGAATGACCTTGCCGTTTAAAATGGCTTGCTGCAGCTGGTCGGATTTGTAGGTTAGCTTTAGGGAAAAGAATGGAGCGTTTTGCTGCAACAGTTTCAAAAAAATCAGGTCGCCTTCCCAGTGGGGCAGTTTTTCCACGTCTTCCATAGGCACCCACTCCAGAACTCCTTCGTCACAGGTTTTTATTTCACCAGTCCATTTTTTCGCCACAAACAGATGCATAAATTCTGTTTCATTCATCTTGTCGCAAATAAAAGTAACGATGCCTCTGTATTCTGGCTCCACCAGTGTTAGGCCCGTTTCTTCCAAGGCCTCCCGCATAATGCAGTCTTCGGGAGATTCCTGTTCCAAGAATTTTCCACCAATGCCTATCCATTTGTCTTTGCTAATGTCGTTTTTCTTTTTAATGCGGTGTAACAGCAGGTATTTGCCGTTTTGTTCTATGTAGCACAGTGTTGTATTCAGCATGGGTTGAAGATAGTAAAAAACGGGGAGCTAGTAAAATCCTGTGGAAAAATAGACGAAAGAACGCTGCGCTATAGACGAATGAAGTGGTGAGGCCGCGACGGTGTCGCTTTGAGGCGTGAGGCCGTTCGCTACGCTCACTTTGAGCTCATAGC
>JABUUT010000032.1:22016-24026 GCA_021443045.1 Fibrobacteraceae bacterium
GGCCGAATGCTGCAAAAACAAGCTTGCTTGTTTTTATTGCTGAGGCCCAGAGTCAGCGCAAAGCGCCATGACAATTCATTAATCATTAAATAGACATTCCCCGGATCCTTCACGTTGGGATCCGTTCAGAATGACAGATGGAGGCTCCTCTAAGATGACTTCTCTGAAGGTTAATAGCGGATGTATGTTTTTGCAGGTGTTTCAAAAAAAAGACTCGGCAGATAAATCTACCGAGTCTTCTCTCTCTACAGGTTTCCTCTAATTTAGAGGTACCCTAAATTTTTTGCGTTACTTGTTCTGCACTAGTTTTTGGTCAAAGAGTCCGTCTTTTACCACCTTCACAATGTAAGAACCAGCTGGGAGGGCTTCCATGGAAATTTGATGCGTTCCAGAAGCAAAGTATTTTGAAACCATCATTTGGGAATGACCGAGAACATCGAATACTTCTATCTTGACCATGCCAGCACCGGCAAGGGTAAACTGAACACCCTGTGGAATGGCCTTAAGACCAAAGGATACATTCTTCTTTGCCATGGGAATGGCATCTCCGCCAGAGGCGGAAGAATTTGGATTTACGCTGGCTGAAGAATTGGGCTCCGGGTTTCCTGGATTACTCTTGGTGGGGCAGGCTGTGTATGTTGCGGGGTTTGTGCTCAGGTAGCCTTTAACTGTGTTGCCTGATGCGGAGTACTGGAGACTGCTTGGTGTGGCTCCACTGGTGAATGCGGCTGTACCTTCATTAATTTTGGAGGCACTCCAGTTGGCCCAAGAAAGCTTGTACTGGTTTATAAAATCTTGCCACCCAGCGTTGTTGCCAGAAACATTGCCTCCGCCATCGGCATTGCCTGTACCCCATTCCGATACAAATATGGAGAGACCGGCTTCAATGGCTTTTTTGGTTTTTGTGCCTTCACATTCTCCACCCCAATCGTAGTTGCCTTGGTAGCAGTGGCTACCAGCGTAGTAGTGCATGGTGTAGGCTATGTTTCCACCAGTAACTTCGTTGCCAATGGCATTTTGTGGGTTTTGGTCCCAATTGGGGTTACCTACTAAAATTAGGTTGTCGGAATGCTTACGGATAACGGCGGCTACCTGGTTGGCGTAGTTTTTTACCACATCCCAACTTACTTCCTTGGGCTCGTTGTAAACTTCAAAAATAATGTTGTCGTACTTGCCCCATTTTTGCGCCATTTCTTCAAAGAACTTTTTTGCGTTGTCTAATTCTTGTTCGGCCTGGTGTGAGTGCCAGTCTATAATTACATAAATATCGTTGTCAATGGCGGCCTGGATTACCTTATTCATCAAAGCGGTTTGGGTTTCGGCATCGGCCGCGTAACCACGGTAGTGGTCGTTGGGGTTGTCTCCGCATTTTTCCTCACCATTCTTGCATCCCTGCCAGTCGTCGGTGGTTGTAGCCATGGAGGCTCGAACCACTTGAATTTTCATGTCGTCCACCATGGATTTAACGCCTTCGGCGCTCCAGAACATAATGGCTTCGTTTAAAAGGCTCCAATAAAGGCTCATGCCGCGAACTTGAACTTCTTCACCATCTTTAACGCCCTGACAGTCACCATAGATTCGACCTTGCCCGGCGTTGTTTTTTCCTGTTATTAATTGGCCATACTGGCTAACTGGTCCAATGCGGTTTGCAGCAAAAACAGTAGCCGTGGATAAGGCAAGGAGGGTTGTTAAAAATGCTTTTTTCATGTTTATCTCCAAATTTGGTACACCTTTAAAATATGTCTTTTTTTTAAAAAAAGGTTTTGGAACATTCCCATTTTGTATACTAAAGAAACCATTATGATTTTAGTCACCTTTTTTATTGTGTCTTTTTATAAAAAAATCCTCGGAATAATGTAAATTCCGAGGATTCTTGAGAAAAAATTTTAGACTAATTGTTGTAGTAAACGATGCTTCCGCCGGGGAAGGTGGCGTTTTTGCTATAGCTGCCGGTGTTGCTTACCGCAGCGGGCTGTCCGTCGGTAGAGACCATGTAGCTTCCCGAAATGG
>JABUUT010000033.1:0-3534 GCA_021443045.1 Fibrobacteraceae bacterium
CCCACTCATATGAGTGGGCGTTTTGCATAAACATCTTCGGCTCGACAGTGCCCACGCAAGCGTGGTCGTTGCTCTCGCCTTACAATGTTTTGTGTATAACCCGCCCTAGTCGGGTCTTCCGCTACCCCTTCTAACGGGCGCTCACTCGCCGCGCCCGCAACGCCCGGGCTTGCCCCGCCCACCCGCCCTAAAAAAGCAAAAGGACCTCTGCATTTGCTGAGGTCCTTCGTTAAAGCGAAATGATTTATTTTCTTAATTTCGAATTTTTAGTCTTTTTTACCTGATTATGTTCTATTTGATGTAAGTCCAATAATTCGGAAAGATTTATGTCCAAGCCGTTTGCAATTTCTATGAGTGTTATGAGGCGAGGGTTTCTAGAACCGTTTATTGCGCGAGTTATGGTTGATTTTGTTAGACCGTTCTCATAAGCAAACTTTTCAATAGTTGCATAGCCCGCATCCAGTATCTTTTGACGGATGTTTTCTCGAATGTGTGTTATGGTCACTTCGGGGTCTAGCATAATTTACAAAGCTAGCGAATAGACCTTGACACATAGTTGCCGTATGGCAACCTGATTTAAAAAGAATCTTTGATTTGCTTGTCTTTAGCCCCGACCGTCGGTTGCCGTTTGGCTTCTTTGCGCCTCGATTTAGTCAAAATAAGGGAAAATTGGAATGTTTGGTAAATTTTGCGGTTGCCAAATGGCAACCTTATTTATAAGTTTTTGGATAAGAGCCATTCTCATTGAAGGGAGATTCCGTTTATGCAGGCAAATAAGTTAAAGCCCAAACTAGAGAAGATGAGGCTTCTAGAACTCCAGCTATTCATCATTGAGTTTAACAGAGCTTCTCAATTGGATCGGTCTTTTTCCAATTCACATAAACCGAAATCAGGATTTCGTAAGGGGCTTGTTAAAACATGCTTAGATTTGATATCGTTGGTGGATGCTGGGACCATATCCAATATGGAAATTCGGAAGAAAATAAGATCGCTATCCCAAAAGTATAACGTGTCTTACGGACAGGCTCAAAAAGTTATAAATGTGTGCTTGAAACAGTACGTATTTCTCACTCAGAAATTCGATTGTGTTAAGGAACTCGATTGTCCCTTAGATTCAACTACGATGAAGGGGTGTCATATTTCTCATAATAAAATGTGCTCTGTTAAAGAGGATGACTATAAGAATTATCAGAATCTGTTTGACAAACAATTCGCACTGAAGGTTTTAAAGGATGAAAAGTATGATAAACAGAGAATAAACAACTACGTTGGAGGCGATATATGAAAATGTCAAATATAATTGCTTGCGTTCTGATTATTTCGATTGGCTGTTTTGCTCAGTCGGAAACCGGCAAGGGGAATGAGGCGTTGCTTAAGGGAAAGCCGGGAATGATTACGTACGAGGGAAAAAACTATAAAACAGTCAAGATTGGAAAGCAAGTTTGGTTGGCTGAAAATTTGAATTATAAGAATTCCTCGAGATATGGATCTAATATTTGTGCTGGTTGTGAAGATTTTGGACGCCTATATACTTGGAATTCAGCTATGGCGATACAACCGGAGGCAAAAGAAAATTATGATATGGAATCACGAACAGAGGGTAGACCCATCTCAAAAAAACATCAAGGAATTTGTCCGGCTGGATGGCACATTCCAACGGTAACCGAATTGAAGGATTTGCTGGTTTTTGTTGAAGTTCAGATTTATAGGTATGCGGGAATGTGGCAAGATTTAAATTTAGATTATCTTAAAAATGAAATAGAAGGACTCTTTTTTCCTTACGATGGAGGGCGAAGTCGATTTATTCTGGGTGTAATGAATAATTATGGGCTCGCGTTTATTGAACCAGAATTTTGGGCAGGCGATTTCGGAGAACATGTAAATTCTTTTGGCTTGAGCATTCGTTCTTCAGGAACAGGCAAGGATAGAGAACTTGATAAATGTGTTCCTGGACAAATACTAACAGATTTTAATACAGGAAAAAGTACATGCTGCAGTGAAGGCTGTGCTGGTGACCATTTTGCTATGTGGCTTGCGGATGAAAATACGTCTTGTCAGGACAAAGTGAAAAGAGGTCGCCATAGTTGTGAATATGCGCCTAAGGCTGCCCTGTTCACCTTTCAACAATATGTTGGTGATTTTTTGCTGGATGTTGATTGGAAGTACAAAAATTCATACGCATCAGTGAGATGTTTGAAGGACTAACCCAAGGAAATATTTATGAAAAAATCTGAAATTGTTTCTTTTGTATTGGACCTAAGAAAGTCTTCCTTAGGTCTCGCTTACTGTGGAATATAAGTTGCTCTGATTTAGAAAGTTCTCCGCTTTCGCATTTTAGGCTGAGAAGCTGTAAGGTACAAATCAAGTCGGCAACTTGGAATAACTTATAATCCTTGGGAAGCACTTTCCGGAGTGTATAAGAGGATAGTTCCGTTGAAAGGATGTAATTCAAAATCCTGTTCAACTCGTGTTGACCGTTGTCATAATAAAGGACAACATCCTCAAAACTTTGAAAGAAGGCTAGGTTTTGCCGGATGAACAGAGACATTTCGCGAGCCATACGACCTTCCAAAGCCAAAGTCGTTTCGCCTTGTCGCTTTTCGAAAACAAAAGTCTTGTAGGAAATTGGAGATTTCAGGACGAAGAAAAACAGGCTTATAAAAAGAGACCTTCTTTTGTTTGGTGGCTCGTTGACGAAGATTTCTTCCCTGCGAATAAGTGGTGCTGTGTGAATGACAAAATCGTTGCCGAATCCAAGCGACTGGACCTTGTCGTTTAAAGCTTGAACCTGAGAGCTAATATCTTTTGACTGGTCGTGGATGACGAGTGTCACGATGTAATATGGGGATTTTGAATCGTAAGGGCCGAAATCCCCACTCTCATCCACAAAAATACTCAGGCAACTCATCAAATTCTCCAAACAAAAATGGCGGACAGTTTGCCCGCCTAGTTAGGTTGAACCTGGGTCTTTCGACCAGCTCGCTAATAATATACATAATTTCCAATAGAAAGTCAATAGAGAAATGAACAAAAAAGCACTATTCTGCATTCGCGTTAGGGATTGTGACCCCTTGGGGCGAAGCCTTGCGTGCAGCTTCGTCCTGATATTTTCGGGAGCAAGGCTTCGTTTTATGAGGTTGGGCGGGAACAAAGTGAACCACGCAACCCATAAAATATAGCCCGACCGCACATATATGTGCGGGAACGCCCAAAGAAGAATTTTCCCGCACGGTGCCTCTGGTCTCCAAGGTTTGTAACACGCCCGTGAGCCGTAGGCGACTCGTCTTAACGAGTCGTCGGAGGCGAGAGTGAGGCTTGTAAGCCGAACGGTCTCCACAGGCCCGCCTCGCGACCCGCCTGATGCTTGGTGCCAAGCTCGAAGACCTGAAGCTGAAGGACAAGAAGTGTGAAACAACCTATTGCGCCTCGGTCATGAGCAAGCGAGCTTGCTCGCGACTCTCGGCTTGAAGGTTGGCAAGCACCACGGCGCCAAGGAAGCGGTGTTCCCCTTCGACAAGTTCCCCAAGGTGGACC
>JABUUT010000033.1:4076-17742 GCA_021443045.1 Fibrobacteraceae bacterium
TGGCTGCCGCCCTCGACACCGTCAAGGGCATCGCCGCAGCAAAGGCAGGCCGTGGAGAGGTTAAGTCTCTGCAGGAGTACCACGCAAGCATTGAAGAAATTTAATGCAGTCAAGGCTTGCAGGAAAAGCGCGCAAGCCGAATGCCGTGTCAGGGAACTTGCTCTCTGGCATGGCTGGGCCGAAGCAGCGGATGCCTATACGAAACTAGCCACTTTAGTGGCTTAGTTGAGTTATCCACTTTGTGGAGAAGGAGTTAATATCATGCAAGTATTGAAGAGGTGTAAGAGGTCGCCGCTCACGGTTATTTCGTACGTCATGGCGGGTCAGATTTGCCATCTCCTTGGGAATGACCGCAAAGCATTAAAAAGAGGAATCCGTGCAAATGGGTTCCTTTTTTTGTTCTGTAATAAAGCCGAAATTTGAGAAGCTCAAAAAAGACAAAATTGAAAAGAATAGCATCTCATGTGTAAAGAAAATATTACACGTAAACCGCCTTTTATTTTAGATAAAATAATTTATTTTAAAAAAAATTTGCAAAAAAACAATTTTATTTCTACTGAAGATAGGGTAACAATTGGAGTATTCAGCGTTTTTATCTTACAAGATTGGAAATATGCGCAAATTTGTTTTAATTTCAGTCTTGATGTTGGCGTCTTTGGCTTTGGGCTCAATTGTAGAACCGAATCCATCAAAAATATTCATTATGTTGGATGCTTCAGACATGTGCTTGTCGACATCAAATTTTACTTGGGAAAATCTTAATGTTAAGAAAAATCTTTCAAATGGTGATGATTCGTATGTTTATTGCTATTCGTATAGTATGGCGAAAACACCGTCTGAAGCAGTCGATGAACTTTTTGTTGGAAATAACTCGGTGTTTAATAAAGCCACGAATAATTGGTACGCAAATACAACGAATGCGAAGGTTGTTTCGCTGAGAAAAAGCGGTAAGAAATTAGATGACATAAAAAAGACAAATCCTGATTTAGTCCCGTTCAAATTTGTTATTGTTTCTGAAGGTGTGGCAGGTCTTGCTGTTCGTGAATATATTCAAAGCAGTCGGTATAAGGGAGAAATTGAAAATGTTTTGTTTTTTAATACACCGCATGAAGGAACCGGATTTGCAGATCAGGTCCTTTTGAATGGTTCTAAAGACCTTTATAAATTAAAATCTGTTTCTGATTATACAAAATTCATTCCATTAGTCTTGACAGCTTACTTGGTGGGTGGTGTTGGCCAAATGCAAGAAATTTTGATTTCCTTAGTCAAAGAAGCCGTTATTGGCATTGCTCAGGATCCAGGTTGTGCAGCAAATGTTGTGAATTCAATACTTGATAAGTCTAAAAATTATAAGTCATCTATGTTGTATTTAGCGCAGGATGCGGATTTTAATGATGATGTTTATAAAGAGACTCTGAAAAGAAGTAATTTAGAAAAAACTGCTAAAGAAAATATTGGTAATTTGCAGCTTTTGAATGTAATGCCCAAAATGAACAGTTTTGTTCATCCTGACTACAACATTGTTTATTCTTATGGGTTGCCAACTCTTGGTAATGGACGTAGAACACTGGCGGATTTTGCTAACCAGCAGAAAAATCATATCAGTAAAGAAAAATTGGAATCCGCGTTTAAAACTGCGGTCGCTGACGCAGCAAAAGAATATGGTATTCCAACAAGTGAGGACGAAATCAAAAAGATAGCAGGAGATGCTCTCAATGGAATTGCATCTTCTGAACTTAAGGATATTGCTGGAAAATTATCAACTGCATATGGTGAATATGGAGGTGATGTTATTGGGTATGCAAAGGATATTTCAACACTTTCAAAACTAAAGTATAACAAAGAGAATATTGCGGGTTCCATTTGGGCAATAGTGTCCACTCTCAGTAAATATTTGCCAGATGAATATAAAAACGAGTTATTCTCTACTTTTATAGATGAATATTCTACGGACATTTCCCAACTAGTGTCGGACGTAAAGGAAGTGTCGGAAAAATTGAAGGCTGGAAAAAGTATGTTGGCTGCTAGCCTTTCCAATTACTCTCTAAATTTCTTTGATGATGGAACATTTGAAGTGCCTTCTTATAGCGCTTTGGGAAAAAATGTTCAGGCCTTTAAGGAAGCGAGCGTTGGTCGTATTGGATACTCGCTGAATGATTATGTAAAAAAGAACAGTGCAAATTATAAAGATATTAAAGAGTATTTAGATCTTGTTGAAGATGTTGGTGAATTAGAAAATCTTCGAAAAGATATTGATGTTGGCTTGACTGCGGGATGTCTTATCGCAAACGCTCTCACTCCGGCTGCCGAAAAAGCCTGCAAGGCTGCCCAATTTGCGACAAATATTGCGTTGATTTCTGATATGAATTTGAAAATGAAAGAAACCATAAAGAATATGGGTAATCTTGAGCAAACGAAGTATGTTGCCTTAAAAAAGGCGGTTGACAAGAACGAACATACTGAAAAATTCCTTGACTATCGTAATAACGAGTATATCGTGTCGTATAGCGATATGGAAAAAATGTTATTTAATAATCCTCATGTTTCTATTGCTACTGTGGTAAATGAAACTGAGGGAGGAACAAAAAAAATAATACCTCTTGTTTTTAGTAAGTCTACAGGAAATATAGATATTGATTCCTATGAATCTTTGAAAGCCTGGCTAAATTCAGGTGAAAAACCTCTAGCGTTGTACGACTTGGATAAGCTTGAAGAAGTCAATTCTAAACAAGATATACGCGCATTTACTTTTAAGAATGTTAATTATGTAAATGGACATAGAAATGTTCATTATTATAGTTATAAACCCATATATACAATGGGAACTATTGAAGAATTTCGGTTTCAGATAGATGATTTTCAACCAGAATGGTTGAACTCTATAAAAATTGATTTTAATACAAAGGTCCAATTCATTTTTGAACATCCAAATGAAAATGATTGGAATGTTTATGTTGGCGTGAATGACAAGTATAAGTATAATGAAAAACTAAAAGAAAATCCTGTGAAAGAAAATGGTTTGTTTATCTTTAGACCAAATGATTATGCTGAAAAGGCGGGAATAGGTCTTTCTGGAGGAGTGGAAGAAGATGGACCAAATATTGTCAATGTATTTGTGACGAACAGGATTGGTCAAAAAAGTCATCATAAGTTCACCTTTTTCTGGCAAGCTACGGATCCTTTGATAGAAGAAAATTGGCCCAAGTCCTATGCAACGATTTCAAAACTGGATACTGTCCGCGCTTATGTAAATAATTTAGGCTATCCATTTACAGTTACCAAGTCAACGTTGTCCTTGGAAGGCTTGGACGGAAAAATAAAAGTTGATAATATCCCAGTTGCTGTTTCACCAAAGGGCAGCGAATCCTTCCATCTAACGGCGATTTTATGTGATGCCCTGAAGGGTATGCGCGTCGTTGATGGAGAATACTTGATTAATTGGAATATTGAAATTCAACCAGAGGGTTCTGAACCACAAAATCAATATTTAACAACAATTGTTTATCTTGATACTACGCAACCAAAATTTACCTTAGATGTTCCGACAAAAGCAATATCGCTAAATAAAAGTAACGGCACTATTGGTGTTATAGACTCTTTGGATGACAAATATCTTCGTGGCCTTCGTAGTTTTCTTGTTCAAAGAAAAACTGGTGATGTTGTGAATTTGCTTCATAAGAGCCATTCTGCAGAAAGTTCATATTTGGTTCGGTGGAATGGTGGTGACGTAAATTGGAATGGCTTGGCTGATTTATACGTTCAGGCATATGATTTTGCAAATCCTAATAGCCATGTCACAAATTTACTGTCGGGCGTTTCCCGTGATTCAGCGAAGTCTTCTTGGAATACGGTGCTTGATGCCAAGGGTGATTTTATAGACGGCATAAATGGTAACACTGTATGTAAGACTGTGTTGGTTGACAATATTGCTCCACAATTGATGAATGAGAATGTTTCGTATAGGAGTAAACATGTTGAGCTTCCTTCGTTTAATAAGAAACTGAATGGATCAAAAACGGTCTTAAATTCCATGGATACCTTATTGATTTCCTTTGATATAGATGAGGACTTGTTGCAGCGGTCATCAACGGATGTTTTAGTTGATATTGTATTGGAAGACGAAGTGAATGAATACAAAAAAATATATACCTCAAGTTTTTCTGTGACTAGTTCTACGAAACGTTTTGAATATGTTGAACCGGAAGCAAATAGAATCAAAGATGGCGTTTATTCTTTATCTGTTGTATTGACAGATGAAGCGGGAAATGTTTCGACAAAAAAGATTGACGGCGAAATAAGAGTGGATAGGACTGCGCCAGCAATCTCCTCAATTGCTTTGGGTGGGGTTGCTTTTAAAAAACTGCAAGACCTTGAACCGGCAAAAGCCTTTGTTAATCAGATTAATGATGATGTTCGCAATCGTTCTGATTTGACTTGCCATACAAAGATTGTCGTTAACGGTGAAATGGCAGAATGGAATGAAATAAAAACATTGGAAACGGATAGTAAAAATGGCAGGAAAAGCGTTTATACATTTGATTATAAAAAATTTGTTGATGATTCAAAGGACGGATTCTGGCATGTATATCTTGGTTGTTTTGATGATGCCGGTAATTTTAGCAAAAATGTCAATTTCTTCGGAATGGGCAAACGTTATCCTCAAATTATGTATCCAAATGACGATGTTAATGAGCTTTTGCATGGCCAAGTATTGATAAGGGGTTTTGCTCCAAATCCAATTGTTGATGGAAATGACAATTTAGGTGAAATTGAAATTACCTGGAAAAAACTTGGCGACGACGATTCGAAATGGACGCAGAACGGGATAACAAATCTTGTTTACGATCTTAAAACATCGACATCTGATAGGGATTTGGCTATTTGGAATGTTGAAAACTTTAATGCAGGTGAATATGTTATTAAACTTTCTGTGCGAGGTTGCAAAGAAAAAGGTTGCGAATGGGTTTCCACAGAGAAAGAAGTATATATAGATGATTTTGGAGAATTGCCTAGCTACAAACCAGAAATACAGATTGATTACCCGATGCATCATGTTGCAGGAAAAGATCAATCTATATATATAGAACTTAAAAATGCTCCTGATACAACGGATTGGCTTGTTAAGGCGTTTATTGAAGCTCCGTCTGCTTCAAATGCAGATGTTTATGTGCGAGCTCTAGAGACAACGATTGATCCTATGAGTGTTTGCCCTTATACGAAAGCTCCTGCATCAGGGGAAAAAGGGCTGTTTGTATGGAAAGAAAAAGATTCTGCGGGTGAAGAGTTTTGGAATGTTCAGTGGATTGGTCCTGCGGAAGGAGTTGTGATTGATAGTTCTACGATGAAGCGCCTGTTTCCTCAATTGAAACTTGACTATACGGTCGCAGACGTTGTTTTTGATAGCAAGAGCACTACTTCGTCAACTTCTGATAAAATTCTGTCTTATACGGTGGAGTCAATAAAGGTGGGAGATTTCGTAAGCCCGGCTTATAATGCAATTAAAACATGGGATCTTGATGGAAGTGATGTGAAAATACGTTTTAAGGCTACGTCAGGTTTTATTGTTGATGCTTCTTCTGTAAACGGAAAGTTCGAAAAGGTCTTCAATATAGATATTAATAAATATAAGGCCGAAATTGTTTGGAATGGATTGATAAATAAAGTGTATCCAAGTGGTGAACTTGTGAAGATAAATGTTATTGCTTATGATAAGAAAAACCCTAGTATTATTGTAAGTAAAAGTAAAACCTGGAATTTGTCATTTGATGCTACTGAGATTGAAATTTCAGATAATAGTTTAAAAAACTATTATATTGTTTTTTTAGAACAATCGGATGGAAATGTTCCTTTTGCGACGGCAAGTTATGGCTTTCAGTTTGGACTGAAGGGGCGCTCTGCATATGTAACTGTTGAAATTCAAGATGAGACCGGAAAATGTATTAAAACATTGATGGACAATTCGTTTGTTCTTGCCGGTTCCTCTGATAAGGCAAATTCTCTCAGTTGGGATGGGTCGACGGAAAATGGATTTGCGGCAACAAAAGTTGGTAATTATAGGGTGCATGTATCTGCAAAGGATGAAAAAGGAAAAGAAGTTGCTTCAAAAGATTATCCATTTAGATTAGATATTGCAGGTAATGTTTTGGAGGCTTCAAAAGACGATTCAAAAAATGGTACGCCTGCGGTCTTGATTATGGATGAAGCTGTTAAAGGTCCTAGGGATGTATGGCGTTATACCGGAAGACCAGATTATTTATTGAAGGCAGATGTGAATGCTCAGGTGCTGAAGGAAGAAGACCGTTCGTTTACTTATCACTGGAATGTTGACAATGGTACTCAATATCCTTATGTCTATAAAAAGAACAGGCCAAGCCTTGGTATTCATCGAAAAAGAAATGAATTTGAAGTTGCCATTGTAACATTGTTAGCAACGCAAGGGTATGACCTTAGTTGGGCGCCTCGCTGTGCGGTTTCTAATAATCAAAAAATATATACGGCAACGCTTAATAGAAAAAAATTTACCTATGGCGCTGATAATATTTTTGAAAAAGCCTTGAAAATGGAAAATAGTCATGATATTATTGGTTACGATAATAGAGATAAAAAGGAATACGAAATTTTGCTAAAAGTATGGGTCTTCCCGGCAAAGGATTTTGACCTTTTAAGTGGTAAATTTGAACATAAAAAAGATGATGGTTCTTATTGGACGAAAAATCATGTAAGTAAAGGATGTAATATAAGAATTTACGACCATGCTATGGGTGATTGTGAAATACCCGAGTTTATTGAACAAAGTTATACCGATTGGGATCAAGTTGCACTGTGGACGCATACAGAAATTTTCCAGAAATCATCTGGAGATGTCACGTACGGGCAAAATTTCTTAAACTATTCTTGCAAGCCCGGATCAAAGGATGGCATTTATACTTGTGGCTCTTTTAAAGAAGTTACAGCTTCAAATAAAAAAGATGAAGATCTTGAAGTCCACAAGAATATGCTTAAGTTAGAATTGTCTCCTACAGATAGAAATGAAGGCTATAGTAGAGGAAATTACAGCTCTAGCTGTTCAAATGGTGGCAGTGATACAAATCTTGGAGTTAATCTTAAATTATCGGTAAATGAAGAATATTGGAATCCAGCCACTTGGGGTTATAACAATTTAGCAAATCGGTATGTTCGTTTTGACCCTACAAATTCTACACTTTATGGCTCTGGATATCTTTCCAAAGTTTCCAAAGACCATCACTATGATGGTAATGTGTGGGGGAAAAAGGATGTGTCTGAGGGGATAACGGTTTTTGAAACTATGTCGTTGCCCATGGAAAATCGTGTTGAAAATCCGCTGTTATTCTCAGAAGAAATTGATAGATCGCCTACTAGCCATTCAAAATCGCTGTACAAATGGCGCTTCTTTACTGATGTTGAGGTAAATGGTGTGAACTATGTGGCTACAGCTGCTGCTGGAACCAATTCAAAAACATTTATGAGCACAAGTCAAAAGGGCGAAGAAGAGTATAGCATATTTGAAGGGTATAATACATTGCCGTTAGATATTGAATTTCGTGTTGCTCCAGCCGTTAAAATAGGAGATGCCGTGAGCTCAAACATGAATGCCATAATATCGTCCTTAAAAGAAGTCGAATATCCTTATGAGGGGAAAAATAAAATCAGCGCCCCGGAAGGCTATGTTTCTTATGGAGAAAATAGTTTTGTGTCTCATATCCATAAGGGATGGAATGAATGGAATGATGCGGACTGGGATGATTTTATTGCTTCCGATGAGAACGGTTTTATTCGAAATCCCTTGACGGATTCAAAATATGAAATTGGACTGACTGGTAAAACTGTTGAAAACGTTGTTAAAAATCATAAGGACAGAAATAAGTTGGATAAAAATACCTATGTTGAAGGGGCTGACAAGATAAAATGGAATGGAACTTCCGAAAGATGGGAATATGGATTCTCTTATGACAATTTTGATCAAGATTCACATTTGAATAAAGGTCCAACTGGCGATAGGACACTGACGATTTCTCCATCTTCATGGAAATCTACATGTAAAGAAGGAAAGTGCGTGGTCTATAATTCAGGAATTTCAGAAACGAATACTTTGAGCTATATCTTCTCGAAGGATCATGTTCCTTTGACGGGGAATTCTTTAAATCATAAGGTGTCCTTCGAAAATTTCGTAAACCAGAATGAAGCGTATTCTGTTTTGTTGACACCATGGGCTCATGTGAAAAAAGTTGAAAATGAGGAAATATATAAACGTTCAATGGACGTTGATCCTGTATTGAAAAAACATGAATATTTTGCAGTGCAATATGTTGACAAAAACGGTGATTGTAATTTTGAGGTGAGCCGCACGGGTAAAGAAGATTTTTTGGAAAGGGAAGATGAAGTTGTGACGTTGCGTGGTCAAGTACCAGGTGATAATGTGGATTGGACTCTTTCTTATGTGAATAATGGCGTATGCTATGGAATAGAATCTGGTACACAAAAACAAAGCTATAAGGACAATCCGTATCAATTCCTTGCATATAAGAATGTTAATGAATTGCAGGGCAATACATCGTTCTTCTTGACATACAAGGGAACTGGGGGTGCAACATACTATCGCCAGTTGGATGTTCATATGGGAGAACTCATTAAAGCGAATGAACCGGGCCGTGCTACGTCTATGTATGGAAACGTGTCTGTCGTATTTCCTATGGGCGCTTGGGAAAATGATGTGGATGTAACTGTCCGTACAATAGACAACGATTTGCTGTTTGAAACGTTTGATGGCTTGGCTCCTGTTGGGCCTATTGTTGAAGTATTACCATCACATGAATTCCCAAAAGGTTGTTATCCAACAGTAAGCATGACCATCCCTGTTAAATCATTGAAGGATGCAAATTTATCGCCTGCAGATGTAAAACTCTACAAGCCTGATTATGCACAAAAAAAGCTTGTTTCTTTGGAAACACTGGTGTCTACATATTATGATGAATATATGGATCCTTGCGATATTTCTAAGAAGGAGTGTGCTTATGTGCAGCTAACTGCGACTACTCCAACTTTCTCGACATTCCTTCTTATAGATCCAAAAGAGGCTTCTAAGGTGGAGCTAAAGGTCCCTGAATTAGAAGATGTTGACACGTTGTCTTGCGAAGAAATGAAGAGGGATGTTATATGGATGGGTACAGATAATGGCTGGCTTGCATATCCGTACCCATGTAAAGGAAAAAGTAATTATTTGTTACAACTTTCAACTACGGATAATATCGCTGTAGAGCATCAAGGCGCTTCTGCGGAACCAATAATATGGAATGTCCGAAATTCTGATTTACAAGTGTTGGATACATCCTATAATTCAATGGCAATATACTATGGCCTTGATGGTAGGGTGATTCAAAAAATCGGCCCTGTAGTGAAATTAGATTCGATGGCTCCAGAAATTAATGAAGTTGATGTGTCTGTCGTTGATGTCGGGGATAAAAAGAAAATACACGTGGAAGCGGAAATTACTGAAATTGGAAGTGGTCTTGAACCAATAACAATGGAGGTTTTCTTTGCAGGAAATATGCTTGAGAGTAGGACGATTCCAGAGGATGGAATTTGGATTCAGGATTTTGAAATCAGCAAAAAACAACTTTTTGAGTGTGTCGGCTGTAAGGCTTCTGTTGCTGTGATTGCGCGCGATAAAGGGCATAATTTTGATAAGGTGGTAAAACAAAGTGAAAAAATTTACCCATATCCGAATAGTCTAGTTCTTTGGTATCCAATGGTTGAGGGTACTGGGAGTACTGCTTACGAACTTATGACGAAAGAGAATCTTTATCCTATGAATATGTCCCTTTCTAGTGTAAGCAACCCTTGGAATGGAAAGTATGGCATCAACTTGTATCAGAAAACAGATGCTGCGACAAGTCCATTTAAATTGGAAGTTTTGGATTCGCTGAGACCATTTAGTTTTGAGTTTAATTTCAATGCAGGCCATGGTAAGCCGGAATATGAAACTGCTATTTTGAACTTTGTAGGCCGAAATGGATGGACTTTTGGTTTGGGGAAAGAATCACGCTATTTTATCAAAGTTGGTTCTAAATCGTTCTATTTCAAAACAATGCGGGAACCCAACATACTGACGCATTTGGTTGTTGTGGTTGATGGATATAAGGTTAGCCTATACAGAAACGGAAATTATGTAGAATCCATAAAGTTAGACAATGAGTTGTTGTATGGTGGCGATGGAAAATTTTCTATTGGTGCCTGTGATGCTAATATGCGTAGCGCTGTAGGTGGAATTTCTAATTTGCGATTCTATTCCTCTGCACTTACGGATGAGCAAATAAGAGGAATATTCAATGGTGCCATGAGTGATGAAGTTGTCAATATTGCTACAGTTCGTGCTGTAACATTGACCGATAGAGATGGGTTGATCGTTGACCAATCTTGTTCTGCACCGGGAATGTCGTATCTTCGTCAAAATTCCAATGACAATTCTGGTTATATGACGTGGTTTGCCGATGTAAACTCCGACAACTATAGCTTCTATGTTTTCCATCGTAATTATATGTCAGAAGAATCCTTGGTAAGGATAACTGTAAATGGAATAGACGTTGGTACGCATAAGCTAGAGTCCACGGGCGCTTGGAAAAGTGAAAAAATTAAGGGGCTGAATCTCAGTTTGAAGTCTGGTATTAACGAAATTAGCGTTCGGCCATCTGGTAATCTTGGAATTGTAGCATTTGCCTTGGCTAGCGCTAGTGCCAATATTGACGAAAATCAAATTGGGTATGAAGCGACTTCCTGGGTTAATCCTGAACCGAAGGCGAACGTATTTATGAGATATGAGGCTATAGAAGACAAAAAGTGGGCTCAGATGCGCTTTGATCTTCGTAACATGACCTCGCTCAGTTTGGAAAATGCAAGAATCCGTTACTACTATAAAGGCGAAGGTGATAATGTTAATGCAGTTTCTTTCTTCCCTAGTGCTCCATTGAAAGTTGTCAATGATGCGGGTTCCGTTTATTATGCGGAATTCACTTTGACAGAGGCTATTAAGGCTAATGGTACGGCTTACGATGGTCAAGGACCTTTGCTCGCTTTACATCGCTTGGAATCACCGAATAATTTTTTCCCTTATTGGAATTTGACAGATGATCCTAGTTATCAGGCAGAGGCTTTGAAAGGCTATGTTAAGATGAATGGCGTTGCTTTGCTAGGTGAAGACGGAAATTTGCTTAATGAGTTTGTGTGCTATGATGAGGATGGCCCGCTACAAAAGATGAAGGCTAATGTCCGCGTAATGGCGATGGACAATGAAAACGGTTCCAAACAATCTAGCAGTATTGCTATGTATGTGGAAAATCTTGGTCATGTTGCTGTGAATGGATTTGAGGTCCGTTATTATTTTAGGGATAAAGTAGAATCTCAGGTTGATATTTATAGTAACCAATTTGCTGAAAATCGTAAAGTGGGTGCTGGTGGTGATTTGTATTATGTTTCCTTTATTTATGACATTACCTTGAATTATGGAGACAAGTCCGACTTTGGAAGCGGAGTCCAGTTTGCGATACATCATGAAAATTATACAGAAGATTTTATCGTTTCAGATGACCCTTCCCATTATGGGCTTAAATCTAGCGAATTTGTTGAAGCGGATTCTATAGTTGTTTTGGACCATTTGGGTAATTTGCTTTGGGGAAGTGTGCCACAACCAAGTTTTACTTCTGAATACGAGACAAAGAATTCTTATGCAGATCTTGTGCATCGAGAAGGTGACGAAATTATCGCGAATATAGAGGAAAATGGTTATTACGTTCTTGAAATTGTAAATGCCGCTGGTATTCCACAAAAGACTTTGTATAAGGGAACATGGGAAGAAGGTGAACATTCTGTAGTTGTGGATGTACAAGAATGTAAGAACAACAGCTATGTTGTTCTGCGAAGGGATTCTGAAATTTTATCATGGACAATGTTGAATTAAAAATGGAGCGAAAATGAATACTAAGATTTTATGGGGAGTATTTGCATGCTTAATGGCCTTGCTGTTGGCTTGTTCAGACGAATCCTCCAGTTTCAACGCCACGGATGTTTGCCCTACGGATGGTTATAATGCCTACGGGGAACCTAACCGGGGAACTTTCATAGACGAGCGTGACGGTCAGGAGTACATGTATACAACTATTGGCGATCAGGTATGGATGGCGCAAAGTTTGAATTACGATTTCCCCGAAGCTGTTTGCTATGATAGCTTGCCTGAAAATTGTGAAAAGTATGGCAAAATGTACTGGGGCATGGATATCGATAGCCTGTGCCCAGCAGGATGGCGATTGCCATCAATTAACGATGTTGAAGAGCTGATGAAATCCATCAACGACAAGCATGAAGTCTTGTTGGCGGGTAGTTGGCGAAATATGAATTCAACGAAGATAAATGAGTGTGGTATGTCAATTTATAGTGCAGGAGAAAATAGTAGATCAGAAAATTTGAACATGGGCAGGAGGGTGTCATTTTGGTTAGATGATTTACAAGAGTCACCTCTTGACAGATCGTACTTTTATGAAGATGGGTATAAAATTTCAACGTATGCAGCTTATCCAGAAACCACGAAAAAGTATGTTCGCTGTGTAAAGGAGTAAAACACATGTATAAAAAAATGTTTTTTTTATTTTGTTTTGTTTTTTCTCAGTCTTTTGCTTTGACTTTGGAACAAGTAAAGTCTAGCCTTAAGGAAAATTTTATACCCAAGGATTCTGCTGAATTACAATTACGTGTGACTGTTAAAACAGTGGCTTCAACTAGTTTAACTGATATGCATATTGTCAATAAGGGCCCCAATAAATCCTATATGGAAATTAGGAGCTCCCTTTTGAACCAACGTAGCATTATCAATGGCGATAGAATGAAGATAATTGATCTTGCTACTAGAGAATATAAAATAATTGCTTATAATGGTGAAGTGCTTAAGGACTATTCATATGGAGATTTTAACCCTCTAGATTCAGGGAAATGGAGTGCACCCAAATATGTTTCACAGGAATGGTACCTTATTGAGGGGGAAGCCGGGTCTTTATATTATAATAGCAAATATAAGCGCGTTGAAAAAATTCATGCTATCAAAAATAATGCAGATGTATTGACTACGTTTGAGTATGATGCTAATAATAAACTAAGAAAGATGATTGTTTCTGTAGAAGTCAATGGAAAAGAAACCACTGTTATCACAGAAATATTTAAAATGCGAAATTCTAAAGATTTCCCTGATAGACTATTTGAATTTTAAAGATTTCTTTAATTATCAGATAATAGTTGCGCCTGTTTATGATTTGATTTATGCTGATAAAAAAGATAGAGATAAAAAAGTAGTAGATGGAAAATAATCATTTGCGTTAGGGATAGTGACCTTGTGAGTCGAAACCGTCAAGCGTAAGCTGACGGTGAAGGCGAAAGCGAGGGCGTTGTCCGAGCGGTCATTATAGGGCGGAGACTTGCGGGCGGTTCTTACGTGCGGTTCCTGGGTGCGAGGCTCCGTTTTAGTAGGTTGGTTGCGAGCGAAGCGATGTCAAGCAACCACTAAAATATAGCCCGACCCGCCGCTAGGCGGGGAACGCCCAAAAACAAAGACCAAGGCGGAACTTCTGGACATGATGAAGACTCCGTCCAGCGAACGCCACTTCCA
>JABUUT010000033.1:19905-21477 GCA_021443045.1 Fibrobacteraceae bacterium
GGAATCAGCTTCATGGAAGCCACATGTTCGCGCTGGCGCTGGTCCTGGGGCATAAAGGAGCGGGCCCAGGTGGGAGTGTACTTTACAAAGGGACGTGCAAACTTGATGCCCGCTTCGTGGGCGTAACCCAAGGCGTGGGAGGTGCCGGAGTCGGGAATGCCGCAGGCGGCGTCGGCTTCGGTGGGGGTGCGTTTTGCAAGGGCACTTCCGCAGCGGTAGCGGGTCATTTCTACATTGCGGCCTTCGTAGCAGGAGGCCGGGTAACCATAGTACACCCAAAGGAAGGAGCATATAGCCTTTTTCTTGCCCGGTTCGACCAAGGTGGTGTCGCCTTCGGCGGTGATTTCAGCAATTTCGCCGGGGCCAAGATCGCGAACGTAGTCGTAGCCCAAGTTGGGTAGAGCGCAGCTTTCTTGGAGTGCTATCATGGAGCCGTCTTTTTTACCCAAAATAACGGGAGTGCGGCCCCACTTGTCGCGGCTGGCGTAGAACTTGCCGTTGCTGTCCATCAAAAGAACGGAGCAGCTGCCCTTGACCTTTTCTTGCACATACTTGAGGCCTTCCACAATGGAATTCTGGGTGGCGATGAGTGCCGAAACCACTTCGGTGGGGCCAACCATTCCACTGGTGGTGGAATACTGGAGCTGCATGCAGTTGTTCTTGAACAGCTCGTCCTTAATTTCTTCGATATTGGAGATGAGGCCTACGGTCACCAGGGCGAAGGTGCCCAGTTTGCAGCTCATCACCAAAGGCTGGGGGTCGGTGTCCGAAATAACGCCAATGCCTACTTTACCAGCAAAGTGGGTCAGGTCGTGCTCGAACTTGCTGCGGAAGGGGGTGTTCTGGATGTTGTGGATGGAACGATGGAAGTTCCCGTCGGCCTTCAGCACGGCCAAACCGCCGCGGTGGGTGCCCAAGTGTGAATGGTAGTCGGTTCCGTAGAAAAGGTCGCAAACGCAATCCTCTTTCGATACAACGCCGCAAAATCCGCCCATAGTGTCTCCTAGAAAAATTCAAAAAGATTTCACAAAAAGTGTAAATCCTTTTTCAAAAATAGAAAAAACTCTGTGGACTTTGAAGACTACTTTTTTGCGTTTTAAGGAGATTTTTTAGGACGGTAAATGATGAAACCGGGACCTTTTCATTTTTTGTAAAAGAAATGGTCTAAAAGATTTGTTTCAGGAAATGCACACGAGAGGATGCCTTGTTGCATTTACGAATATTTATGGTAGAAAGTATACATTTTTCTTTCTAAAACGCTTCTTTTACACACTATATGCGAAGAAAAAAGGTATATGCTAAAAAATTACCCAGGAAAGGCTGTTCTATTGCCAGGACGCTTACAAACCGAATAAATCCGTCAGGGATTCGGGCCATTTTTTTCATCTCAATGTGAAAGTTTAAAAGTTGGTCACTGAGGTTTGCGTTTTCCAACCCGGAGAGGGCAAATGCAAAGTGACCCACAACTTGTCTGACAAAAAATGTTTTTCCTACCCGTCTGCGGCCATAGATTGGCTCAAATGCAAAAGTCCGTGTTTTTTACGAATGAGCTATTAGACGAAAGGGGGATTG
>JABUUT010000033.1:21533-23051 GCA_021443045.1 Fibrobacteraceae bacterium
ACCGTGGATGGGATGGGTTGTATAAGTATTTCTTTCCACGGACTTTTGCAGATGAGCCCATAGATTGCGATAAATTCAGCAGATTTGCTTGCCAAATGCTCCTTGAGCTGCCTAACCTCGTTAATTCTGCCTACAAATTGCTTTGACATGAAAACCTTGTTGGGATTTATATTTTGCTTAAATATAATGAAAAAACACCGTTTCAGCAACTTATAGTTCAAAAACGTTGTTTTTCGGAGATTTTAAGGCAATTTCCGAAAAAAATTATATTTTCAAAGTCATGGTGCTTTTGCTCATCGTCATCTACGTTGCCTTTATTGGCCTAGGGCTCCCCGATACCATTCTCGGGGCGGCGTGGCCGCTCATGCAAAAAGACTTGGCGGCTCCCCTTTCGGCAGTTGGGCTTCTTTCTATTATCGTGAGCATGGGGACTATTGTTTCGAGCCTACTCACTCCGGGGTTTATGCGCCTGCTGGGAACCGGAAAATTGGTATCCATCAGTATTGCCTTTACGGCGGTTGCGGCGGCAGGTTACGGATTTTCGACAAACTTTGGTGTGATGTGCCTGTGGGCCATTCCCATGGGCCTAGGCGCAGGAGCCATCGACGTGGCCCTCAATAATTTTGCCGCAATTTATCTGGAATCCAAACACACCAACTGGCTGCACGCAAGCTGGGGCGTTGGGGCTTGCCTTGGGCCCGCCATTCTTTCGGCTTCAGTTTTTTTGGGAACGGGCTGGCGTGGCGCATACGAATTGAACGCTATTCTGCTTGCCTTTATTGTGGTGCTGATGGTTGCGACACTGCCATTATGGAAACGGGTTGAAAAAAGGAGCTGTGAAAACACAAAGGAAAAGGACGGCAAGATCGGTGCAAAAAAAACCTCCGAAAAAAATGCCTCCAGGGACATTTCTCTCAGGGAAGCCCTTCGCGTGCCGGGAGTGAAGCTTTCTTTTTTAACATTCTTCTTTTATTCGTCACTTGAAATTTCTACTGGGCTTTGGTGCGGAACTTATTTGGTGTGTCGAGGGTTGGAGCCTGGAGTCGGCGCCTTGGCGGTTTCACTGATGTTTGCAAGCGTCATGATTGGCCGCATTGTTAGCGGATTTTTTGCCATCAAGTTTACGGATGTGCGCCTGGTTCACGCAGGCATCGCCATTGTGATTGTGGGGTGTTTTGCCTTGGTGCTGCCGCTACCTTTGTGGTTCACTCCTGTTTGCATTTGCCTCTTGGGTTTTGGGTGTGCGCCTGTTTACCCATCCCTTATTCACGCAACGCCAGCCCGCTTTGGCGAAGAACTTTCGGGCCGCGCCATAGGCATTCAAATGGCTGGTTCCTATGTAGGCACGGTGATTATGCCCCCCGCATTTGGTTTTATGGCGGCACACTTTTCTGTGATGCTTTGGCCTGTGGCTTTAGCCATTTTTGTAGGGTGTCTTCTTGCCTGCGTGTGCCTGCTGGATTATGTTACTCGTAAAAAGTTGAACAACGCCTTTGCCGCCGAGCGCATCATGGACGT
>JABUUT010000033.1:23064-25662 GCA_021443045.1 Fibrobacteraceae bacterium
GCCATGGAGGAAGCAAGGCGTAAACTCAGAAGGGAGCGGAGGCGGGCCAAACGGATGGCGAAAATGCGACGGCGGAAAATGAAAGAAAATTTCAGTCATTTTTAGAGGTGCCCTATAGTTCAATCACAATTCCTGTTTCCAATTCAATCGCCTTTTGGGCGTAACGAAGCATGGTATCGTAGATGTCTTTTAGACGAGGGTGTGCATCCTCTGTTAGGTGGTTCTCTAGCCAAAGTTTTAGCTTAATGCACTTTGCTTTATCGAAATAATCAACGTCGTTACGATCTAGTGCAACATCGCAGGTTTCGTTTATAGAATCGATGAAATCCTCATCCAGTAGGTCTAGATCAGAATCTTCGATGTATCGAAATTCTTCGATTCTTGGGTCTGGCGGAAATGGGGTGTTGGGAATGTTCCCGTAATAGGTTAAACCAGAATAGTCAAGAATAAGAGTGATTCGCATTGTTCTGCTTGTGTATGGAATTAGATATTATCGAACCAAGTTGCAATTGTGACATTGGTTTCGGTAGACTTTGTCGCCATGTCTAACGTATTCTACTAGGCTACGCCGCATATTTCTTCATTACTTCGTAGATGTGTGCAGGGCTCTGTGTGTACAAATCGTCTTCCTCGTCTTGTAGCCATTTCATAATTGGCGACTCGTACAGTTCTTTCATCGCATCAAGCATATTGTAACCCTTATCCTTTATGATATATCCGACAATCGTGTTTATCGCAGACTCCACAAGGTGATTTCTGATTTGTTCTTTTGTCATATAGAAGTCCTCTTTAACGATTCAAGAGCGTGGGTTGTACAAAAACAATATTGATTGTTAAGTTGTTTAAATTCTAACTCTTTTGCGATTTCGCTCAATGTCAACTTTCCCTCTTTATAAAGTTCAAGAGTGTAGGCAACACCATCATCTGCAACAGGACCGTAAACGATGTCGTACGGATGAGAGAAGGGTGGATTCCTTTGCTCTCGGTTCAAAAAGATAAATTGTGCCCAGTTCTCGTTAGGCTTTTCAAAACGAAGAACTTTGAACACAGAGTTTGTTAGAATTTTTTCATCAAAGTAATATGCTTGTACAACAGGATGACCTGAACGGCGACTCCTTCTCATAGCCATGCGTTCAGCCTGATTTTTTATATCAGTAAGGTAGAAACCCTGCCCGAAATCTTTGTGCAAAGAGCATTTGCTGAGGTCTATCGCATCAAAATCTATATTGGTACCATGGTATAGAATCACTTGATATGCCCTCCGGCATCGGCACAGGTCTGCATCAGTTCTTCGACAGTATCCTCAATGGGGAGAGTGTGTTCAATGTCGTAAAATTCCACAAGAAATTTCATCCCGCCAAATTTGTAAAGGTAGGCGAATGCTTCGCTAAGGCTAAGGCCAAAGCGTTCCGAAAACTTCCGGATGCAGAGGTTCGTGTATGGAATCTGGTATTTGTCCATACTTCTAATATACAAAAAGGTGAGAGTAGGGTCAACACTAACCTGCAATGCGTCAAAATAAAATAGGATTCACAGAGATGCCCGGAAACGAACAAAGTCTTTTTCGGTGGACTGGATTCCGTTGCCCTATGTTTTATAGGACTTTTTTTGCCTTTTCTAACACAGGTGTTGATGAACTCTCCTTTAAACATTTTTCTGAACTAATCAAACTAAAATATGGAACCTTAGAAGATTGCAGACGAGAAACGGAGTCGGATGTCAAAACACTGAACCGCATATTTACGGAGTTTCAGGAAAAGTTGTATGCGTGATTTTGAGGATTCTTTTTTCAATAAGCTGGGTTAGAGTCAACTCTAACTAGTCGGGATTAAAAAATCGCAGACTCCATAAGAAGTCTGCGAATGATTTAAAAATACAATTGCACTCACCCTTCAAACAACTTTAAAGGTAAGCAATCCTTCATCAGTGTAAAGTGCTTGTCCAAAGAGTAAAGCGTTAAATTATTTTGCATTGCATTTTGTGCAATTATCAGGTCGGGAATCCCAACTCGGTTTATTCCGTGTCTTAAATTTTCCACTTGCATAGAAATGATATTTGTCCAGTCTATATTCATGGATATCTTGTGAACTTGCAACAATAAGTTTTCTAGTTCAACTTCTTTCCTATGGCGAATAGATGGGATTAGTTCTGCAAGAATCAGGTCGTTTACACAGACTTCATTGGAATCCACTAAGGGCTCTAGAAATACAGACTTGTTTCCGCTGCGAAAATAATCAATCCACACCGATGTATCGACAAGGACCATTAAACTCGTCCTCGCATGGAGTCCAAGTCAATATCGAGATTGATTTTTCCCTTGAATTTTTTCAGGTTCGAGAGGGGTTTCTTTTTTAATAGATTTTCCAATGCGAAAACAACCACTTCATTTTTTGATGAAATTTTGGTAACGACCATAGCTTCTTCAAGAAGTCTTTCGGGAATTTCCAAAGTTGCAACCATAAGTACCTCGCATCGATTTATTTTAATATACATATATAAATTGGATATGTCAAATGAAAAAACGTAGACCCCATCTGAAGCCTACGCTTTGTAAATCGATTCCGCATTCTGCGTTAGCAGAATGCAAATTCGTGTGAC
>JABUUT010000033.1:27161-34337 GCA_021443045.1 Fibrobacteraceae bacterium
AGGAATTTCAGATAAGTTTCCAGGCCTTCCTTGTCGGCAAAGCAAGTGCCGTACACGCGGGTCAGCTGGTCGCTGTTCTGGTCGCCGTGCCAGTATGCACCTGCGAGGGAGAGCAGCTTGAAGGACTTCAGCTTGCCAGTGCTGGGAACATGAGGGCCTGCACAGAGGTCTTCCCAGTTCTTGCCCGGTTCGCCGTTTGCATAGAAACTCAGGGTGCCGTCAGCGCCTTCACGAGCCAGAGCGCGTTCGGCGTTCCCGCACATATATGTGCGGTCGGGCTATATTGCAAGGCCACCCGTGCGCACCTGCGGCACGCCCGCGCGGCTCTTGCAACCAAGCTTCGCTCCGCGAGTCTTGTCCCCAAGGGGTCACTATCCCTAACGCAAATACTAAAAATTTACATTTATCTTACAATTTTTATGTATATTTCAAATAAAACTGGATAATATTATGAAATTTTATAAATTACGCAGTTTCATTCTCTGCCTTCTTTTGGTAAATATTGCTTTTGCAACCTCGCCGTCAGTCAAGTTATTGAGTGAACGGCATCGCACCGAATGGAACTGGGTTGAATATCGACTAGCTCTAACGAATCTTTCTAATTCAACCCTAGCAAATCCGACAATTCGTTATTTCGCCGAGAATCCTAGAATTCAGTACTGTAAAGTGCATCCAAACGATGCTAGCTGCGCGGGCATGCAATTCAACAGTTTTGAAGTTGATTCCACTCTCAGAACTGTCGTTGACGATTTCACTATAGTTGATTCCGTCAGGCCCCAGTTTTATTACAACTCCAAATACACTGTTGTTTCACTTAAATTCTTTGGCAACATCCCATCACAGGCGACAGCGACGATAAACTTCAGAATCATGAGGGAACAATATCCGGCATGGGATTGCTCACATGATTATTCATTCCAACAGAATGCAAACATCCAAGAAGAACATTATAAGATGGCAGTCTATGATTCTGATGGGAAAATTTTATGGGGAAATGATCCCGTAGCTCTACAACACGATTCAACGAATATCTACTGGCACGACCGATCAGGCACAGTCACTATTTCACAATATAATGGTGCAGATTCAGCGAAAACATTTAATGGGCGATTTTGGCTACTTAAAGGAAGCCCCTTAAGCTATGCAGAAAGACGTGCTTTAGACAGCGTTGGCGCAAATTTACACGAAACAACTCGTTACCAAAACAAGGGATTGCATTTACTGAAAGCCAAAATTCCCATCAATAAGAAAACTCTGCATGAAATTCTTGCAGACTTTTACAACGCGTTTGAGGCAGATGACACAACTCATCTTTCGCTAAAAATGCTCCCTAAAGATTTTTACGAAGAAATTCGCTCTTGTGATGAAAATGATTCATGCACGACTATCGTAAGCGCACGGACTTCATTTAATTTAGTCGTTGGTTGTTGGCCCGATGTGCAAACGAACTCATGTAAAAATATTGTGTTAAACTGCGGATGCGACAGCGCATATATTGATCGAGACATTATTTTAGCAAAACTTTCAATGAATACTGTACAGTGTCTGGAAAACCATAAGGACATATTCTCCTTAGCAATAAAACAACTTTTTGACGGAGATAATTCTGATGGACGTACATCCATAAATATTTCGCAACTCCAAGAAGACTCTGACTGGCAAAACGCCTTACTGCACACCTATGTTACAGACGATTGGCTCAAAGGTATTAATTACACAGGAGATGGAATAATCGTTGGTGTTTACGATTCTGGTATAGATATTTCCCATCCCGCTTTTAGCGAAAAAAAACATATTGGGATGGGTTTATATCTGAATTTGCCTCGAATTTCAAATGGAAAAGATTTCTTAAGTTACGAAGGGAATCCACATGGCACGCATATTGCAGGCATAATTGGAGGAAACGGAACTTTGTCAGAAACATTTGAGAATGCACCTAGCTTTCAGTATAGAGGAGTCGCCCCCAAAGTCCTTTTTTATTCAGGCGCATACGAATTTGAAAATCAACAGGGACACGTCACAAATCATTCTCATAAAGTTTGGGAAGAAGACGGACTATATTATTATGGGGAAATTAATTCGCGAATAGATAAAAATATCTTTTATAATTGGAAGCATCAAACAGACAAAGGAGATTTATTAACCAAAACCACGGTCACGACAATTGGAAATATGGGCAACGAAAAAGGGTATCATTCGGCAACCGACAATGCAAAAAATACAATCATGGTCGGTTCATACAATCAATCCGATTTCACCCCATCGTATTTCTCTAGCAAAGGGCCCACATGGGACGGACGAATAAAACCAGATATTATGGCTCCTGGTGATGGACCTAAATATAAATACATAAACCTAAGCGGAGCTTCATCACGGACACCCATTAGCAATGGACTTTCCGTTGATGACGACGGCTGGAGATCAGGCATCATATCCACTATACCTAAAGAAAACAACGGCTTTTATGACTTATGGTATGGTCCTAAAGCAGGTACGTCTCAAGCAGCCCCGTTTATAACTGGAATTGTAGCCTTAATGTATCAAAAGTTTAGGGAAAAAACTGGTTTGTCTTTAGACGATTTCTCCATACGCAATTCAACAACAAAAGCGTTACTCATTCACACATCAAAGGATATGAATGGCTTTTCTATTTACATCAACAAGGACCTCCGTACCCGTGGAACCCCTTATACAGAGGGACCTGATTTTGCAACAGGTTGGGGAAAAGTGGACGGGAAGGCAGCATTGGATTTAATTGACAACTTTGACGCAAATTCCAGAACATTTGCAAAATTTAGAGAGTTTCCAGTTTATCAAGGAACACAACGCCGTTGGAACATTAATGTTCCTGAAGGAAAGTCCTCTTTGCGAGCAACACTGGTTTGGGACGATGCTCCCGGCAACGCATCCATCGAAAATTATATGGATTCAAAACTTGTAAACGATGTAGATTTATATTTAATTTCACCATCAGGAAAAATCTATTACCCTTGGAGACTTGATCCATTATCAACTCAAAATATGAATGACAAAGGTGAACTTATTTTTGACAACAGGATAATCGCAAGAGAAGAATTTAACTTAGAAAAAATATCCTTTGAAGAAGCCGACAAACCAGCTTATAATCATTGTGTACCCTTTAGTGACACAGAAATATCCAGCACCTGCTTCGATCGTCTAAACAACGTTGAAGTTGTGGATATTAACAACCCAAAATCTGGAACATGGCAAGTTGTGGTAAAGGGTTACAGAGTTGAAACAGGAAATAGTCCTGACGGAAGAGCTCAAATAGCATCCATTGTTAGCGATTATCCCTTAATAGAAGCAACGAACAACGGCACCCACCCATATGCAGCTAATACGCAGACATCTGAAATAATCGATCTCGAAGAAGGATGCAATCAAACCAGCTGTTATCTAGAGAATTATGTAACTTTCGGCCTCGAAACTTCGCTTGGCGAAGGAGACCATATCTATCTTTATGACGGATGGAATCGTTTAATTGGAGACTATACAGGGAATAGTTTGGCAAACAAAAGAATCCTTGTCACGACAAGATTCTTAAGAATTGTTCTCGACAGCAACAATGACGAAAGCCAAGGCTGGGGCTATTCCATAAGCGGCATAGAGCATGTTCCTTACAGCGTACTACAAGTTTTATTTCCACCTTACAAAAAAGGAACGTAAAATGAATAAAATTTTCCTTTTGATTTTTCTCGCAGCAGCTTTTCTTTGGAGCAAAAGCTGGGATAATTTTGTTGTATTAGAAAATGGAAAGCATTACTTTTTTGGGAATGATTCTATAGAAATAGCAAAAGAGAATATATCACAGCATAATTTATATTTTTATGCTTATAGTCAATGTCATGAAGTAGATGATTTTCCTGAAAATAATTTTTTTTCAATAGCAAGACACTTAGCAATAATAAAGAAAACCCCTAATGTTATTGACGACTCGATTTGGCTTCCAAGTCCAACGGAAAATACAAACGAAGTAGAAAATTTTATTACAAAAGGATCTTTTTCTAAAGATTTCTTCTCTTTTTTTGACATATCCAAAGGAACATTTTTTGAATTTCCTAATAGCAATCTTGATTTCAGTTTTCTAGAGTCAAGTGACTCTTTGTTCAAATACATACTTGTTGATTTTTTTGTATATAAAAAAGAATCTAAATATAAAGCTTTGTGTTATATACTTTCAACCCCACAATCATCAGCACTTTATTGTCGTTATCAAAATGACGGCAGCTGGAATTTTGAAGGAGGTCCCATCATACAAAATAGCGAATGGATTTGGAATGCGCAATATGTTGATTGTTCCCAAACTTCTAACGTAAAAATAAAACACCCTCGTTTTTTCACAAAGAAATCAAATTTTTTATTCAAGGCCGACGGCACTTCTGCGTCCGAAGGCTCATCAAACATCATTATAAAAAACAACCAACCAACACTACAACTAAAAGGTGGTCATTAAAATGAAAAAGCTGGCTCTAACTCTTCTCGCTGGCGCAGCCATTTCCTTCGCTGCAGAACATTGTAACGACGGAACATCCAATATGCAGATTCCACTTGGATCGTGCTACAATGACGGCTACGTTTGTCTAATTTCCACCGAATCATCCGGTGCAGTTCGTTTTTATCTTGGAAAAACTTCTAGTTGTCAGACTTTTGAAACTACTGGATTTACAACACACCCTTATTATGACAACGGAACCCTTAACACAACAGTCTCCGACAACACTTTAAGTCCTCTCCTCGTTGAGGATGCGATGGACAATGTTGGCGCATTAGGAGTCGCTGTAAACACAGCGTTCATCATCAACGCCTTCAACGAAAAGTTAAAAGTTCGTGTTATTTACCACCGTGTTGGAAACGTAGCTGATGTAAACAGCGTTAGATTGCAAGGAATTAGTAAAATTCCGTAATCATAATCATTTTACCTATTCCCTTTGGCTCGGTTGTGCGACTTGCAGAGCATTTCGCAGTTGGCGCGGTCGGTTGCGCCGCCTTTGCTCCATGCGGTTACGTGGTCGGCGTCCATTTCGGCAGGTTTCCAGATTTTGTTCTTGTTGGCATTTTTCGACGAACGGTATAATGCGTCGTACTTTGCGATTCTTTCGTATTCGGCGTTTTTGAACAAATTAGGTTTGTAAATGAAAAATGCAGTCCCTTTCGAGCCTGCATTTTTTACAATGTTGGTAAGTTTATTCCATTTGCTTTTTAAGAAAAGTAATTAGTTTTTCTAGATTTTGGCTTCGATTTTCAAACAAATGGTTTACTACCATAGATATCAATTCCGCTCGGTCAACTTTTCGTTCTCTTAGTTCAGAATCTATTTGATTAAACAGTTTCTTTCCGTCGTTGTCTTGAGGCGCAGAAGGGTCTTTTTTGTAATCATCAATAATTTGAGTCAAACTTTTATTTTGGAAAATATAATCATTTAGTTCACGAAATAATTTTTGGTCAACATTTAAATATAATTTTTCTCTTAAATATTTTTCAAGACTTGCAATGGGTAAAAAGTTCAGCGGGATATTGTTTGACAACCCTCGTTTAGTCATAAAATCTTGCACCTGCTTTTTTATGTCTCCATCTAACACAATGGATATCGAAGCTTTTCTTCCTAGCAAATTATTCTTAACAACATCATCGGCTAGACATACAACATTTGTGTATCCCCCGCAAGGAAGCACATGCACCAACCTATTATTGAGAAGTCTCTTCGAGCGTAATAGTCTATCAATGATTGACTTCGCCAAATCATCTTCAACAAGAATAACTTTGTCATAACCATTATGGTCGTATAAGGTTCTTGTTGCATAAGCAGGATAGCATGGATTGAGAATTTCTATGGAGTCGTCAGCATGTCGTTCAATGAAAAAAATATTTGATGGAGAAATCCCACTAATCAATTCTATTGAGTGCGTAGAAAAATAGATGGCGTAATTATATTGGCTCGCCATGTCCTTTAAAAAATTAGTTAAGCGTTTTAGCGATGACGGGTGCAGGGCTAATTCAATCTCGTCTAACAACATCATGCAAGGCTTCGAAAGGCTTGCTCGATCATTGTTTCTTATATAGAGAGAATTAAGAATGCTTATTAGCAGATTTTCTCCCGTAGACATGTGAAATTGGCTTATGCGTTTCCCATTTTTCTCATAAAAAAAGAATTCACGTTTAAAACTGTAGTTGGGGTTTGAGTGGTTTGGGGAAACAAACCATAGTTTTTCATAGAAATTCTCATCGCCCTGTAAAATGTATCCTAAATTTTTTCTAATAAAATCATTCGCTGCATTTAGTTCGCTTTGGTTAATTCTTTCAACATAATTGATTTTTTCATAAGACATATCTTTGAATCTGTTGCCGTATAGTGGCCGGAAATTTTTAGACACGAAAAGCAAGGTTCCTTAATTGAAAAAAAACTAAATTCAACATCAAATAAGGAACAGCAAATGAAAAGCAAAGATATGAATCCAGCAAGCAGCCGTGAAAGCATCAATGAAACATCAAGACGCACCCGCAGGTTGCTGGATGACGCATTCAAGGCCAAGGTAGCCATAGAAGCCCTGAAAGAAGACAGGACGCTCAGCGAACTCTCCTCTGAATTTGGAGTCCACCCCAACATGATCAGCCAGTGGAAACAGGAACTGGTCAAGAACGCCGCAAGCATCTTCAGCAACGGCAAGAAGGAGAAACAGCGCATTGAACAGCTTGAAAAGGATGTCATCGAGGCAAACCAGATTATCGGCAGCCAAGTCCGCGATATCGAGTTCTTAAAAAAAAATTTGAAGAAGTTGGGACTTCTGTAAGGAAGGGGATGGTGGAACCCGAAAACAAGGAATACTCAGTGTCGCAGCAGTGTGGCTTCTTCGGGATTTCCCGAGGTACTTACTATTACGAACCCAAGGTCTCCGACAGGAAACTCGAAATCATGAATGCCATGGACGAAATTTTCACGGAGGATCCCACCTCCGGGCAACGCAAGTTCCAGAGGGCGCTCAAGAACCGTTATGGAATCAGTGCCGGGCGGGACCTTATCCGCACCTTGATGCACAAGATAGGCATCCACCCTGTGTATCCAGGACCACGGACCACCATTCCGGACCTTCAGTGCAAAAAGTACCCCTACCTCCTCCGCAACGTGGACGTGACCCATGTGAACCAGGTCTGGAGTAC
>JABUUT010000033.1:34353-35639 GCA_021443045.1 Fibrobacteraceae bacterium
TCTATCTGACCGCAATCATCGACTGGTATAGCAGACGGATCCTTGCTTGGAAAATCTCAAACACACTCAATGCGGACTTCTGCGTGGACATCCTTCTGGAGGCTGTAGGCAAGTATGGCTGGCCTGAAATCTTCAATACGGACCAGGGCTGCCAATACACTTCGGACAAGTTCACGAAACTGTTTGAGGCCGAGGGCTGCACCGCAAAGCTGTCCATGGACGGCAAGGGACGCTCGCTAGACAATGTCTATATCGAAAGATTCTGGCGCACCATCAAGTACGAGGACATCTACATCAAGGGGTATGTGACGGTGGCCGAGTGCGAAGCGGGCATAAGGGCCTTCATGGAGAGATACAACGACAGACGGGAACATTCATCCCTTGACAATCACACCCCATCGGATGTATATTTTAATCGTGTGGTCTTGAACAAGGCCTCATAAGGAAAAATTCAATTAGGAACCGGATTTTTCCTGTCGGAAAAACCCGACCACTTCACCGAAAATTAGACTTCCTTCAAAGAAGCCTTTAATATCCATTCGTGGACCTTCGGTTTCTTGTTCCCATTTATTTTTGTTGATGTGCCATTTTCGCTTTGAGACTCCTAATTCAAAATGGATGAATGCGTCTTCATCAGTCTTGCCAAAATATTCTTTCATGGGAAAATTAAAAAATACGCTAGCAACTGAGCCCGCAATGGTACTTTTCCCAGAACCATTTTGTCCGGTGATTGCATACAAGCCTTTGTCTAATGGAAGGTTTAGTTGAAGGTCGTTGATACACTTTATTTTGTGAATATGAGCATGTAATTTCATTTTTTTTCTCGTGTGAATACGTTTGTTGTTAAATTTATAAATTTTTAATGAAAGACTTTTTTTCGGTATATGTGTAGTTTTCTGTAAATGTTTTTAAAGCTCTTAATCCTCTGCGATAAATTGGATCATTGAGGTTTTTACAGTCAATGCGCTGATTTGCTTTACATATATCGTGTTGATGAACGTCCTCATCGTAAAGTCTGTAAGTGGGGACTTTGTTGTCTCCCCAATCTATCGTGTAACCTGCGAATGCTTTGTGTCTGGTATCAGTAGGACAATCTAACGTTAATGTTAATTGAATGGTTTGTTCTTCGCTATTGATAATTGAGGGATTGATTTTGAACGTTGTATATGCCGCAATGTCACAATCTGGACAGAAATCCGCTAAAGCAAAAATCGCTGCTGATAAAATAAATTATTACTGTCCGGGGAAATGATTTAACACGTCTAGGCCTTAGATTCTATGCGGCC
>JABUUT010000033.1:48030-55964 GCA_021443045.1 Fibrobacteraceae bacterium
CGGCCTTTGGCCGTACCCTGAAGATGCTTTTTAGTGTTAAAAACAGTGGAAATTGAGAGATAAATGCTGGGAAATATGTATTTTTAGAGGTGCCCCTTAAATTAAATTGTAGAAAAATGGAGTTGGATTGTGAAAAAATTGGCACTTGTTCTCGTTGCTGTTATAGACGTTTATGCTTTAGAGGATTGGAATTCTGCTGTAGCGGAAATTTTGCCTAGTTTTTCTGACAAGACTGAACTGTCATATGTGGATAAAATTTCTCTTCCTGGAGCGAAGGCCGGTGAAGATTTGATTTATGATATTGATAAGGATATTTACATTTTAAATGACCATTGCAATGATATTGTTGATGAAACTGGAAAAAATTTTAAAGAAGGTGTTTTCTCTGTAACATCGTTATCGGAGGAACTTAGCAAAGCGACGGATTATGATGGGATTGATCGCTGGCATTGGATGTTAAAATATTCAATGCAATATACAATAACCTGTGGCAACCATATTACGTATAAGGGAATTTTTGCTTGGCGTGTTCAATTATGGTCATGTAAAATTGGATGCGATTCCGATCAAGATACAAAAACTTATTCGTTGGATGTTGGTACATATGACTATTCAACGAATACATTTGAACCACACCGTTCTCGTGCTAAAACTGATGGAAAAAATGTTGTCCCAATAAGCAACTTGATTGCTGCATGGAATGGTCGTGAGGTTGCCCTCCCTAAATATGAAGGTGGAACAGGTAGATTGACTGTTCCTGTGATTCTTGTTTCCGGCTTTAATGCAGATTATAGGAATACATGGGGAGTCGAAATACCTAATAAAGATAAAGGTAGTGATGAATTTCAAAAAGGGTTGGTTTCGGGTTATGTAAATGGTGGTTTGCCAGATATTTTGGCACGTTATCAAGGACTTGATGTTAGCGAACAGGGAATTAATTCTAATGGGATATATTTTTTTAATGCTCCAGTTGATGCGGAAGGTGAGCAACCATCCCCTAAATGGGTTGATAAAGATGCAGTAAATTCTATATCCTACTCTTTTTATGAGAGATTGAAAGAGACTTTAACTCAACATTTTGGAGATGAGTGGGAAAAGAATGATTTACTAAAAATAGATATTGTTGGTCATAGCCAGGGCGGCCTTGTTGTTCGCGAAATGTTAAGAGGCCTGCGAGAAGAATGCAGGGATTGCCCTGTTGGAAGCGCTAATGCTGCAAATCATATTAGAAAATTGGTTACAGTAAATACACCACATTTGGGAACGCCGGTAGCAGATTCAAGAAGCGTCTTGCAAACAATGCCTGATTATACAGCGGTCCTGGAATTACTTGAGGATTTAGAAAATCAACATAATTTGGAAGAAGAAACTTACGAATCGCGAAAAGATAAGGGAATGTCTGAAGAAGAAATATATGAACCCGTTGTTAATCGAGATAAAACGCTGGTTACTGCAGATGTAGATGTCAATTGGGGAAGATTGGCTAGTGAAGGTGCAAAAGGAGCATGGGACAATGATTGGTACAAAAATGCTCTGATTGTCGCTTTGGGTGGCGTTGAAGCGGCTTCAGCACTAACTGCTGTAGGGACGATTGTTGGTTTGAATACTGATGTTTCAATGAAGTTGAAAGGAAATTATTTAGGCGATTACGAAACAGATACGAGAAAGAAAAACTTGACTACGTCTCATGATTATAAGACCCTAAAATTCAAGAATTTTAGTTTAAAAGCTATTCGAGATGAGGCTTGGAATATGCATTCCAAAGGTCAACACCTTGGTACTCAAGCGAGCTTTATTACAGGGTTATATTCATATCCGACTTTACCTAATGGAAATAAGCTCGTGATGCAACCGATGTATTCGTATGATATGAGTGGCTTAAAGCAATATTTGTTGGGTCAAATTCAAGAAAACGCGACGGAATTTTGTTCTGGTGATGAAGATCAAAAAAATTATTGTGTAGATGCTTTGCAAATTTTAAGTCAATATGTAAAAAGCACGGAAGATGTTGAACTTGAAAATGTTGAAGGAATTTATGAAATAACTAAATTTTTAAATTCTTTAATGCGGCAATGGCTTTCAAAATCGGATTTGTTGGTTCCTGTGGAAAGCCAAACTTTTGGGTATGCTGTTGATGAAAAAGGAAATCTTGAATCTGGGCCGTGGGATGCCATTCCGGAATTCCATAAACCAAGGAAATATAACATCTATAAAGCGCAAACGCCGAATGTATTGCCAGTAAATATGGTTGCTCATGGGGAATTTATAGGACAAATGAATTATGGCGAAATTGATTTTTTAGATGCATCAATTAAATCAACTCACATTCCTGGAGCATCTCGAATGGGGTTGGATCTTTTGTGTGCGCTTGACACTTATCTCTGTCAAGACAATATGAACGATGATGATTTTTTAAAAATTCCTCAAATTGTAAGCCGAGGAATTGTTGTTGGACCAAATGGAACAACTATGACGGTAGCAATTCAAGAACTTAGTGTTTCAGGCGATTTTAACATTAAACCATTATATTTATCGACTAATTTTCAAGGTGTGGGTTTGATAAATGGCAATGTTCCTGTTCTTGTTGCCGCATTTGACCCAAATTATGGAACTTATGTATGGTATGAAGATGAAAATGGTCATGAACATTTTGAAACATTATCCAACAATAGAGTGCGGTGGCAGGTTGGTGTAAGAAAAGTAAATGGGGTTGTTGAAGTTTTTGCCAATACATATGAAGGGCGTATCAAAACATTGGTGGTTCCTGTAAAGACGCAAAATAATACTATTGTCCAAGTTTATGGCGATGGATCGTCATCTATGGTTGCTCCCGTTTTTGCTGGTTCGGGAATAGCAACGAATCCGGAAACGCAAGAGAGTTCTGAAGTAGCCACAAAGTGCAAGGATAATTTAGGAGACGTGGCTGTAGTCCATTATGAAGCAGGATTGGCAGAAAAGAATACATCTCGCCCTAGAATTATTGTTGCTAATGTTGGTGATAAACCTATAAACGGGTTTAAAGTTGCCTATTATTTTACTGGAGATCCGGCAAGAGTACCGGTGGTTAATCTTGACTATCCAAATTATCCTGTTAATATGGAACATTTGGGTGGGGATAAATGGCGATTTGTAATAGATCTTTCAAATGAAGTATTGCTACCGAAATTAGCGCATCCCAATAAGGATGGCTATCAGATACGCCTTCATTATTACAGGTACGATGAGGATTGGAATCATCGATATGATTATTCTGCAGATTATAATGTTGGATCTCCGAAGATTAATGACAAAATTGTTGTCTATGATTTAGAAGGCAATATATTGTGGGGTGTTCCGCCTTCGATTCCCAATGATGCCGTGACGATAGAGAAAAAATCAGTTGACTTGATTTTTGCCGATGCTGGAGAATACGAAAATAATGTATTTAAACCTGAATTTACAATTGTAAATACAGGTTCCACAGCATTGAAAAACTACAAAATTCGGTGCTACATTTCTGCTCCCAAGGGATATTTTTTTGAAACCCCAACAGATGATTGGTATACCCCCGAATCAACTCCATCTTTAACAAATATTGCAGAAAATATATGGATGCTGGAAATTGCGTTCAATGAACATATTCTATATCCAGGACAGAGTGTTTTTTCTGGAAATATTGGTATTCATTTGAAAAACTGGAATAAATTTGACAAAAGTCTATTAGGTTTAGTTGTTGTTGATGAAAACGGAGAAATCCTATGGGGTTCTCCATGGAATGGTTCTGGAGTTGTACTAAATCAGGAGTATGCAAATGTGCAAAGATAAAATCATTCTATTTGTTTTCTTTGTGATAGCCAGTGCTCTTGCTGGATGTGCCGTAACCTCCTCTGGAAATGTGGTGGGAGAATCCGCAGCGGTTAAATATTCAACGGACGAAAAAAAATATCGTATTGCTGAAATTGGAATGATGTTTGCGGCTGCCGGAGAAAAACGCCGTATTTCTTCATTACACAGCGACGTTGAAATATCGGGTGGTTCCTTAAATTTGAGAGCAAGCCTCATTTCGTTAAACTATTCTCTGTTGGGGCAGAAAGGAGGTTTGTTTATTTCAGTCCCAATGACGATACCATTGGATATGGGAATTCGCCCTAGTTTTGTACAATGGGTAGGACCGGTTTATTTGGGCGCAGGTGTTTCGTTTGTGGGAGGCTTCTACCCCAATGAACAGAATGATGACTATGAGACGGAGGCTGATGATTCCTTTGGACGTTTTGATGGATTTATTCTCTATAATTTTGGTGGTGGAACCATGATTGATATCGGAGAAAAGTTTGCTTTAGGCGTCTATGTGAACTACGAAAGGATGGCGTTGAATAGTGGTGGGTCAAATGTAAAAGGATATGGTTTTTACTTGGATATTGTGGACGAAACTCATGGGAAAGAAAATTTACCAGAGTATGCTAAGCGAGCCAATGTGATGACCTTGGGCTTGAATGCTTTTATCAAGATGAAGAATCCTCTTGGCTTCTATGCCGAATATAGTCCCGGAAAATTGATGTATAATGATGATTGGTGGAAATTCCGTGTAGGAACTGTTTTACTTTATTGATTCCGTAAAGACTTAAAGACCTCGGCATTTCTGTCGAGGCCTTTAATTTTTGCGATGCTAAATCCTTAGCCTTAATCCGTTGAGACAGAATTTAAACCAGGATAACCCTTTCTCATTCTGTTGTTTATCTTAACAACAGGAATTGTTAATCTTTCTGTAATGTTATCTCGGATAATGTGTTATATTTATTGTGGGTTGTAAAAAAGGAGTTAGGGTGAAAATCTGTTATGGCTCGCTTTGGAGCGTACTGTTGTGCTTGGTCTCTTTCGTATGGTCTAGCGAGCCTATCCGCATAGAAGTGAAGGACGAGCAACCTGGCAATAATGACATGCTGGGATTGCGGATGCGCATCATAAACAATTCGGGTCAGCAATACAATGGTATACAGGTCAGGTATTATCTGAAGAAACGTTCAACAGACAACTTTGTTTTAGAAAATTATTACTTGAATGGACTTTCTGCAAATTTGGAACAAGTTGATAGCACGACTGTAACCTTGTATGTCGGGATTCCTATTCTCGGGCAAGGAAATATTCCTGATGCCGATGGGATAAGCGTAGGGGTTCATAGCCAGAATTGGGAGCCTATGCAAAAAGGAGACCTGCCTAATTATCCGGGCCGCACGTTTGCTGAACCTGTTGGTTATGGGATTTATCTAGGTGACAGTCTGATTGCCGGCAAGCCCTTGTCGCTTGATTCCTTAAATGGAACTCTAAAACTTCGATTTGTCGGAATTCGGCCCGAAACCGCTGATTCTCAATCTGCTTGGGTCCAACTCCAAAACCATGGTGACACCCCTATTTCCATGAATGATGAGAAAATCAAGGATGCTGCAAACAATACGCATTCTTTAGGCGATTTGACTATCGATGCGAAATCTACATTACGAGTGTGCAACGGCTCTGTTTCAACTTGTGCTGACGATAGTCTTGTGATGAGTATTCCAGGGCTTTCTTTCGGAAAAGTTGGCGAATTTGTTCTTTATCAAGATTCTGTACCGCTAGATTATATCGCTTGGGGTGCTCGGGGCAATTTTGCCGATTCTCCTGAATTTGAAAATAAAGATATGGGTCTAGAATATTTCTTTAACACCTCGGAAGAACCTGTTCTAGGTCCTGTTTCTGTTTATCGCAAGGGCGATTTTTTCCGTGCGGTTATCAAAAATGGAACAGACTCAATCATTAGCTGGAGTAAGTTCCGTGAAAATATGGTCGGTTTGAGCATCTCCCAATGGCCCTATGCGGAGCCGTTCGTTCTTTGGGATGGCAGTTCCGTTTACAAGCGAGACGGTGAAGAAACTATGTTGACCTGGATTCCTTCCGCAGGGGCTAAGTCATATAAGGTCTCCGTCTTGAAGGCAAACGATTCAAGTGTGGTGTATCAAGGTTATACTCAAAGGACAAAATTGCCGCTGCAACTGCCCGCAGGTGAATACCTATGGCTTGTTATTCCTATTGAAGCGGATGAGGAAGGATTGTCGCGACCTGATTATTTTGAATCATGGGAATCTGATATACCATCTGAATTTCATTGTAGGTTTACAGTGCATGTGCTGCCGGAGTCTGTGGAACCGGAAATTGACCTGCATGTTGAACCGCTTGCGGCCCGCAAGGATTCGTATATGCTTGACCTCAAATGGGGTGAACATATTCTTGACGCGGAATGGGACAGACCGCACAATTCTTCGGGATATGTGGATCAATATGGCAATCGTCGGTTTGCCGATCCTAAACATTTTTACTACGATGCAGAAGAAAGCTGGCGATGTTGGGCTGTTGCCACTGCAGAGTTGAACCATTTTTACGGCGGAAACCTGACGCAGGATGAGATAAGGTATCATTATATGGTAGACGTGAAGTATGGTGAAAATCGCATTCTTAATACTTTTCCACATGGAGAAGAGGGGGCTGGATTCTTTCATTTAGTTGCACCATGGGCGTTAAATATTGAAAATGTGGAACATTTTGGTTGGACTTATTATCCAGATGATTCTGATGATTTTTTTTCATTTTCAGGCATGAGAATGACCGATAATGAAATTCTTGCGGCCTTGAATGCGGGGTATCCTGTTATGATTTGGGAAGGAACCCATATTATGTTGGTTGATGCAGCAATTAAAGCAAGCGGAGCTCCTTATGGTTATGAGGGCGAGGAGGGATATATCTATCGTTTCCACAATATTGACAACGATGGGACTATATCATGGAAACCTATTTGGCCTCGGGCAACAGAGGCATATTATATTCTTCGGAATCCAAGAGAAATCAACAGAACTGTAAAAATGTCAGAACTTTACACAGATACCAATGGCAATGGAATTATGGATTTTGATGAGGTATTTGATGCGGATAAGGATGGACTTATAGATTTTGATGAATATTACCGGTTCGACACTTATCATAAAAATCTTGATTATGATGCAAACGGAAACGGAAAACTTGATTTTGGAGAATACCGCCAGTTTGCAATTGTTCAAGCGGAATTAAATCGTGATTATGATCAAGACGGCATTTGGGATAAAACAGAAATTATGTCATATACGATTCGTGAGAACTATCCAGAAGGTGGTTTTGGGGTACGCAAGGAAATATTCGCAGATATTGATGGCGATGGCCTGCGAGCGGAGAAAGATTCTGATTCTGATAACGACGGAAAACTGGATGGCGAAGAAGATGTGAACCACAATGGTTTAAAAGATGAACTAGAAACAGATGTCTATATCAAGGATGACAACCAGTTTGTAGTGACAGCGGATATTGCAAGTGCAACGCTTTATGCGTTATCCGAGCTAAATTATAATGATGGCGTCGTCTGTTATAATGAGGGTATGCCAACTGGATTCTGTAGTATCGCTTCTGCGGCTCAGGAAATTTCAGGTGAAGATTATTCTGTTAAAGTTGGGGCGAGGGCTACGGTTGGAGACGTTTATTCAAAAGGGCGGGTCCTACTTCGTAGCAATACACATGTTCGTGGTGAAATTATCCTTGCGGGTTCTTCTAATGTAAGTGACATTTACATCCAAAACGGGTCAATTCTAGATAATGGGATTACGAATATCTCTTATGCTACTTGGAATTCGCATTTCTTAGCGCAAAATTACGATTTGGACAGTTATTCTATTTCTTCAAAACCTAATCTATTTATTCGAAATGGTGAAGTAGGAACATTGAATCCCGGTTATTATTCAACGGTGAAAGTTGAAGCTGGTGGACATCTTTATATTCCTCCTGGAATCACCTACATTGGCTCTATTCAATTAGATCCAAGGTCAAGTATTCAATTTACTATGCCGGGGTACGAGACCGTAATGAATATAGATGGAAATTTCACCTGGCGAGCACAGACC
>JABUUT010000033.1:56973-59570 GCA_021443045.1 Fibrobacteraceae bacterium
AATTTCGTACCCCGACAATCATTCGATTTGAAAATGGTCCAGCTGTTCCTGTGTATAATGGGAAACGTTGATTTGGAAATGTTAAGATTTTTATTAAACATTATAATTTTAAATCACGCTTCAATCAAAATCCCCGATTCACATTGAGTGAAGTAATTTTCGTGTGTAAGCCAAGGAAATGTAGATTATGCTGCCAGTATTTCTCCGGCTTTGAAACACTCTGCAAGGTATTCTCGAGATTGATAGAAAAGATCTGAATTGTAATTCATAATTTTAGGTGCGATCCAGGAACAGAATACTGCGTGGATTCCGTCAATATCATTCATTTCTGGGAAACAGTCCTCAACGAGCCGTGAAAAAACATCGCCAATGTCCCAGTAATTGGGAATGGTGTATTTGCACGTTCCGATGTTGTCGAAATTGCCCACAGGAATTTTTGCCCTTTGAATAAAATCATCGGCTACCTTTTCTATAGGCTCGCAGTGAAAAACATCTTGAAACTTGTAAATGCGATCAAGGTCTGTGCCCAGTAATTGAACAACGAGAGAACGCTCATTGTGCGTTTTACGTCCGATATATTCTACAAGGCTACAGGTGTAAAAAAGTGCGGTATTGCTAATCATGGACTGGCCTCGCGGAAACGAATGCTAAAGTTGTCAGCGATTTTTCAGTGTTGAAACAAATCTGGTGAGTAGGGCATTTAAATTTCGCTAAGTTCCAAAATGCCTCTCGTGTAATTTGTCCGTCAATAAAGCTTTGCACGTAGTTGAAAATGGAGTCGTCCGCCATTGGGCCTTCAACGATGTCATAATTGTGAGGGTTGCCGCTTCGACATGCTACGATAAAATCCAACCATTCATCGGTCATTTCGTTGAAACGTAGAACTTTTAGTCGGTCATCTTCTTTGTACTCGTAAATGTTGACAAAGCCGGAACCGAAGCGAGTTGCCCAGCGAATAGACTGATTTTCGATGGATGTGCAATAAAAGCCAAAATAAAAGTCCTTGTTAAACCTGGAAATTCGAATTTCAGGTTTCGCTACAATTTGTGTACTTCCATGGAATATTTGCATTAGGCAAGACCTCTTTGTCAAAAATATACATAATTTAGAGGAGCTTGCGGTGGGGGGAGGTCTCCCCCTCGCTTCAACCGCCTAGGGGCGTTTTCCGCTCCCCCCTCTGCGGGTGCTCAGACGCCGCACCCGCAACGCCCGGGCTTATCACATCAACTCGCCCTTTTGTCAATCTCGCGTAGGCATGCATCTCCGTTTCTCGAAAAAAAAGTTATATTTCCCATAGACATTTTATGGGCTTTTGCTCTCGTTCTCATCGTTGAAATCCGCTAAATTTCGAATCACTAGAGAATGAGACAGACGCTCACGCATATATGCTTCGACAAGCTGTACTTGTGCAGTGTGTTTGGGTGTATTTCGACAAAAGATGGTTTTTCCGTCTTGTAGTCGCCCATTTTGGGGCGTGAGTTGTTTGTATTTATCTAGTGATGGGTCTTAGCGGAACCTCAATGATGATAAGTGCATCAACTTCACGCCTTTTTTGTTGGCCGGAAGTACTGTGTAGAATCAACATCCATGGTAGGTCTTGCCAAAAGTTTTTCGTATGCGTAAAATAAAGCACCTCCCTTTAGGTAGAAATGCTTGCAATATTTGCTCTGGGATAGCCTAAAAAGGAATCGTTCATGGAAATACCGTATCAAGATGACTTGATAATCCGTTTTTTGTGATTTCGCGATATTGAGCAACTTCTCACGAATGGAATGTTCTAGATTTTTCGTATTCACTAAGTCCCCATGGCTATGTACATTTCTAGAATCCTGCTTACGCGTAGTATTTTTGCGTAGTTCATAAGCTTGGAGAGATTGCGGTCACGGCGTTTCAGATAGTTCTTTACAATCTCGGTGCAAACATCTAATCCAATTTTGTTCCTAAATTTGACTGCATCGCAGACGGATTTCTCTAAATCAAAAATTTTTACCTTGTACCCAGAAATTATCGCACTTGACACACCGATATTTAGAACCGAATCAGTCAGATTGTGTACTGAGAATGAGGGGTATTGTGGGAGAGTTACTTTTCGTCCCCTTTTGACAGCGATGTCGTACTGCTGTGGAATTTGCGTTGTTAAACCGTAGTAAGACCATGCCGAATACATGCAGAGAATCCCCCCAGGAATTATTTTCTCAATGTCGATCATGACGTTTGCCAGATCATCGGGCTTTGCGAATACACCTCTTTTTACTCGCACGAGAGAACCTTTCTTAACTTTTTGGAGTGTCGCGTAATACTTCGCACGACTTTCAGCACAGATTATGTTTGCTGTAAAATTTGCTCTTTTTCATTGTATTAACCTACTACAAATATAAATAATTGTAGTAGGTTTGTAATTTTGATATTTGTAAAATAGACCTCAACAAGCGTTGAAATCTTTTGAATTTCCAGATTCTCGCTTTCGGGGGGATGACACTCTGGTTAAGGCTGCGGTAGCCACAAGTCGAGGGGCTAGAATACAAAAAGGCGAGCCTCTCGACCCGCCTTTTTAAATACTGATTACCGATAACTATATACGGTTACATTGTCATCCT
>JABUUT010000034.1:0-13603 GCA_021443045.1 Fibrobacteraceae bacterium
TGGTACTTGTGTGGATATTCTGTGGATCCTTCACGGCGTGTGCCGTTCAGGATGACAAGGCATTAACCATTAAACATTAATAATTGACATCACATTCCCTGGATTCTTCACGGCGGTGCCGTTCAGGATGACACATACATTAATCACTAATAGTTGAAACCATCGCTGAAGGCTGACTGCTGATAGCTATTTGAATCGCCGATACTCATACATCTAAGTATTATTTACTATGTTGAGTGCAGACCGCTCGCCAACAGAAAGGAAGGAAAAAAGTATGGAAAACAAAATTGAGTTTCACATCATCGCCAAAATGAAAAGTGATTTCAACGAAAAATTTGGTATTCCACGGCAAAGCGGCTTACTCAAAAAGCTCCGTTCCACCATTGTTTTTGAGCCAGAATTTCGCTGTGCCGATGCCCTCCGCGGTTTAGAAGGCTTTAGCCACCTTTGGATTCTTTGGATCTTTTCGGAGAATATTCGAGAGGAGCAACCCAACGGAAAATGCAACTGGAGCCCCACTGTGCGCCCCCCACGCCTGGGAGGCAACAAACGTTTAGGCGTATTTGCCACTCGTTCCAGTTTTCGCCCCAACCCAGTAGCCATGAGTTGCGTAAAAATCGAAGAAATTCTTTTGGACACTCCCCAAGGACCACAAATTATAGTCAGCGGCGCCGATTTAATGGATGGAACCCCAATCGTAGACATCAAACCTTACCTGCCCTATGCCGACAACATCGAAGGGGCCTCCAGCGGGTTTACAGGACAAATAGAGTTTAACAACCTCTGCGTGCAACAAACAGAACAACTGAACGGCCTCCTCAAAAAATCCAGGTTTCCCAAAGAAAAGTGGAGCACCCTTCTCGAAATTCTTTCGGAAGACCCTCGGCCAGCCTATCAAAAAGACCCAAACCGAGTCTATGGCTTTAAATTTGCAGGGCACGAAATAAAATTCCAGGTTGCAGACAACAACCTGGAAATTATCGACATTCTGTAAGCCACTCTATTTTACGGTATATTTCCGCATTTTTAAGGCACCACCCACCTTTTCGGCAACAATGTAGTTGCCCGAAGGTAATTTGTCCAAATTTTTAGTGCCCTGGATTTCTTTGCCCAGCAAAGAATATACTTTTACCACAACGGATTCGCCTTCGCTCTTCAATTGCAGGCCCTGCAACGCGGTAATTCCAGAAGAAGATTCCGGAGAAGCAACATTGGAAGAACTAGCCGGTGCCACAGAAGAAGAACTGGCAGGCCCCTCGCTGGATGGACCAGCACCACCTCCTTCCACCTTAATGGTTCCAAGAACTTCCAGCATTTTGGCAGCATAGCGTTTACCAAGTTCCCTATAACCGGCGGCATCAAAATGAACACTTTGGCCATCTTGAAGCATTCCATTAATGCCGCTGGCCGACACCACGTAAAAATTCTTGGACTGCTGGGGCAAATTGGCAATAATGCTGTTCATGCCCTTGCAGTTTCCATTGGGGTGAACTTCACCAGCCAGAAAAGGAATATTGTCGCCTAGGCCCAAATCTTTAATGATGTTGTCGTACACACCTTTTACACGGCTAGGCCAATTGTTCTGGCCGCTGTTGGTTTCGCCCTGGTGGAACAAGATGCCCTTGATAACCCCCACCTTTTGTGCTTCCTTAGCCATGTCAATCAAGCGTCCGTATGGGTTTCCTCCATAGTTCTGGATGCGGCTAGACATCCAAGACTGGGCCGACTGGGCATAGCTTTGGTATTTGTCTTTTTCAAAAAGTTGAATGTCGCAGCCAGCAACAGCCACCACAATGACCCCCACCTTGATTCCTTCTGGAATTTTTTCAAGCATGGTGCGGCCGAAATAATCCACGGGGCCCAACTTGCCATCACAACTGGCAAGAGGTGGTGTGGCATCGTACCACTGGCCCTTGGTGCGGTTGGTGCACATGGCGTTGTTGGTGGTGGCCATCATCTGAAAACGGGAATCCACCGTTTTGTCTTGCTGCTCAATATTCCCCTGACCTTCCATGTTCGATTGGCCAAAGGCTAGATAAATGTGAAAGTTTGGATCGGGTTCTGCGAAAGCGGCGGCCGTTGCCAACAAGGCCGCAGAAGCCACTGTTTTTATTTTGGTATTTGCACCCATTTTTAGCTCCTATACACAACCATACACACTCCCCTAAAATATTATTTTTTTAGAAATGATAAAAATTTTTACACGCTTTTATAAAATAAACCTAATTTATCAGCATATATTTAACTTTATTAAATAAAATTTTACGCACTTTGACAATCCATTTCCACCACACATTTTCACAGAATTAGTAAAATATCGTAAAAAAAGCAGGATTTTATAAAAAACAGCTTAGAAAAGAGCCCTTTTTTATATATATTCACTGCAAAAAAGAGGTGTATCTATGCTCAAGAAAATTTCCGTACTTTTATCTGTTGCCAGCCTTTGCGTGCTTACAGCCTGCTCCGAAGACGACAAGGAACCAACCCTTGCCGAAAAATGCGCCAAGGATAACGGCATTAACGAAGGTTGCCTCACCGGCAAATGGCTCATGAACGGGCTTTACGAAAAGAGCTCCGACAACGTTTTCCTGCCCGGCTACGACTACAGCGCACAGCCAGGCCTTTTGGAAATTTTCACAGACGAAAAATCCGGCAACCTAATGTTTTCTTACACATACGCCCTTAAATCGGAAATGCATGTAAACAACAACTGTAACGAAGACCGTGGTTACGTTATTATCAATGACGACGGTGCCGGTAACAAGTCTATTACTTTTGACTTTGCCTTTGGCGACATGTGCCAGCCCAAAACAAAACAAACCGTTGTTCCCCAGGTTGATTTGTACAGCATGGATTTGAACGACGTTATTTTCCAGACTCAGGATGGTTTTGTTCCTGGTTCTGCAAAGGAATCCCTCACCCGTATCAACTAAAGGGCACCTAAATAATTCGCCAGCGATTGTTTTCGTAATCGGCAAGAATATGCAGCAGGTCGTTTAATACGGCTTGCTTTTTTATTAGGTCGCTGTTTTTGCCTGTTGATTTTGTATTGGATATTTGCAACTTTTCAAGCCTGCGCATAAAATGCCCCACCGTTTCACCTGCTTCTCGAGTGTACCCCAAGGCACGCAATTGGCGTTCGGCTTTATTCAACAGCATAGCCCATTTTTCTTTTTGTGGTGAGTTTCCTTTTTTGGCAACCTTAAAATGTCTACTCAATTTATAGAGGATTAAAACTAGGGCTAAAAGAATAAGACCACTGCGAAACACCCATCCTTCAAAAAAACTTTGTACATAATTCTGAAAAGAATCGGCGGAATGTCTCCATTCCCCTTCTTTTACCACATGGAATAAGTGTGAAAAATAGCCTTGCAGTAGTTCCCACTTTTGAACAAAGTAGTTTGGTGCAGGCACATGTTGTATAAAGGTTGGGGGCGTTGGGTCATAAATTACCCAATTACCGTTAATGTAGGCTTCCAACCAGGCGTGTGCGTGGCTTCGTCTAAAAAGGGCGTAAGAAGCGCCCCCTAATGTTTCAGGGCGTGCAAAACCTTTTACATACCGGCAAGGAATGTGACGGTGTCTCAAAATTAAGGCCGCCAAAGTGGCATAGTATTCACAAAAGCCAGACTTAGATTCCCAAAATTGAAACAAGGGTTCGACCTTTGTTTTCTCCATAATCAAAGAATAGGTAAAGTGAGTGGCAAAGTAGTTTGCAATACGGTCTAAAATTTCTTCCGATGCAAGCGTGTCGCCTCTTAAAACAGAATCCGACACGGATGCCACAAAATCGTGAATTTTAGGAGAAATTTGCAACAGGTTTGTGTCAGCCAAACTTGGGGGTGGCAAAGTGACACCAGGTGCCATAAAGTAGTACCAATCCCCGTTGCCCGATTTCCCATGATTTTCATTGATAAAATTCCAGTCAAGAGAAACGCTCACCGAGTCTACATCTTTTACACCAACCCCAACAGCCCCAGGTTCTGCGAAGAAAAAACCCATATTATCCAGTTTAGACTGTACCCACACCCGCTTTGTTTTAGGCTTTATTGTAATGGAATCTTCCATTTCAAACAGAGGGGCTTCAAAAACAGCATAGTCCACCAAGTATCGAGCAGGATAAACTTTATCTGTAATTTTTGGAGACGGCTTCCAAATGCCACTGCCATACCAATCGTAAGAGCAAGCTTTTAAATATTTTGGAGGCAATGAGTCCCACACCCGAAGCACCATCTGGTTGTTGTATCGAGAAAGATAGTTGCTGGAAAAGCTACCCAAATAAGTGGTGGGTTCAAAACCCATGAGCCTTTCTTTTACATAGTAATCTCGCGACATTCCATGGTTGTAGTACCCATGCTGTTTGTAATAAGCCCAACCACCGTAAGACAAAAAACCCAGAGCAAAAAACACAAGTAGAAAACCCAAACTTTTATACCACGCCCCCCCTTTGCGGCCATACCCCATTAAAGCAAAAAAGATTCCCACCAAACCTGCAACCATTCCCGCCCTGCTGCTTCCGTAAAGGCTACAGGATAAAGCCGCCAAGCCATTAAAAGCCACAAAAACTTCATAGGCTCCGCGCCCCAGGCTGCGCTGTTGCCAAAAAGCCAAAAACAACAAATACCAAGCAGGCACAAACACCAGCCAAGGAGAAACTCCATACTCCACCGAAGGCGTTAAAACCCACCACAAGGAACAAAGGGCAAAGCAACCGTAGGCCACCCACTTTCGGTACACAGGTTTTGGCACACTGGGGTAAAGCAGGTTCCTCAAATAAAGCCAAACAAAACCAAAGGCAAACAAAATGCCCAAGGGAATTAAATTAGACGAAATTCCCAAATTCACTGAAGCAATGCAAAGAAACAAAATTTTAAAGAGAGGCTTCATAGTGCAACCTCCCCTGCACTTTGAGGAATTTCAACCCAGGCAACATCTTGATTTTCTTTATCCAGCCAAAGAGAAAATAAGTGGGTTCCCGATACAATAATTTGTTTGTGAATTCGGGAATCCTTGATTTTTTCTACCCCTAAGCGAAGCACTGGCCCCATAGGCATGGCCTGAGGAGCCCACTTTTCTATTTTTTTTGTGGGGGCAAAAGTAATTCGGGAAAGTTCCGCCAAAAAATCGGAATAGTCCTGGCGTGATTTTTTTTCCGAGCCCAGAGGAATTTCTCTGTTTCCAATAAAAAAACGTCCCAAGACTCCCCGTTCCATAAGCCACATTCCAACACCAGCCGCCAAGCGAATACACTGTTCCCCACACGCCCGCTTAGTTCGGGAACTCATTTGAACATCTAGCACCAGCACCACACCGGCGTCTCTATCTTGTTCATAAAGCTTTGTAAAAGGCTTTCCGTACCGGGCAAAAGCCTTGTGGTGCAAATCCCTTAGAGAATCTCCTTCCTGGTACTCTCGAAGGCCAGCAAAGTTCATGCCCCGCACAAAAGATTGTTGCAGCACAACACTTCCCGTTAAAAAACGAAATTCTTTGAGGCGTATGGGGCGTGGGTAAACTAGCAACTCTAGGGAAGTTTTACAGGGCATAGGAAAACGGAGCATGCCTCTAATTTCGGGAATGAGCACCACCACTCTTTCTAAAGAAAAGGCTCCTCTGCAAGATGTTTTTATAAAACATTTTTCCCGGGTACATTGTTCTTCCACCATCTTTAAAGATTTTGGCATTCTAAAGCAACCAAGGGTGGTTTCATACAAAGGAACGGAAGATTCTATACAAGCTTGTACTACCGCTGTTTCTCCTTGAAACACCGAATTCACACTTAATTTTTTGACACAAACCTTATTCCATGTTTTGCGGCCTGTAAAAAAGAGGGATATGAACAAGGATAAAAAAAACAGGAAGTCTAACCCACAAAGTATCCAGGCAGCCCAAAAACCAGGCACCATTCCCGCAAACATCAAAAAGAATAGTAAAGAGGCAGCCCCGTGGCCAGCAGGGGTAAAACACTCCTGCCAAAAAAAATATAGAGACATTAATGGCCTATTTCTTTTACTCACAAAGCCACCTTACAGCCATTCCTATTTTGGAATTTTCACCTTGGTCAAAATATCTTCTAAAATGTGGCGACAGGTGTCGGGGGTACCCGTTTCCTTTGCAAAAACACGATGCTCCATTACAGGGAAAAACACCCTCTGAATATCATCGGGGTTTACAAAATCCCGACCAGCAACATAGGCCGATGCTTGAGCCATTTTCATTAAATTAATTCCACCACGAGGACTTGCAGCAAGCCGCACGGCACCCTGGTGGCGAGTGGCCTGCACCAACTCCACCACATAATGCTCTAAAGATTCATCCATGTGAATTTTCTGTACTTTTTTCCGAACCTCCAGAATTTCTTCTGGTGTGGTAACAGGTTTTAAAAAACAAAGGGGCCTTGATTCTCTATGAGAACGCAAAATTTGTAATTCTGTTTCTGATGAAGGATAACCTAAGGATAGCCGAACCAGAAAGCGGTCCATTTGGGCTTCGGGAAGAGGAAACACTCCATGAAATTCCACCGGATTTTCAGTGGCCAGCACCATAAAAAGTTCTGGTAAAGAAAACGGCTCCCCATCCAAAGAAACCTGGCGTTCCTCCATGGCTTCTAAAAGGGAACTTTGGGTTCTGGGAGAAGCTCGATTGATTTCGTCTGCCAACAAAATCTGAGTAAAAACAGGGCCCTTTTTTATTTCAAAGTCTCCAGTTTTTGCCTTGAAAACAGCACCTCCCGTAACATCTGCCGGGAGCAAATCGGGAGTAAATTGGATTCTGGAAAACGCAGCGCCAATAGCTGTAGCCAACGCCTTTGCCAATGTGGTTTTGCCGGTACCCGGAACATCTTCAATAAGCACATGACCATCAGCCAAAAGAGCCATACTCAAAATTTCTATCTGCTCCCGTTTTCCTAGGAGAACAGAACTTAAAGCATCTATAAGTCTCGTTATCATATTTTAGATATATAATTTTTTTTACCATCAAGAAACATGATGGTCTTTATCTAGGGCTTATCTATCTAAATATCCGTCGAATAATTTGGCCTATAACCCGAATCCCATAATCCACCACCGACAAATTGGATTTTTCACCACTATACCTTGTGGGAATAGGCAGTTCCGCCACAGGGACGTTGGCTGCATCTGCTATGGAAATCAACTCCAAATCAATATCAAAAGAAGGGCTGAGTTTTTCTAAATCCACTGTTTTTAAAAAATCAGAAGAGTACACAAGAAAGCCGCTGTGCCGGTCTGTGAGCCGCTGGCTGTAAACCAGATTTTCTAACGAAGTTAAAAAGGCTCCTCCGATGCGCTTGTGCAAAGGCATGCCCCCTTTTTTTGCATCTCCGTCAATGGCACAACGGGAGCCTTGAAGCAAAGCTAAAGGGTGGCATTCCATGGCTGCCAAAAACTCATCGAGATATTCGGCAGGGTACTGGTTGTCTCCATGAAGACAGGCAATATATTTTGCTCCTGATTCCAAGCCCTGGCGAATACCCTCTTTTACCACCGCACCATAACCCCGATTTTTTTCGAAGCGGATATAGGCAATGTTGAGCCCATTATCAGCCGATTGAGAAACAATTCTTTGAGCCACTTCTCCCGTTTGGTCTTTTGAGCCGTCATCCACAACTAAAATTCGGGATCGTTTTTTTACAGAACGGGAAACCTTGCCAAGCACATCCCAGAGGCGCTCCCCCACATTGTAGGCAGGAACAAAAATAAACGTATCAAAGTTCTGTTCCAGCGCCATAGTGATCCACAAACCAAGAGAGGGATTCCCTAAGTACCACATCCAAGGGAGTCGAAGCCTTAAAACCCAATAAACGCTCCGCCTTTTCCACATCGGGCAAGCGACGCAGGGAATCGTCGTAACCAACGCCGTAATACGCTTCACCATCTATAGAACAAGGCTCTGGAATTGATGCCAGAGAAACGCCTCTCAATTGGGCATATATCCGCCGCATTTTTTCGGCCAGTTCTGCTATCGTCACCTCATTCTCGGGGTTGCCCACATTGAAGGTTTGGTAAAAAGCTTTTTCTGGAGAAGCAAAAACATCAAAAAGAAAATCCATGGCATCAAAAACAGAAGTAAAGGAGCGACGAGCACAACCTCCATTTACCAACTTTATAGGCTCCCCTTTCAACAAGGCTGTAGAAAAATTGGCCAGCACCCGAGGAATACCTTCACCATCAACACCTGGCATAAAATCCATGTAGGGCCCCACAAAATTAAAGGGCCTCACCATGGTCCACCTTAAATTTTCAAGGCCCGCCACAAAACGTTCCGTCAAAAGTTTTGCCGTGGCGTATGACCAGCGGGAACTTTGCACAGGGCCAAAAATAAGGGGCGTTTCATCTTCCTTTAAAGGCCCTGAATCGGCAGGAGTTTTTCCGTACACTTCGGAGGTGGAAAAATGAATGAGCCATGAGCCCGATTTTTGGCAAGCTTCCGCCAGCAAGGCCGGATAATCGTAGTTGCTTCGAATAACCGTTACCGCTTGAGACATGTAACGGCTAGGAGTGCAAATGGCAGCCAGGTTCACCACAATAGGAAACTGGGCTATGCGCTGAACAACCCCAGGAGCCGACAAGTCGGAACAAAAAAATTCAACCCGTTCATTTTGCAAATACTGCTGAATGCGATAGCAATCGGTATCCACACCAAAAATACGCCATTTTGTTCGGCACAAAATAGCGTTCATCAGGTGCGAGCCTATAAAGCCACCGCAGCCCACAATGGCCACGGTAACAGATGTATTATTCGGAAACAACGATATCCACCGAGGCCCGCTTGGATGTGTTCACATAGCCCATCACAGACAGGGAAGCTGTTTTGGAGGCCTTCACATTGCCGTTGTCGTTATCGGAAAGTACAACCTTGTAGGTATTGCAGGTTTTACCATCCATTACCGCATCTTGAGATTCGTCAAACATGTCAATGCCCCGATCTTCATCAGAGGTTGCATAAACTACCCGAAAGCCCGAATCTTCAATTTTTGTGCCAAAAACAAGGCTAACGGTATCGCCAATGGAAAACTTTTCGCCGGTCTTAGGAGAAACAATATTGTAATTTTCGCCATTGGCAACAGTGCAATCCAACTTATTTTCTTCTTTGGAAGAAGATGATTCTGACGAGGCCTTAGTGGAAGATGAATCATCATCACTACAGCCCATTATAGTTGAAAAGGCCAAAGCCCACAAGAGAGTATAAGAGAATTTCATAAGCACCTCAATATTTAATTTTCTTATAAAATACAAAAAATTTACTTCACTTTGTAAATAGAAATGCTTTTACTGTATTCATAGCCAACCACAAGGAGTGGAGTATCCTTGACAGGGCTTTTTTCAGCAGGTATAAACAGCAAGCCTTCAGGGCCTCTATCCCTAGTATCCATAAAGTAGTCCACCACCTTAGGAGCTGCCCGACCGGTGCTGGTCACATCAAAAACGGCAATGCCATTACCCCTTTCTAGTCCAACAAAAGCAAAAATGCGATTTCCAACCTTGCCTACAGCCACGTTTTCGGGTTCACAACCCATACTTTCACTGCGAGCGTCTACCTTATTTTTTTTCTTCTTAGAATTCCAGTTAAAGTATTCCGGAGTTACCTTGGCCATCAATCGTTCCAACTTATCTCCAGAATCCCACACCAGTTCGCCAGTAGCACCGTTAAAAATGCTAATGGAACGGCTTCCGAAGCCATAAACAAAGGGGCATTTGCCACGCATATTTTCGGGGCAGGTTTCTAGTTTGCTAACACCTAAATTTTGAATGCTGGTTAAGGTTTTGCCCGAAAATGCAGTTTCTTCCAGCCTACCCTGTTCAAAAAGCTTTAGAGGAGTGGTTTCATCAGTCCAACCCTTGTAATCAATGGAAGCCCCTTCATTGGCGGTAATAATGTAAGGAACACCATCTCTTTCAAAAAAGGCAACGCCATCAGGCTGCCGAAGTCCACGAACAGGAACATTTTTTATGTCTATAAAACCATCGTTGCGGGAGTCTATACCAAAGCCTTTCTGGGAATGATCCACATAGCCCAAACCAAAAACTTCATCAACCTTTTTGGCGGCAATGTCAATGCGAGCCAAGGCATTATTTTCTTGCAAACTTACCCAAGCATATTTTCCATCGTCAGAAATGGTAATATACTCAGGCTCCAAGCCACGCAAAATTCCCTGGTTTCCTGGAGAACGCACCCCTTTGGCAATCAAATCAGCGGTATCCAGTTTGTCAAAACCAACAATGTCCACCTTAACATTCATGGATGCAGAATCTTGGGCCTCCAGACTATCAATGGAAAGAATGGCAACCCCACCAAAAGGATCAATGGTAAAATCATCGCTGGGAGAACCTTCGCAGGCAACCAGAATCTGCTTGCCATTTGGAGTAAAAGTAAGCATGTCTGGATGAGAACAAACCGGATATACACCAATAGTTCTAATTTCATCGTCATAGCGCATCAGTTGCACAAAGCCATCATCAGTTTCCGGATTGGCAAGAATACTTGCAGCCACCAAATTTCCAGAGACAGAAACGCTAGTGGCAACACCTGTCAAAGAGTAATCCATCCGGTCATTAATCTTTGAAAAGTCGCTCATGTCAATCATGGCCATGGCATCTCTATCACCTACAGAAAAAAGAATTTTCTTCTCAGGCATATAGGCCGTTATTTCGGACATGGGAGCAGAAACCCTAGCAATCGGCTCCAAAACCGACTTAAACTGAAAAGAATTTTGAGCAACAGCCGAAGCAAGCCCAAAAGCGAGAACTCCGAAGAATATTTTTTTAGTCATACAATACTCCTAAAAGAGCAACCAAAACAACAGCATGCCCAATGCCACGCCACCCAAAAATGTTCCACCCGACATAGCCACATCCTCTTTAGAAGGGCCTTTCTTGCCAGAGTCCATTTTAGATTCTATAGCAATGCGCAAAGCCTTGCTGCATGTTTCGTTTTCTTTTTTTATTGTGTTGTAACTATTTTCCCAACTTTCACACCGAGCTTTTTGTTTTGATAAATCCATACGCAAGGAATCTTTTTCCACAGCGCAGGAACTATCCCTAACAACCATAATGCTGTCGCGCATTGCAATTTCCGCTTCCCAGTTTACCTCCGTTGAAGCCTCTTGAGAAAAGCCAAGAGAAAAGACAAAGAAGAGGGTGGTAAAAAACGGAATATGCAATGATGATAATTTCATAGAACCTTAGCGAGGCAAAACAACTTTTTTATTCCAAACCCCTGAAGCATTCTTCACATAGTAAATGCCTGGAGGCAAAAGCCTAGCATTCTTCACAACAGTTCCATCTAAGCGACGAACTTCTACAGATTCCTCGTTCCAAGCGGGAGAGCTGGCAAATACATCTACCAAGCGTTCTGTTTTGCTAGAAGATGATTTAGAGTCACCCTTTGAAGAAGATGATTTGGGTTCGACTTTAGAAGATGAGGACTTGGCCTCGCCACTGCTGGAGGATTTTCCGCCAACGCTGCTGGAAGACTTATCTCCACCACTGCTGGAGGATTTTCCGCCAACGCTGCTGGAGGATTTGGGTTCTTCCTTGGAGGATGATGACTTGGCCTCGGGGCTAGAGGAAGAAGAACTTTCAATGTTCTTATTTGGATCGCTAAGCACGATTTTTAGAGTCTGAACACGGAAATCCGTTACATTTTGCAAAGTTTCCTGCTTTATGGACTGTATGGCAGATTTTACAGCATTGATGGAATCGTAAGAAATGCCACTTCCATAAGTAATTTGCGTCGCCGCCACAGCAATAACAGAGTCCCCTTTTTTTTCTTCAGTAGTTACAGTATTCCTTGCTTCAACTGAGGAAATCCACCATTCAAATTGGAATTCAAATGTTTTGGATACCGCAATGTTACCAGCCATAAAAGACTCATCTTTAGGAATAGAATTCCTTTTATCCATTACAAAAACGTTGTAGCTATTGGTGGAGTCAAAATCGGCAAAACGCAATTGATGAATGTCATAAATATAAGTGGCGTAGTTTTCCGTAATGTCTTCAACCCAATTTTTATTCACCCATTTGGCAAAGGAGTAGTCGTTAGATTTTGTTTCACGACACTCCGCCGTAATAGACAGAGGAATGTCATAGGCAAGATTTTTTACAATGGGCTGTAGGGTTGTGTAAGATGCATGATGATTTTGTTTTACTGTATCGGCCTTCATGGTGTGCAAGTTGCCTCGCCAATAAAACTCATCAATGGAAGAGAGCTTCAGCTCCACCTTGGGGTTATCACTGGTGGTAAGGGTATCACAGATATTCCTGATGAACACCTCACCATCTTGAGCCATAGCGCTCATAGTAAAAAAAGAAAGTATTGCAAGAATTTTACGCATACAGCCTCTTTTGTTTTATTAAAAACTTGCCAAAATACGCTTCCATCCCTCTTCAGGAATTTGAGCCCCCATCACCTGAACCACTTCGTTAGCTACAGAAGCTGCCAAGCGACCTGTTTTTTCCATATCCCATCCAGACAAGTATCCATACAGAAATCCCGAAGCCCACAAATCACCAGCCCCGGTAGTATCAATAGCCTTGGCAGCTCCAGCAGCAGTCTTTGTAACCACTCCATTCTGTGCAATCAAGGCCCCCCTTTTTCCAATTTTAACAACTGCCAGGGGCGCCTTTTGTGCAAGTACTTTCAAGGCCTCTTCTTCCTTTACGCCTGCGTAGGCAAAGGCTTCATCTTCATTGGCAATCACAATGTCAATCATCTTCTTGTCAAACAGTTCATCAAATGTGCTGCGACAAGCGTCCACTACCCCAAAGGAACTGAAATCCAAAGCAGTCTGCACCCCAAGAGACTTTGCCAGAGTAAAAGCCTTTTTAAAACATTCAGCGTCAAAAGCTCTGTAACCTTCGGCATAGAGCAAAGAAACACCATTGAAAAGTTCTGGGGTAAAATCTGTAGCGGCAAGCTTGTTGGAAGCCCCCAAAAAGGTCCACATGCTCCGTTCTGCATCTGGAGTTACAGCAGAAAGAACACAACCGGTAGCAGTGTCCGTTCTTTCCATTTTAGACTCTACCTGAGAATTTTTCAAATGATTTTCAAAAAGAAGGCCCAACTGGTCTTTGCCCACCTTAGAAATAAAAGAAGCTTTTCCACCCAGCTTTGCATAACCCACCATGGTGTTGCAAGCGGAACCACCTGGCACCATCACGGGGTTTTTGACGGTACTTAAAAAATTCTGCATGGCATCACTTTCCACAGAAGTCATGCCCCCCTTCTGTACGCCCTGTTTTTCTATCCAAGAATCATCAACATTAACTAAAACATCCACAAGGGCCGCGCCCATTCCAAGTACATTCTTCATAAAAACCTCTTCTACCAAATTTCAAATGTAAATATAGCAAAATAGGGAGTCAACCACCAAGACCAAAGATTCAATCCACACCGAAAGGTTATAAATAGTGGTTGGTGGCTGGTGGTTGGTGGCTGGTGGTTGGTGGCTGGTGGTTGGTGGTTGGTGGCTGGTGGTTGGTGGTTGGGTTGGTGTCATTCTGAGGGGCAAAGCCCCGAAGAATCCAGGGAATGTCTATTTAATGATTAATGAATTGTCATGGCGCTTCGCGCTGACTCTGGGCCT
>JABUUT010000034.1:14672-28171 GCA_021443045.1 Fibrobacteraceae bacterium
CTAGAGGTGTGGGCTATGAGCTCAAAGTGAGCGTAGCGAACGGCCTCATTCCTCAAAGCAACACCGTCGCGACCTCACCGCTATCAGTTGAAAGTAAAAAAAACTAGCCCCTGCGGCGGCGAATTCTATCACTAGCCTGCAACAAAAACTGTTTTTCCCCATCTGTCAAAGAGTGGATGCCAGAATCATTCACCTTCCTGAGTATTTCATCCATCCTCTTTTCCTCATCTATGTAAAAAACTACACCTTCAATACCAGCACTTTCCTTTTTATTAGAAGACACCTTTATTTTAGGCCGGATAAAAATTCTTCCAAACTTAGAAAAACCACCCTGATAGAACCACATGTAAATAAAGCCAGCAACCACACCACCTAAATGAGTGAAATGAGCAATGGTGTCCCCCGAGTTGGCAAAGAACACATCCACAGCAACAAGCACCCACATGGCATACTTAATCTTCATGGGAATAAAAAAGAAAAGCAGCAAACGACGCTCTGGGAAAAACTTGTAGTAGGCAACAAAAATTCCCATTAAAGCTCCAGAAGCACCTATAATAAAGGCATAAGGATTCAAGGCACCACTTAAATAGAAGGGAATACTAAACAGACCTGAGAAAATACCACAGAACATGTACATAGCCACAAAATGTTTATTCCCCATCCATTCCGCAATTTCATCTCCAAACATCCATAGCATAAGCATGTTGAAAATAAAATGCATAAACTGCACATGAACAAACATGTAAGTCACATAGCGCCAAGGTTCCATAAAGTAGGCAGGAATCAAGGAGCCATACCCCACAATAGAGCCAAACAACATGTCGTTGCGAAGGTTCTGGGCTAAAAAAGCGAGAACAAAAACAGCAGCATTGATTAAAATCAACACTCTAAGAGGTTTTGCCAAATATCTAAAAGGTTTCATTCAATTTTTTCCAATTCAAGTTTAAGTAACGAAAACATGCCTTCGGGAACAAAATTTTCCACAGAAGTTCCATTGGCAATTAATTCACGAACCACACTGCTGCATATTGCCAAATGCTCCGGATGGCTCAGCAAAAAAACAGTTTCAGCGTTGGAATACAAAGCTCTGTTGTTCCAAGCCACCGTCTGTTCAAAGGGAATGTCTGCGGCACTGCGAATGCCCCTAACCAAATAGGAAGCCTTCTTTTCTTTCATATAGTCCACAGTCAAGCCCTCAAAAAAATCCACATGTATTTTTTTTTGAATTTCCTTGTGTAAATTTTTGACAGAGGCTTCTATAAAACCTTTTCTAACTTCAGGAGTAAAAAGATTTTTCTTACTATTATTTTTCGCCACCAAAATCCAAAGTTCATCAAATAGGGCTCCAGCCCTTTCCACAATGTCTAAATGGCCCTTGGTAAAAGGGTCAAAAGATCCGGCAAAAACAGCTCTCTTATCAGTTTTACTCATACCATTACAATTTATAAATCAGCGTAATAAAAAAGCAAGGACGATTCTCCATACCGCCTAATTTTCGACGCTATTTTACCTTTGGCATCGTCTTCTGCCCAATTTGGCAAATTTCGGCTGGGAGCCTCGAACACAGCTACCCCACCCGGATTCAGCCACTGGATAAAACATCTCAAATCAGGGTAAGCCTCCGTAAATGGAGGGTCTGCATAAATTAAGTCAAACCCCAGTTTTATAGAACCATCCCCATTCAACACACACAAGCTTTCTCTAGGCAGCGTGAGCACATTCTTCTCCAGCAAAGTCAGTCTAGATTCCATTTTTACCGACTTGTAGCCTTGAAGAATCAGCATGGCCTGGGAATGTGCCATTTCTACAGCCACCACACTTTCAGCACCGCGACTGAGTGCTTCCATACCCATAATGCCACTTCCGGCAAACAGATCCAAAACACGGTAGCCATCCACCGTTTGCAAAATATTAAATAGAGCTTCTCGAGTGCGAGAGCCTGTAGGCCTTGTTTTAGAAGTCGAAGGAGACGGAATAAGCCGCCCCCTCAAAGAACCTCCCGTTATGCGGATGGGCATATTAAGGCACTACAAAAGTAACGAACTGCAAAGCAGAAACCATGTCCTTGCGGGCCAGTTTCATTTCGGCCTTTTGAATGCCAATGCGGACTGGAGAATCTGCAAAGGATGCTATAAAGGTTTGCAATTCCTGGAAACTAGCTGTAGAAGATACTTTGTATGTATAACGTTTGTAAACGCCAAAGTCTTCCACAACGGGCTTGTCAAAACCGGAGAACTTAACCTTGTATTCGCCAGCCAAAACCTGAAGGGCCTTCACTTCGGCATTCAGTTCTGCCACAGAAACAAACTTAGAAATGGTACTTGTGGAAGCATTGGTTACATTGTAGCAGCCAAAGGCGGTAATGTCGGTGGCAGGCGCATTCTCTGGAAGAGGAGGTGTTTTAAAGTCGGTACTAACAGACTTTAAGCGATCCAAAAAGGCGCGCTGTGAAGAAGCCTTGGTAGCCACGCCGCGAGCGTAGTAGTAGTTTGGAGCCTGATAAACCAAGTCCGAAAAACCTACATCGTCTGGAGTTGCCGTATTCAAGAAAGCCAAAAACTGAGACATGGAAGAACGAGCATAGGAAAGTTTTTCCAACGGCAGGTAGGAACTGTAATCCGTGCGTTTGTTGTTAAAAAGAGCCTGAGGATTAATTTCACCCACAACCTGCTTTATAGAAACAGATTCACGACGCTTAATAGCTTCTTCGGCAGCCAGACGCTGGGCTTCCAAGGAGCCACCAGCCATGGTGGTTTGACCACCTTCACCCATAGACAACGCCGAGCGAGAAGGGTCCTCGGCCCCAATCAAGTTCAAGTACTGGGCAGGCAAAGCCCCCTGCAAAGGAGCCGGAACTCCGGCCACACTCAAGAAGCAACTAAAGGCCACAACAACAAACAGAGCGGCAACCAGAATGGTAAGAGCCTTCTTCTTAGAAGACTTTTTCGTGATGGTCACAGAGTTTATGTTAATGGTAGAAACGGAGTCCACAGAAATGGAGCGTTCTGCAGCATCTATCAAATTCAAGCGGATCATACACCCTCCACCAAGCTCAAGGCACAGCCTATGGCGCCAACACAGCTCAGCACCATATCGGCATTTTCAGCCTCAACCGGAAGTCTAAGATTGGAGAAAGAGTCCAGCAGCATCAGCTGGCAGTCATTCACCTTACCTCTCAAAGTTTCAACAAACTGAGGATCATTGGCCAACTCTCCGCAAACACGAAGGGTATTCACCTCCAAGGAAGGGTTTTCATCTTTAGCCTTGACCAACTGTTCCTGTATGCCCTCTGCAAGCATTTCGTAAGCTTTTTCGTTTCCCCAAGCCGACAGTGTAGAAACACCGCGCAGGCACTGGAGGTTGTCTTTGCTCAACCACATCATGGTCACGCCAGCCGTATCAGCCTTTATAACGCATTCCATGTCCTTAATATTGTTGGCCACATCCATCAAATTCAGCATAGAAAGCACATCCACTTCCATAGAAGCTGGAGCCAAAGCCTTGTTGCGGAATCCTTTACGCAAGCCATCCACCCATTCCTTGCGCACCGCAATCATCAAAACGGTAAGGCCCAGGGAAGGCTGCCCACCAATAACCTGATAGTCTAAAATGTAGGCGTTTTCATCGGCATTGGTAATGAGCTTTAAATACCACTTTACATATTCATCAACATTGGCAGAAGCCTCGGCAGGAATATAGACCTGGCGAACAATAGAGCGGAAAGCCGTCATGGTTACTGCCACAGACTCCACTTTTTCGATCTTATTTTGGTCCATCCATTCCTGCAAGACCGATTCAAATGTGAACACATCATCAATCGGGCTGGTTTCGGTTGGCAAAACAGCTGTCTTAAGAACACGCTTTTCGGCAGAGTCCAACAGGGCGACTTTTAGGGAAGCATCGCCTACTTCTATACCCATGTATAACTTCGTATCACTCATATAATCAACGACTTATGTAAAATTCTACCCTATAAAATCTAATCAAAAATTACCCCCTGGAGTATGCCCTCCAACTTTTTTTTGCCAATTCCAGGCACTTTCTCCAGATCCGAAGGGGTTTTTATAGGCCCCGAAGCATTTCTAAAGGCAATTATCCGCTCCGCCAGCTTGGGCCCCACCCCCTTTAAGGCACAAAGTTCCTCTGCAGAAGCCTGGTTGATTTTTAAAGGAAGCTGCACCTTGGGCTTCTCTTTTTTGGTTTTTCGGTAAATTTTTCCAGAATCATTCTCAGAATTTTTTTCCAAAACCGCCCCCACAGTCAATGAATCCTGCCGAGGTTGGATTGGTGTAAAAGTAGGTTGGGAGGAGGCTTCCTGGGCAAAGACCACATCAAAGCTTCCTATTGCCGGAAGCCCCCAAGGCAAGATTTTTACCACCAGACCCAAAACAAAAAAGGCTATAGCCAAACGAACTACTTGTTTTTCAGGAGCATTCATTCCGCACCTCATTAATTTGTACACAATTTTCCAGGAGCATCTCCCAGAAAAAGCGCCCAAAATCATATAAGGCAACCTCTAAACCGTTTTTGAAACCAACAAATTTTTAGAGGTTACTGTAAAACATGTAGAAAAGAAACCCGCTACAAACCATTTCTCAGAAGATACTTTACCGATTGGGCATCGGAAGGCACATCTACAGAAATAGAGGGACTAGCGCTATGGACAATGCGAATGGGGCGTTTGCCTAATATACGCATCTGTTCCAGGGAACGTTCCAGTTCCAGCGGATTTTGCGGCAGAGACGAGAATTCGTCTCGAGCCTCACGAGAATAGGCATAAATGCCTTGATGCTGAAACCAACAGGGAGCCTCCTCAGGAAGCACCGTTCTGGAAAAGTCTACAGCGTAGTCGTCTTTTACCAAAACTTTCACCACTGTTTTCAACATGGCTTCTTCACGCTTTAGTGGGCAGGCCACCGTTACCCAATCTTGAGGGTACGTTTCCAGTTCCTCCGCCACGCGACAAAGAAGATTGGGGTCTACAAGGGGTTCATCCCCCTGCAAATTTACAACCAAATCCAAATCCAATGCACGAGCTGCCTCAGCCACACGGTCGGAACCGGTAGCACATTCTCCCGTGAGAATAAAATCAAAGCCAGCGCCATAGACCACGTCGGCAATTTTTTCAGAATCGGTTGCACAGACAATGGTATCAAAACATTCGGCCAAAAGGGCACGTTCCAAGGTACGCACAATCATTGATTTGCCGCATAAATCTATCAAAGGTTTTCCCGGAAACCGGGAAGAGCCCATGCGGGCAGGAACAATGCAGTGAACAGCCATGGAACAACTTGGGGTTACATTACCTTTGGAATGGCAAAATGATCGTTTTCAACCGCAGGAGCGTTGCTAAAAGCTTTTTCCAAAGGAAGCCCTTCCACGGGAACATCTTCACGAAGAATGGTGGCCCCATTTTCAACGGCGGTCATGGGCTCCACATGAGACAAATCCAAGGCCTTGAGAGCATCCAGATGATTGAGCATTTTGTCCAAATGCCCCTTTACCGCAGGAATTTCTTCTTCGGAAATACTCAAGCGCGAAAGTTTAGCCAATTTCAAAACTTCATCATTTTCAAGCATAAAAGCCTCACTAATACAAGCTAATAATACAAAAAAAAATTTGTCCTATCAACCAATAATTTCCAAAGCAGCATATTTCAACACAATGGAGCGAACAGAACCATCGCCTTTGAACCTTACATCAACCTTGGCATTTTCACCAGTACCAGAACATTTGGTAATAACCCCCACCCCAAACTTGGAATGCCTCACAGTAACACCAGGATGGAACGGATTTTCACTATATTCATCGTACACCACCCGAGGTTCCGAAGGCACCATCTTTTTTACCACCACAGAATTTTTATACACAATATGCTTGTCGTTCTTGCGAATACTACTATTGGCCATGCTACTGCGGTTCACACTAGGAATGCCCGAATTGCGTAAAGAATACCCCTCATTAATGCACGGAGTAAACTCTACAACAGCCTCATCCAATTCCTTGAGAAACCGTGAGGGTGCAAAAGGTCTAATAGATCCTTGATAAAACCTTCGCTCCGCATGATACAGATAAAGTTTCTTTTCAGCACGGGTGCACCCCACATAGAACAACCGACGTTCTTCTTCCAACTGTTCGTTGCGCTCCGATGTTGATGTAAGCATATTTCCGCGAATAAGTGGGAAGATTTCTTCATCACAACCGGCAATATGAACCGTATTGAATTCCAAGCCCTTAGCCATGTGGATTGTCATCAAAGTAACATGGTCCTGACTTTCATCCACTTTTTTGTCTGCATCAGTTAAAAGAGAAATATCTTGAATAAAAGAATCCAAGGTCGCATCAGGGTGTTCTTCGTCAAATTCCCGAATGGCGTTAATCATTTCATCCACGTTGGCAATGCGTTCATCTGCAGTAAGCTCATCGTCTTTGCGAAGAAATTCTTTATATCCAATATCATCAATGATGCCCTCCACCAAAATAGGGAGAGGGGTTTCGCCTTCGGCTATCCTTTTTTTCCACCCAAGAATCAAGTCTACAAAGGGTTTTAGTTTGGCTGCCGCACGGCTAGCACCGCGAGCTTCTTGCTGAAGAACGTTCCAAAAGCAGCTGTCGCATTGGCGTTCTTGAGTCAGAATATTTTCAACAGTGGTTTTGCCAATAGCTCTAGGCGGAGTGTTAATTACACGAAGGTAGGCCGCATCATCTTTTTCGTTAGCCAAAAGACGAAGGTAAGATAAAACATCTTTAACCTCCTTACGGTCCCAGAACCGCATTCCACCAAAAATTACGCAGGGAATGCGTTTGTCATTCAAAGCCTTTTCTAAAGCCCGAGACTGGGCGTTGGTGCGGTAAAACACCGCCGTTTTAGAATAAAGTTCACGGCCAGCACCATATATAACATCTGCAATTTGGCTTGCCTCAGAACGATCATCAACCATGTGTCGCACACGAATGGGCTCTCCAGCCGCCTGCTTCGAATATACCACCTTTTCCATTTCCTTGGGGCGTACATTGTGGGCAATTACAGAGCCCGCCCCCTGAACAATATTCGATGTGGAGCGATAGTTCCGTTCCAGTTTTACAATAGTCACAGGGGCAAAGTCACGATGGAAATTTCGGATAATCTTGATATTGGCCCCACGCCAGCCATAGATGCTCTGGTCGTCGTCACCCACCACCGTCACATTTTTTTGTTCATTTATTAAAAGTTTCAACAACTCATACTGCACATCGTTGGTGTCTTGGTATTCATCCACCACCACATACTGAAAACGACTGGCAAGCTGGTTTGCCAACCCGGGAACTCGTTGCAACATGTCAACGGTATTAAACAAAAGGTCATCAAAATCCATGGCGTTGGATTCACGCAAAAGTCGCTGGTACTCCGCATAGTAACGGGCATAACGTTCTTCGTCGGCAAATTCGGCCGTCGCCATAACCACTGCTGGAGTTTGCAAAATGGCCTTACCATCTTTGTACACAACGCTATTCTTAAAATGAGAAATAGCACCATGAACTTTTTTGAGCTCGGAAACTTCATAATCATCACCCAAGTCGGCCTTGAGAATTTCTTTTAACAAACGCTTCTGGTCGTCATCATCATAAATGGAAAAATTAGAGTCGAACCAGCGAGCCCCCATTGCCTTAACAACAAAATCTCTAGAGAGGCAAAGTTTAAGAAGCCTAAGGCAAACCGAATGAAAAGTACCCATCCAGTCTAGGGGAACATAACCTCCCAAAAGTTTGTGTATTCGCCCCTTCATTTCGCGAGCGGCCTTGTTGGTAAAAGTTACCGCAAGAATGTGGCTTGCCTCCACATTATAATAAGACACCAAGTGGGCAATCTTGTAAGTAATGGCACGGGTTTTTCCCGAACCGGCACCAGCCAAAATAAGCATAGGGCCATCAATTTTAAGAGCCGCCTCCGCCTGTTCTGGATTAAGTTCCCTTCTCAATACATTTTCATCAACACTTGCCATATAATACTTTGCCCTATTTTACGGACACCTCTAAAATTTTATGACAATATAGAAAAATACTGCACAAATGTAAACCGAACTTAGGTTGGTAGTCGGTTGGAATGTTTAATGATTAACGGAGAGTCATCCTAAAGGCACACTCCGTGAAGGATCCAGTAGAAAGGTTCCAAACCGAATGTGTCATTCTGAACGTAGTGAAGAATCCAGGGAATTTCCGTGTAAATATGCAAATACTGACAACCGATAACCGACTACTGATAACCAACTACTAATTTACATATCGTCGGAAGCCGAAGCACCCACAGCCTGTTCCAGTGTAGTAAGCCCCTGCAGGGCCTTATTGATAGCGTCCATACGAAGCGTAATCATGCCACACTCCTCCATGGCAACCTTCTTAATTTCAAGACCAGAAGCCCGCTTCACAATAAGGTTCTGAATTTTTTCGTTTGGAACCAGGTATTCGTAAATACCGCAGCGTCCCTTGTAGCCAGAGCCTTCACACTTGGGGCAACCCGCCCCCTTATAGAACTGCATCTCGGGAGTTAGGTGAAGTTCCTTGCGAAGTTCTTCAGATACTTCCACCGGTTCCTTACAATCCTTGCAAATGCGGCGCACAAGGCGCTGAGCCAAAATACCCTTAATAGCAGTGGAAACAAGGAAGGGTTCCAAGCCCATTTCCAACAGACGAGGGAAAGAACCAGCAGCGTCGTTGGTATGGAGGGTGCTAAACACCAAGTGGCCCGTCAAGGCCGCTTCAATAGCCATTGAAGAAGTTTCCTTGTCGCGCATTTCACCAATCATAATAACGTCAGGGTCTTGACGGAGCAAAGCTCTAATGCCAGCCGCAAAAGTAAAACCAGCAGCAACGTTTATCTGGCCTTGGTTAACACCATTGATATTCAATTCCACAGGGTCTTCCATGGTGGAAATGTTAATGGTATCGTCCAGAATTTCTCGAATGGAAGCATACAAAGTTGTAGACTTACCAGAACCTGTAGGCCCCGTTACCAGAATAATGCCATTGGGCAAATTGATGGAATCAAGGAACTGCTTGAGCACACGGGAGTCAAAGCCCATTTCACGAAGAGGAAACTGACCCGAATTAGGGTCCAAAATACGCATAACGATTTTTTCACAAACACCACGTTTGCGCAAAGAAATTGGGAACGAGCTTACACGAAGGTCCACTTCGGCACCCTTGTAACGCACCGTAAAACGACCGTCCAGAGGTTTACGCTTTTCTGCGATATCCATCTTTGACAAAAGCTTAATGCGAGAAAGAATCTGAGGCATTAGACGGGCCGGAATCGGAGACATCACCTGCAGGTCACCATCAATACGATAGCGGAGCTTCAGGTATGTTTCCTGAGGTTCCAAATGAATATCGGAAGCATGGCGGGCAATAGCTTCGTGAATCATGGTGGTCACAATTTTTACAACCTGACGGCCTTCTTCGTCTGTCAATTCAGGTTCGGCGCCAGCATTCTCACCCCGTTCCACCGTTTCCAGTTCATCCCCATCTTTGGAGTCGCCAATCAATTCAGCCAAAGACTCTTCAGAAGCACCATGACCAGCAAACACACGGTCAATAGCCTTAACCACATCGGATTCAGAGGCCATGACAATGTCCACTTCCATCTTGACCTTGAACTTTACGATGTTCACCACGCGAATATTGGTGGGATCAGCCATGGCCAAAGTTAGGGAAGTTCTCTGGGTTCCGCGTTCATCTGCAGCTCGAAGTACAAACAGGGGAACCACCTTGTAGGCCTTACACAATTCTTCTGGTAAAAATGTATATGCGTCAGAGTCCACTGCAAAATTTTCCAACTTCACATAAGGCACTTCAAACTGCATCGACAAAATTTCAATAAGCCTGTCTTCGGGCATAAAGCCCAAATCAACCAAGGTACGACCCAGGCGCTTGCCAGAAACCTTTTGGGCCTCCAAAGCCTTGTCCAGCTGTTCCTGATTTATGTAACCTTGTTTCATCAGCATTTCACCAATACGCATCTTGGTGGAAGACTGCATTTGTACACCGAGAATGCCAGTCAAGGTATCTTCACTAACCATGCCCAGCTTTATTAAAATCTTGCTGAGCATCATACCCGTACGTCTGTGTTCCGACTCGGCATGAGCCAACTGGTCTTCGTCAATAACGCCTTGACGCAAGAGCAACTGACCTAAATTCATTTTAGCATTATTCAACATAAATGTGACCACGCCTGTGCATTAACCATTTTCCTTGAACCATCCATGATGTTCATCCAGACTGAAGAACCTTGCTTTACCACTCCAATTGGATAAACGCCACTAGGACGACTATCTTCATCTTGAAATATACTATCTAAACAAGACGAAGAAAATAGCAACTGGTATTCTTCCCCCCCATTCATAGCCAAATTTAGGGCCGAAATTCCATAATAATCAGCCATTTCCTGAACTTTGGCATCTACGGGCAGCAAATTTTCATCAATTTCTATTTGCACCCCCGAAGAAAGGGCCAAATGGTTCAATTCCGAAGAGAGTCCATCGCTTATATCGATGCAACCACCAGTCACACCCCAATCCACCAATTTTTTACCCATATTCTCATCAATCTTTGGGCATAAATGATACTCCACCAAGTCTGAAAAACGAGGAACATCTTCTGGATGATTTTCTAAAACGTACAACCCTGCCGCAGACTTGCCTAGCGAGCCGGATACATACACCTTGTCACCCGGCACAGCCCCACTGCGAAGAAGAGGTTTTTCACCCCTCTGCACCCCCAATAATGTGGTGGAAAACATACCCACGCAACCACCCACCGTATCGCCTCCAATTACAGCAATACCGCGGGAAGCAAAGCCTTTAGACACCGCCGAGACTATGCGTTTTTTTGTTTCTTCACTCCAATTTTTACCAACACAAATTCCAAACAAGGCAAGCCTTGGCTCCCCCCCCATGGAACAAATGTCGGACACATTGGAAACAATGTGCTTTTCCACCGCCTGCTCTGGAGAAGACCAGTCCAAACGAAAATGAACACCCTCCACAGACAGATCCTTGGTAGCCAGCCACCCATCAAAAATGGCTGCATCATCACCCGCAGAAAGCCAATTTCGATTTGCCGGCGGGCATTCTTCAAGCGGTACACCATTTTTCAACAAGTTTTCCACAAACTTGAATTCACCTAATGGAGGAAAATGAAAAATTGGGTTCTTCATAGTTCAAATTTAGTGAAAATAATCTATCTTATTGAGCGTGGGACACATTTTATTCATATCAACAACATCTCCAGGCAGTCTGGAAAAAATGAGCCAGTGGACTCTGCGCTGGCTTTTGGAACACGACATGGATGATGATATGACCATGTACAATTGCAGCACTATCGAAGATGCTGTTGGGCTGCTAGACTCCGCACTCATTTTTGGTGAATCGCCAGCCCTCATTGTGTTTGATCATGCAGACCGCCCCACCGAAGAAAATTTGAAATTCAGCGAGCAACTGCACAACGCCATTCCAGAATCCTGGGTAATTGAATTGGTACCCGATTCCATGCCGGTACCACTTACCCAGAATGGACAGTTCTACATTCGCAAGCCTGTTAAAGAAAACGAATGGAACGAAACCCTAGATTTGGTGCTGCTTCGCGATTGTTCCCCACAGTGGGCCAACACATAGGCGATTTCAATGATTAGAGGCGTAAGCTATTTTGGGGTGCGCTCCCCAAAGCATGTTCTAAGCGACATGAAAAAAATTAAGGATGCTGGTTTTAACGCCGTGCTCCACACCTGGTCGGAAGAAGATTTACAATACTACAAAGAAACCATGGGCCAAATTGTTGGCGATGCCGCCGATCTGGGACTGATGGTCTACGTAAACCCATGGGGCGTAGGCCGCGTATTTGGTGGCGAAGCCTACTCCGAAATTACCGCCAAGGACCACAGCCTTTGCCAAGTAGCCGCCGACGGAACAAAAAAAATTGCAGCCTGCCCTAACCAGCCAAAGTTTAGGGAATACATGCACAGCTGGATTGAAGAAGTGTGTAAAACTAAGGTAAGCACCATCTTTTGGGACGAGCCCCACTTTTACTTTGAAAAAGGAAACTTGGACAATTGGAGCTGCACTTGCGACACCTGTCGCCAATTGTATAAAAATCAATTTGCACAGGAAATGCCCACCTCTCCAAATGGTCACCCGGAACTTACAGATAAAGTAAAACTCTTTCGAGAAAACAGCCTTATTGATTTTTTGAAAGAAATGACGGAACACGTTCACCAACTAGGAAAACGAAACTGTGTTTGCATGCTCCCCCCCTGGTTTCCAGCTGGGCTGGACGATTGGTTAAAAGTGGCAGCACTCCCAAGCGTTGATGAAATTGCCAGCGACCCCTATTGGGAAAGAGGAGCCACCGAAGAGTGGGTGCGCACCCACTACCGGGAAACCGCAGACAAATTAGTGTCGGTGGCCCACACTTGCCACAAAGATGTGCAAATGTGGATTAAAGCATATCAAATTGAAGAAGGCCGCGAAGATGATTTGGCCATTGCTGTTGAAGAAAGCCTTAAGGCTGGAATAAAAAATATATTCGCCTGGAGCTACCGAGGCACAGAAACATTAAGCTGGTTAAAAAGCGACAATCCAGAAGCAGTAGCGAAAACTTACAGAAAATCCCTGGGTTTAAAATTTTAGTTGGCGTTTAGCAATTAGTACTCAGCTATTAGCCATCAGCGGTGTCATCCTGAAGGTATCACTTATTAATGATTAACGCATTGTCATTGCGCGATGCGTGAGGAACTCTCGCCTTGGGGCGTAATCGCTCCATCCCAGGATAACGGAAGCGACCCCACTGCCGATATCTTTTGGCCACAGTTTTTTACTGGAGCCTTTTTTCCGGTTCTTGTAATTTTCAAATGTTCATTGGACCGTCGGTAAAATCAAATGTTGTGGAATTTCAATTTTTAGAAAATTTTTAGATTTTTTAAATCTTGCACGACTTTTTGAAAGCTGCCGCCACGGCCATCAAGTTCCTTTCCGAGTTCAGAAATGAGGCTTGAAAAAATAGCAGCCGTATTACATTTAATTTGTCCACAAGACAGTAAATTAAGAATTTCATTACCAGTTCTGAACAAGACTTTTTGTTCAGGAGCCAATTCAAGTTCGTCTTCTATCATAAAATAGTTTCTCTTTTTTAGTCTTGAGATACTATAAATTTAGATGAAAAATGTTCTCCTACCGGCAAAAACGGAAAATTTTTGAAAAAAAATTACTGTTTCTGGAGAAATGTCGTGACAAAACAATGAAGCGGATGTGATCGATGACCACGCCTACCCTAAACAACTTCTTACCATCGCCCGTATCGAAACAGCATGTCTTGGTGATGATCTGCTCATAGTAGTTTTGGGAGTTGAAGTGGGATTGGCATTGGGAAGCGATTTGCTCATTCCATTTTTTTGCGTCAAGACGCAGTTTTTTGGAATGACAAAAACTCTTTCGTCTAAATTACCCTTCCACCCACTTCCACTTGCCCAG
>JABUUT010000035.1:0-6944 GCA_021443045.1 Fibrobacteraceae bacterium
GCGTTATACTACGGCCAAAGTAAGGTAGGGTGAAAATGAAGTCGATTCTAAAATTTGCCGCCGCTGCCGCCATTTTTACCGGTATTGCCGTCAGCGATACCACCAGCTTTACCATTCACATTCTTGGCGACTCTACGGTTTGTGAATATAAGGCATCGGCTTATCCACAAACGGGATGGGGTCAAGTTATTGGGAACTTCTTTGATGCTTCCCGTGTTAGAATCAACAATGTGGCCATTGGAGGGCGAAGCTCCAAGACCTTTATTAGGGAAGGCCGGCTGGATGCCTTGAAATCGTCTGTTCAACCGGGTGATATCATGTTGATCCAGTGGGGCCCCAACGATCGCTACCTAGGAGAAAATTCCGCTAATAAGTCGAGAGATCGCCAAGTTCCCTTTGATTCCCTAGAATACTGGTTGGTTCAATATGTTGATGCTTCTAAGGCGTGGGGCGCTACTCCTATCTTTGTTGCACCTCAAAACGGCAATAATGGCAAAAGAAATCTTTATACAGAATACGATGTCCGCGGAAAAATGGAGGAACTTTCCAAGCGATACAAGATTCCCTTCGTTGATTTGAACATGAAATCTTATAACTATTACAATTCCTTAAATGCGGATTATGTGACCCGTTATATATTTAAAGGATTTCAGCCAGGGGAATATCCGAATTATCCAGATGGCTTTAGTGACGGTACGCACTTCCAAGAAATGGGTTCTTTAGGACATTCTCAGATGATTGCTGAAGAATTGGAATCGAATCTTAAATCAAATGATAATCTTTCTGACGAGTCGAAAACAGCTTTGGCAAAACTTGTCTCTAGTTTGAAAAAAAGATACACCATCAAGGTAAAGACAAATCTTTCTAATTATTCTGGATTGATTACACAAACCCAGAATTTTCCGGCGGCAACACCCATGACGCTTCGGGTGACGCCAAATGCGGAAGTGTTTGAAAAATGGGTCGATGATGATTGTAATGAACTTTCAAAAAATATGATTTATTACAATTTCAAAACGAAGGCTCGCGATATCACTTATACCGCCATGTTTAAGGGTGGGGCAGCGTGTACTCCTGCTTCGCATGGCGAGGAGGATTTTTTAACGGAGGGTTCTTCTAGCAGTTCGAATACTCAGTCAAGTTCATCCCATTCTATCGATGAAGAACTTTGCTCTATTGGCAAGGGCGATGCTGCTTGGCCATCTGTTATTGATATGTATGGTCCCGAAATTTCTGATGGCTATTCTGAAGACAATCATGAGGGCTATACTGGCAAGGGCTTTTTTAACATTGCCAATTCCCTGAACAGCGAGGCGACTTATCACTTGACTTCAGAACAGGCGGCAACAAACGCTCGGGTGATGATTCGCTATTCGTTTGTGGGTTCAACGAATCGTGATATGGAATTTACCATCGATAATGGCACTTATGATGTGGTGTTCCCGTCTACGGGGAGTTGGGATAAATGGGATACCGCTTATATCGAAAATGTTTGGGTGGATGCTCTTGATTTTAAAATGACTATAAAGTCCAAAACAAGCGATGGTGGCCCGAATATTGATATGATAGCCTTTGATATGGCAAGTGTGTATCGCACGGGGTGTAGTTATGTGAATCCGATTGCTCCTGCATCTTCTAGTTCAGCAGAAACGTCAAGTTCGACAAGTAAAATTTCTGTATCTTCTTTATATGGGGTGAAAGTTGATTGGAAGGCGAATTCCATTGTTTCTGGTTGTGGTCAAATGCAGGTGCTGGTGATGAATTCCTTGGGTAAGATTTTGGCAAAGGAATCTCGTTTTGTACCTGCTGGCGAAAGTCGGCTGCTATATGGTGAGCATCGTTTTGCTAACGGGCATTACATCGTGCATGTAATGATGAATGAAAAACTGGTTGCAAAGACTAGCTTTACTGTAAAGTAAAACAAGGTTTTCAGTAATCGGTTATCAGTTATCTGAAATTTAAGCTTTTAGCTATCAGTCGTCAGCTATCAGCAGAACCTTATTACTAACCACCGCCCGTCGTTCCTTCTCTTGACGAAGATTTCTTGCATTTCTACTATTTATTACATGAATATTTACTCCCTTAACCGCAATATTGCGTTAGGTTCTATACAACCTTCTTTAAAACATCGTCTTTTTAAGCAACTTCTTTTAATGCTACGCGACAGAGTAAATTCTGCTGTGGATTTTTGTCGTTTCGATGCCATTTTTGATTGGTTTAATGTGTCACCCTGGAGCGCAACGCAGTGGAGTGATAGGGTCTATGGATTTTTTTGCGCAAGCTCAGAGTTCACCGCTCAGAGCGAAATACCCTTATCACTGACAATCGATAACCGAAAACTGATAACCGATAACCTTTTCAATAGGAGTAAACAATGAACAAATTCAAAACACTGGCCCTATTAGGGACGTTATCCATGGCATTTTTTGCCTGTTCTGGGGAAGACGGTGCCACGGGTGCCAAGGGCGAAAAAGGCGAAGCCGGCGTCGATGGAAAGGATGGTGTGGGCTGTACGTTGTCTGATACCACCAGCAAGAGTGGACTTGAAGGCGTTGTTATAACCTGCGGTGATGATGTTCGTATCGTTTGGAACGGAACCGACGGTAAAGACGGTGAAGACGGCAATGATGGTAAGGACGGTGAAGACGGCAATGATGGTAAGGACGGTGAAAAGGGTAAAACTGGTGCCAAGGGCGACCAAGGAGATAAAGGCGATAATGGTAAGAGCTGCACCGTGAAGGACACTACCGATGCCGATAAATTGTCGGGCATTGTGCTTTCCTGCGAGGATGGCTCCCATGAAGTTATTTGGAACGGTGTCAAGGGTGATAAAGGTGAAAATGGCACCTCTTGCAAGACTGTTGTACACGAAACTTGGGTTGGTCAATACACTTATGTAAAGTGCAGCGATACGGATAGTGCTCTAGTTGCATCAAAGGACGAATATGCAGGTATTTCTGTTTGCTCAGAATATACTTCCAAATCCAATTGGAATCTGATGAAGGCTGATGCTGACTACGGCTGCCTTAAGGACGAGCGGGATGAACAAGTTTACCGTGCAGTGAAAATCGGCACACAGGTTTGGATGGCCGAGAATTTGAATTTTCGCTATGTGAACGATGAAGGGACCGATTCCACCAGCTGGTGCTACAATGGAGACAAGAACAACTGCGAGATCTATGGCAGGCTTTACTCTTGGGATGCTGCAAAGCAGACTTGCCCCACTGGCTGGCATCTGCCCAATGACACCGAGTGGAACGCTTTATGGGATGCTGTGGAAGGAACTGGNTTGATTAAGGATAAACACAGGGGGATTTGCCCCGAGGGCTGGCACCTGCCCAATGATGATGAGTGGAACACCTTGTTTAGTGCTGTGGGCGGAACCAGTACCGCGGGAACAAAGCTGAAATCCACCAGCGGCTGGAGCAACGGTGGCAACGGGACCGATTCCTACGGCTTTTCTGTTCTGCCCGCGGGCGGCGTCGGCATTGATGGCGATTACGACGATGCCGGCTACTACGCCCGCTTCTGGAGTTCTTCCGAGGTCGATAGCATCGACGCGTACTACTGGTTCTTCGATTACGACTACGGCGGCGTGGACCAGTACGACGTCAACAAGGACCACTGGTTCTCCGTCCGTTGCATCAAGGACTCTCTATAGACCTCCTTGGCTGTAGTGACGGTCAAACCAATCTCAAGGCTAATGGCGTCGCTGAGGCTCCTTCTAAACAAGATATCAAAATAATTGCTGGAGATTCTCGTTCTGTTGAAGACATCATGAAGATTGTCCGTCAGCGTACTCCAGGGCTCCGTCACGTGTATAACAAATTCTTGAAGAATAAACCGGAATTCCAAGGGACGATTACATTGAAGTTGACTATCGCTCCAAGTGGCGAGGTAATTGAAATTTCTATTGTTTCTTCTACTACCGGCTACAGCTAATTCGATGATGAAATCAAGAGTGCCATTAGCCGTTGGAAGTTCGGCACTGTTAAGCCTGGTAACGCTACTGTGAAAATTCCATACACGTTCTCAATATAATTTCAGAAGGCCTCTTCCAGCCCACAAAAATAGTCAATAAAATTCATGATTAAAAAAAAATATTATCCATAACGATATTTTTCTGAAAAAATAATCTATATTTAATATAGAACGAAAAAACCGAAGGTCTGTTCCAGCAGACCTTCGGCGCATATTCTCGTCGGGTTTTGCTATCCACACGAGCCAAACATAAGTGAATATAGCAAAATCCAGAAATATTATTATCAAAATTTCCTGCATTGCAGGAAAAAGGAGGCTTTATGCCAAATGAACATTTTTCTGGAGTAGAACCATCCACACTAGGTATGTTGGCCGGACTTGGTCGATCGGCACGCCCAGACAATACACGAGTCCCGCTGTTTCCGACAAACGACAACACGGGACCTAAATCGGAATCCCTAACTTACAAGATGTTGAGCAATATTATTTGCGACCAGGTCTCGGCAGAAAACGACGGTGTTCCTTGCGACGAATTTATGGTCCCCTACGAACGGAACACGAAACAGTATCTGTATGACGAGTCAGACTCTCTTTACACGCCGGAGTTCCTGGACCGTTTCGACTGTCCTGTCACGCCGGAAGACGTGGAAGACCAGTTCCAGTCCATATTTACGCCATACGGCATCCAGTATGTGCGTCCCAAAATAAAGTATAAAACCACATACGAACCGAAAGTGTTCAATGGGGATGATGCTTGGAACTGGACCTATCGAGAGGATAATCTAGGTGCTCCAGATGACATTGTCAACTATATTGTTGATAACTTTTTTTATGAGGAGGATGTTCCTATGATCACAAATCCTCTAACAGACCTTACGATGCACCTTGATGCGTCAAGAACTCCAGATCTTGGAGTTGCAACCCATGAGTATAAACACGTAGTGGCATTGCCGATTTTACAGAACTTGATGTACATCTTCGCCTTGAGCGAATTAAAAAAACAGGATTGGGCAAGGCGTGTGATTCGCGGCAAGAGTGTAACCAAGGAGAGTTTGAAATACAAATTGAAAAATTATTTTACTTCTGATTTGGTGAACGGCTTGTATCATGCTCTGGTAAATCGAGAGAATCGTCTCGATTTCATGGAGAACGAGGATACCCTTGGTCAGCATTGTTACAACAACATACCGCTGCTCAAACAGCTCTACGACAAGTACCTGCCGGGGATACTGAACAGATGAAAAAAACAGCCATTCTTCTGGTGTTAATGATAGGAATGTCCTTTGCCGTAACGGCTGAGGACTTCCCCTGTATTTCGAAACCTTCGGAACGTAATGAATGCTGGGTAAAGTTTAGGGATCCGCGAGACGGTCAGGTTTACTTGGCGATAAAGCAGTGCCGGGTAAGGTTGCTTTACGACAAATCCGAACAGGTCAAAGATTCATGCAGCATTAGAGTGGTTGAAAATTCCAGATTTAAATCGACGGATGCAAATTGCGATAAATCAAAGGGTCGTTATTATCATGGTTGCACCTATCCAAATGACGGTTCCGAATATAAAATCGAGGTCGAAACGTCTGCCTGCCCAGATTTAGGCGTGGAAAGAGGAGGCTGTAATGGCGAATGGCTGGTATCCCCCACATATTTTGTAAAGAACAAAGAGTATGCAGAGCTGCGTGAGAAAATTTTTTCCGGCAAGGACGTCACCATACAAGGCAATGTAATGGTTATGGAGAATAGCTTAAATACCGCAGCCCCTTGCGGTGCGTATATCAGTCGCGAAGACACTTCTAGCAGATGGGGGATTTTTTATCCTCTCATGAAAAAAATTTACTGGAGATGCTCTTACAGGATGTCGGAGTAAGTCATGTTAAAATACCTTAGTGAATATAAAAACAATTTCAACATTAATGAGTTCCTGAACGAGCTGATAGACGCTTCCAAGTACCTTGGCATTCTAGAAGCAAAAATCACCGGTTATAAGTTCAATAGTATTCTCATGCCCATGCTCCATTCCCGTGAAGCTATTGCCTCCATGGATATCGAGGGAACGCAAACGACAATTACCGACGTCCTGGAAGACGAACTGAATTCAGAACCATCGGGATTGAAAAAATTCATTGAATATCGAAACCATGTGATCACGCTTAAGCGTGGCGAGGAGTATCTGAAGGTTGATCAGTTCTCCAATGATTTCATTCAGAAAATGCATCTATGGATGCTGACGGATGTTTTTGATTCTCGGAAACAGGTGGCCATTGGAAGGTATAAGCAAAAGAATAATTTCATCGCAAACTCACTGAAAAAAATTGTTTTTGAACCACCTAATTTCACGGAAACAAAAAAATATATGGACGACCTGATTTACTATATGAATCATGATACCGACGGAACACATCCATTGATAAAATCCGCAATAGTCCATTCTCAATTCGAATCCATTCATCCGTTTGATGACGGAAATGGTCGAGTGGGGCGCGCTCTTGTAAGTCTTTATATGTATAAGTCTAAACTCATTGCGAGTCCATATTTTTATTTAAGCGATGCCATTAACCAAGATAAACTAATTTACTATCGTAAACTCGATAGTTCACGTAAAGGCGATCTTTCTGAATGGATATCCTTCTTCCTGAAAAAAATAATTGTGCAAGCGAAGAAACATATTGAGTATATCGAAGCACTCAATGAACTCTATGAAAAAACGAAAATGTCTGTATCGAAATGTGTGAATAGTCCGAAGTTTGATGGAATCATGAGCATTCTTTTTAAACAGCCTGTCTTGACATCTCGCTATTTATCAGAACATCTAAACATATCCAACATACAGGCGAATCGTTATCTCGATACCCTAGAAAAAAATCAAATATTGTATGGTAATGACAGAAAACGCAATAGGCTTTACTATTTCATGGAACTTGTAGAACTAATGCGCAGGTGATTTGATAATACACTTTTCACCTCAC
>JABUUT010000035.1:8750-41419 GCA_021443045.1 Fibrobacteraceae bacterium
TTCGCTCCAGCCGCCGGCAAGTTCCGCCCACCAGCAAAGGCTTGTGCCCCAGCCCTCGAAAATCTGGTATTTTTTACCGGGGTCCACTACCACCGTTGTTTGGGCATTTGCCCCACCCACAGCGATTAAAGCCGATGCCACAAACCCTGCAAAAATCTTATTCATTTTCAAACCCACCTCTTCGGGAAAAATACCCTGCATTAAAGATAATTTTTTGCGGGAGAAAATATTTCTTTAAAGCGCTTTTAACCTAAAAAGACATGATTTTCTCAACCGAAAAAAAAGTCTGAATCGAAATCATGGATTTGTAAAAATCAGGATGCTCAACTCCACCGGTGGCTTGAATTTGCTGATTTTTCAACTAATAACCGAGAACCGATTACCCATTGCTCTCGCCTTACGCATTTGTCGTATTTCATCTAAACTAACTACCTGCCTCAAGTATAAGCTTCTTTTGCCACTGAGTTTTACTAATAATCCAGAAATATTCCTAAGGACACCTCTAAAAATTTCTTTGATTAGAGAAGCTCTTTAGGAATCAAAGCCTTCATCTCCTTCGGAAAATTGAGAGAGGTAAACTCTCTAGGCTCATTCCAATATGGTAAAAGAATCTGCACGCGATAAGCATAAAGCATTTGATTCTTAGCTCCCAAAATTTTGTATTCCTCTTCCGTTAGGACATTTCCAGATGCCAACTTTAAGTAATACTTGCCCTCATGGGAATACAGACGGTCCCCTAAAATAGGAAACCCTAATGTAGAAAGATGGGCGCGAATTTGATGTTTTCGCCCAGTTAGCAATTCCGCTTCCACAATAGAAACAAAACCGGAGGGGTTTTCTTCCGTTTTTTCAACCGAAACTAAGTCCAAACGCCTAAATCGAGTATGGCACGGTTTTCCATTTTCAGAATGAAACATCTTTATACGAAGTTCACTTGTAGGGTCTTCCCGTAAAGGAAGTTCACACTCAGTAACCCCCTCAGGAAAAATACCAGGCACAACAGCCAAATAAAATTTCTTTAAAAGAATGCGGTCTAAATGGCGCTGAAACCGTGCAGCCGTATCACCATCTTTGGCAAAAAGCATTATGCCGCCAGTGTCCCGGTCTAGACGATGCAAAGGCGTTGCCGTTTCACTGTGAATGGCTCGACGAACAATGGCTGTAAAAGTGTTGTAAAAAATATGGCCTGTATGAAGCACAGGCACGCCGGCCGGCTTAGCCACCAGCATAAACTCGTCGTCTTCGTAAAGGGTGTCAAAATCTGTAGGCACCTCAGGCTCTGAATAATTTTCCACATGGTAAACCACTTTGTCACCACGGTGTGCAATCGATTCAACCCCAGCCACAACACCATTTACAGTTACAAGACCTAAAGAAACTTTGGCCATCCACTCTTCCCTGGAGTGGTATGTAAAACGGGTACACAAAGAATCTACCAAAAACCATCCATTGTGTTCGGGCCGAACCACACTTTCAAAAAACATGTCTCTTGGTGCAGGCATAAGCACACTACTCTAAAATATGTTTGGCGTAACCCGTAGAATCAAGAGCGCCTTCAACTACATCAAAAGCCTGTGCCCCAATAACCGCCCCGTCTTTAAAAGCGGTCTCCACACGATATGAACCGGCAGGTGCATTCTTTTTGCGGGTAAATATTCTAAAGCCTTCCACACGGCTCCCCTGGGTTCTCATTCTTGATGTAGAGATGCGGTCGGTAAGCATGTAATCTTTGGCATTGGCCGATTTATAATACCAGCGGTGTTCCAAATCAGCCTGCACCCCCATAGGGGCATAAATGGCACTTAAAAAATAAAGTTCCGTATCATTATTCTTATGAACACTGGGAGATTTTAACCCCACCTTTTGCAACAAACTAGGTGCATCCGCATTACAGGAATAATCCTCTTTTTCAAATTGTATGCAAGCCACCTGCTGTTTTAAAACTAATGGAACCGGGGGTACCCAGTTCATAATGTAGGCCACCACCAGCAAAACCGTAATAGCAATGGGTGCAATTAAATTTTTTTTACTGCGGTGAGAAATTTTCCAAATAAGATAACAAATTCCAAAAGACAACAAAGAACTCAATAAAAACCAGATAAATCCCATGCGGTGCACCAAATGAGGAATGGCAAAATTAAGGAACATGGTACCCAATAAGCAGAAAAAAGCAAGACTTACCCCAAAACTTTCATACCGTTTTTGTAAAAATTCATTACCCACAAGCAATAGAACCATTATCAGAACCAGAATTAAAGAACCTATGGAACCGCTGCTTTTAAAATAACAAACCACCAAGGCACTAAACAAACTACCAAAGCAAAACTGCACAGCCCAAGATATTCGAGACTTCCATACAGAACTCCATTCCCTATCCAAAAAACGATGCTTTACAATAACGGCGTTTTCAGGAATCAGATTGTCTGTTTCCAGACCCACTTTTTTGGCAAAGCCAGCCACTTTAACAACCTTAGAAGAAGAGGCTTTTACCTTAACGCCTTTAGATTCCAAAACTTCTGTAGTATAGCCCTGAGGGTTTTCCAACTGTGCCGAAAGCAGAATCACCAAAATAAAGGCACCTGCATAATAGGCCAGCAAAAAAATCAGGTCGGACTGTTGAACCATGCTGCCTAAAGTGACGGAATCCCAAAGAAAACCACCCAAAAAGCAAATGGCTGGAGCAAATTTTTCAATTTTTTTTACCAAAGGTTTTTCGCGAACCTGTGTTACCTTGTCTGAAATAGCCATATTCTACCCATCCTAAAAACGATACAAGTCTCGAGATATAATATACTCAAAAACTTCCCGCAAAAGTCCTTCTGGTTTCGAGCGGCTCTTTAAAAGAGACCGTCGCACATCGGTGCTGGAATAGCGCCCTTCAAAACCCTGTTCCTTTCCAAGGAGGAACATGTTTGCATAACCCTTATCCAAATGTGTCTTTAAATCGGGCATGGGGTATCCAGCCCGTTCAAAGACAATCAGTTCAAACTCTTTCAATAGCAAATGGCCATTGTATTCAGTGCCATAAAAATAAAGGGGATCGCGCCAATGCGGAATTCCTTCGTAGCTATCGGCACCCACCAACAATCTAAAACAAATGTCTGGGTGGGTTTCTCGTAGGTGGCTTAAAAAAACATAGGAGCCTCGAAAATCCCCTTGTTGAATTTCTTCATCCGAAAGTATAAAACGAGGTTCATCCGACGTTGCCAAGCGGAGCATGGCAAAGCGATCTTCCGGAGATGCATTTATAGTCTTATCCCAACGGTCTGGGCTAGGAACAAACCAAACCTCGTCACAGATTTTTTTTTCTAGGCAAATGCGGGCAACCGAAACATGGTCCTGATGAACAGGATCGAAAGCGCCACCCATTACAGCAACAATTTTACCAGACATACACAGAAAAACCTAAGTTAAACTGAATTCGAGTACCACTGATTTTCTTTTCGAGAAAGGGATCATAGTGGTCTAAAACCCATTTGTAACTCATTTCGGCAAAGAGAATGGTTTTTGAAAAAATATTCAGCATGGTTCCAAAGCCAGCACCCCATTCATTCCAAGCCACATCACCCAAGTCAGAAAGATCTTTAGAGCGAGAAAATGTACCCAAGATATATGCCATTCCAAACAAATGAATACCTAATTCAATATCCATGTCGGAATGTTCCACCTTTATATTTTTTTCTTCATCTTTTTCTTCATCATAATCGTAAAAGCCGTAGCCTACACGCAAAAAACCAACGCCCGGATACCATATACCGGCCATGGGTTCTATTTCTCTAAAGCCTATACCACGGTCGCTATCCACACCAGTACCGGAGCCAAATTCCAAGGCTCCTCCAATAAAAAAGGGGGTATGAATTCCTGTTGTGGCAGGCACAGACATGGCGCCACTAATGCCACCATTACCCTGCGCCCACGCCACACAAGTAAAAATCATTGACAAAAAAAGAACTTTAATAAAATTCATTTTTCACCTGCTACAAAATAAGGAACAAAGCAATAGCCAACCCAAAAAACATATTGACTATGGAATCGGCCTTAATTAAAATATAAAATTTGTAGGTCACAGAACCTTTTTTCATAATTCGTTGGAGCAGGGCATCAGAACAAAATAGAGTCCAGATACACTTTGCAGCCAAGGCCACAACCACCCACAAGGCCAACTGGGAAAAATAGGTTAAAACCACAAAACCAGCAGACAGCAAAAAAGAAAGAATAAAATTGGATCGGCGAACATCACCTATAGAAGAATCCGACTCGAAAGCCATTTTCTTAAATTCTTCAGCCTTATCGCAAATGGTCTTATACACACTCACCATTTGGGACGCATTATAACCCATATAAATAATGGCAGCCACAAGAGTTAATTTCACAACAATATCCATAGTGCTCAATATAATCAATTCTTTGAATTTAAAATACGTAAATAACTGTTATAACGGGCTTTTGACAACAAACCCTGTTCCACCCTAGAACGAACAACACAGCCTGGCTCATTCACATGAATACAGTTACTGTACTTGCAGGTAAAAAGTTCATCTTCAAAAAAGCCAGGGAATATTTTAGCCAAAGTCTCATTATCCATTTCCATAAGACCAATGGAACGAATTCCCGGCGTGTCAATAACAAAGCCTCCGTCGGGCAAATCAAACAGCGATGACGATGTGGTGGTGTGCCTGCCTTTTCCATCCCGTTCCCGAACTTCACCAGTTCGGCGGGCTGCTTCGGGAACAACGGCATTTATCAGGGTAGACTTTCCTACCCCGCTAAGACCGCTAAACACCGAGGATTTGCCGGTAATTTCTCGTTTAAGTTCTTCCATGCCCTCCCCTGTTTTTGCACTCACAAATATTACTTTATCTACAATAGAAGAAAAATCCATGATACTCTCAGGAAGGTCCATCGATGCTCCCGACTCATTTTTTAAAAGGTCGGTTTTAGTGAGAACCATAATAAAAGGCAGATTGTTAAAATGAGCCGCCAATAAGAACCGGTCCATAAAGCCGTAATTAAATTCAGGCTGGGTTACAGAAGCCACAATAACCACTTGGTCGATATTGGCTGCCAGCAAAAGCTCCCGACTGGAACAATCTACAGGTCCAGGGCGTTTTAACTCACTTTTACGAGGAAGCACTCGAACAACACAGTAATTTTGCGAACCAACTCCTGAACCATCACCTTGGGCGTCGTTGACCAACCCCAAAAGCACCTCGTCGCCCACCACTGGAAATTCACCTAAAGTCTTTGACGTGGTCGCTCTATACATGGCTGTAACTATGTTAGATGAAAGACGATAGACGAAAGACGAGTCATTAACAGGTTGTGCATCATACAAACGAACCTCGCAGGTTCGGCGATGCACTTCAACCACCAAACCTCTTACACAATTTTCTTCACCAATATTTTCAACAGGGTTCTTGACACGCTTTATTTTAGCCTTTTTAAATTCACGGCTAAAGCGTTCCTTAATAGGACGTTCATCAACCACACCCGATTCCAATTCTTTCATCACATCAATGCGACGGCTGCGGTGGTCACGCCTTGTGGGCCGAATACTTCTAAGAGGAGCCTCCTCTTCACCCAAGTTTTCAAGCAAGTCAAAGCGCATCAATCTTCACCTTCTTCACCTTTAATCTGTTCCTCGTTCTGTGATTCCTCAGAAACAGAATGGCCTCGTCGAATAGACTCCATAAGAAAATGGATGGCCTTAAGGCGACCATTGCATTTTTCAATACAGTTATCATAAAATCCTTTCGTTTTCCAATCCCCTTCGGGCACCATTTCGGCGGCATACAAAAAATGCTCCACACAAATGGAAAGCTGATCGGCTTCGCGCCGAAGATCAACTAGATTACTTTTAGTGAAAAATGCCATTGAGTAAAATATAGTATAAAATGACGACTGGAATTATTCTGAATTGGCCGGAATGAGGTATCGATTATTAATGGCTAATGGTTAATGAATAATGTTGGTGTCATCCTGAACGGTGCACGCAGTGAAGAATCCGGTGAATGTCTATTTTTGTACGACAACCACCTCTTTCGTCTATTTATTACCAGTCACCGATAACCAACCACCATCTACTCATTACTATATTTACCCATATGTCTTCCTTTTTTAAAACATTTGCCGTCCTTTTTAGGATGAGCCGTCCAGTAAACATTGCCATAGCTTGTCTAACCCTCATTATTGGTGCATTCATTTTAAATAAAGACAGCATCCAGTTTGCCATGCACCAAGCCTCAAGCCAAGACATACTTGGCATAGCACCATACATTCTGCTATCCCTAATTATTCCATGCATTTTATTCTCTTTTTCCATTGCATTCGGAAACATCCACAACGACATCCTTGACTACAATACAGATAAAATAAACCGCCCCCATCGTCCCCTTCCATCAGGGCGAATTTCTATAAAGGCTGCAAAAACTTGGAGCTTTATTCTTGCAATCGCCAACCTGCTTTTAATCCCCATTTTATTTTTTATTTTTAAATGGAATGCAAGAGCCCTGCTTTTCACTGAAACCTTCTTTTTATTTCTAAACGTTCTTCTATTTTTTTACAACTATAGATTAAAACATATACCCCTCCTAAAAAACATGATGGTGGCTTTTTTCTGCACCACCCCACTTTTACTCCTTCTCCTTCAACAAATTTTCACCATAGGTTTTTGCAGCCCCTTGGCCCGCCTAATTCCAGCCATAGCCTTTGCGTTCTTTTTCACACTGGCTCGCGAAATCTACAAAGACTTGGAAGACGAAACCGGAGATTTAAAAGCAGGCATAATGACATTTCCCCTAATCGCAGGGGCCAAAACAGCAAAACGTTTTGCAGGAGGAATCCTCCTCTTTACCTGGATTCTTTTGCCCATGCCGGTAGTACTTGGAGTATACCATTATCTATTTCTCATACTCACGCTAACCACCTTAACCCCAACAATTTTGTATATTTTTTTGAAAGTGCAAAAAAAAGATTATGCAAAAGCGCAAAAAAATGTAAAACTTTCCATGTTCCTTGGCCTTATTTCCTTGGTTATTTCTGCATTATTCTAAAAAAGTACTTCCTTGGTTTTACATTTATCGTAAAAAACTATTTTTCTTTTACAAAAAATTCCCTATTTAAAAAGAAAAACCTTTATACTATTTTTTTCGTCGAAAGCTCTTCTGCCTGCATCCCAATGGATGGGCTATGGTTAAAAAACAAGAAGAGAAGCAAATTCAAAGAGGCGTTATGCTCGACGAATTACACGAAGAATGTGGTGTTATCGGCATCTACAATGGCGATAGCGTTGTTAGAAATATTACCATGGGTTTGTACGCTCTGCAACATCGTGGCCAAGAATCTGCCGGTTTTGCGGTAACTGATGGCGATAGAATACGCATCCGAAAATCCATGGGTCTCGTATCCACCCTACTTCGAGAACACAACATTGATGAAGTACAAGGTTTCGCAGGAATAGGCCATGTTCGGTACAGCACTACAGGAGCAAGCACCCTGGCCAACGCCCAACCCATTCTAGTCAGCTGCAAATGGGGGCAACTAGCCGTAGCACACAACGGAAACATTACAAACGCAAATGAACTTCGTGCCGAAATGGAAGCCGAGGGCCACATATTCCAAACTACCTCCGATTCCGAAATTCTACTGCACGAAATTGCACGCACCCAAGCAGCAACCCTGCAAGAAGCCATAAAAAAAGCCATTGCCAAATTTACAGGCAGTTTTTGCCTAGTTTTTATTAGCAAAGACACCATGTTTGTGGCGCGAGATGGTTACGGATTCCGCCCCCTTTCCATTGCACGCATGGGTAAAGCCTGGTGTGTGGCTTCCGAAACATGCGCCTTTGATTTGCTTGGCGCAAACTATGTTCGCGATATTCAACCAGGTGAATTTCTGACCATAACCCAAAACGGGTTACATTCAGAATGTTTTACAGTTAAAGACCGGCTGGCCCACTGCATTTTTGAATACATCTACTTTAGCCGCCCCGACTCCAAAATATTCGAACAAAGTTGCGACAAGATTCGTCGCAAAATGGGAAAACAGTTGGCCAAGGAATGCCCTGTGGAAGCCGACATCATTATTTCTGTTCCTGATTCAGCCACCACCGCAGCACTAGGCTACTCCCAGGCCAGTGGCATACGCTTTGAAATCGGTCTTTTAAGAAACCACTATGTAGGCCGAACCTTTATAGACCCCACTCAAAATGTTCGAGAGCAAAAGGTAAAATTAAAATTTAATCCCATTGAAGGGGTGTTAAAAAACAAGCGGGTATGCGTTGTAGAAGACTCCATTGTCCGTGGAACCACTTTAAAAATACTTTCAAAAATGCTTCGAGATGCAGGGGCATTGGAAGTACACATTCGCATTGCATCACCTCCTGTAGCACACCCCTGTTTTTTCGGCATGGATTTTCCGAGCCAGGGAGAACTGGCCGCAAGTTCCATGACCCCCTCTGAGATAGCCAAAATGCTTGGTGTAGAAAGCCTTGGGTATCTGAGTGTAGAAGGGATGAAGGAATGTACAGGAGAAGGGGAAAACTACTGCGCCGCCTGTTTCAATAACGACTACCCCGACTACATCGGCACAGACAATACAAAAAACCGTTGTGGGTAAAAAAAGGGCTAGCACAAAAAAGGGACTGTGCTAGCCAACAGTTTAGAGAATGGTCCTAGTTTAAAAACAGGTCTTATGCATGTTCATAAGTCCACTTTACATGGTCCATCATAAAGTCGTGGGCATCAAAGACCAATCCAAAATGGTCCTTAATTTTACGAACATCAAAAAGCATGGGGTCATCCGACCATTGCAAATCTTCTTCCACAATCTTTGATTTAGAAGTTGGATTTAAAGAAAGCATCATTTCTGCAATTTCTTTCCAGCTAATCCAAACACTTCCCAACCCAAGAAAGATTTCTTCGTTCTTATCAGACTCCAACAAGTTCAAATAGAGCTGGGCCTGCTGGCTTGCATGAATAAATTGAGTTCCATCATTCTTAATAACATTGATGTCCCTTCCATTTTTTATAGCCAAAGCCATATCAAAAAAACGACGGTCGGGCTGGCAACAACCATCAGGGAATGCAGGATTTCCAAAGGTATAGCCAGGCCGAATAATATTGCGTTTCATTTCTACATTAGAAAAGCTGTTGCCGTAACCATGCCTAAAGCCAAGCACAAAAGCCTCCCCTGCCGCCTTTGTGGAGCCATAAAGGTCCATAGGTAGGTTTGAAGTGGCTTCACGCATACTGGGGCGCATTACCCCCATAGCCGCAGTACTTGACGTATAGATAAATTTTTTACAGCCCACTCTAGCTGCGATTTCTAATAAATTAACAGTCGCACGAGTATCATTCATCAACATGGAAACAGGGGTATCTCCCCACCCTAGTGCAATATGGATACAGGCCTCACAACCAGCCATACCCTTTTCCATCAATTCAAAATCCGTTAAGGAAGCTTTTACAAAGCTAACCTTATCGTTGGCACAAAGAGAGGGCACCTTGTTAGGGTGGCGCGTAGCTATAACAACGTTATGGCCATTATCAAGCAAAGCCTTAACCACATAATGACCAATAAACCCAGTTCCTCCAGTAACAAATACCCGCATTTAGCACCTCTTTAAAAGATTCACAAAAAATATAATCAATTTACACTGCATAAGTTACAAAATTAAGATTTCTTACTAAATTAAATGGATGAACGGCTATATAGTCGCAAAAAGTTTAAAAAAGGGTAAAAAAAATGCCTCGTCTTCGTGTTTTAGTTCTTATGGGTGGCCCGTCCACCGAACATGATGTTTCCGTTGTCAGTGGCACTGGTGTTGTACGTGCCATGAACCCAGATAAATACAATGTCCACCCCGTGCTCATCGACAAAGACGGCACTTGGCATTGGTCTTCCAGAGAATTGTCTCCATACCAAAAAGACAATTTTTCTGTAAATTACTTTCATGCCCTTGAAGGTACGGCAGCCAACAAGAAAAAATTTCCGGCCCTTTCCGAAATGCCAGACTGCGACATAGCCTTTTTGGCCCTCCACGGAAAGTGGGGTGAAGACGGACACATTCAGGCACTCCTTGAAAACTGGGGTATTCCCTACACCGGTTGCGGTCTTTTAGCTAGTGCTTTGGCCATGGATAAAATAAAGTCCAAAGAAATCTATAAAGCCAATGGCATTCCTACCCCCGACTACCAGGTAATCTACAAGCATAATTTTACAGGCGACACTTTGGTACAAGTGGCCGACAAACTGGGTTTTCCTTTAGTCATCAAAGACCCCTTGGGCGGTTCTTCCATTGGCATAGGCATTGCCAAAGACCTCGACGAAGCAGGTAAGATTGCTCAGGAACTTTTTAAGGACACCAACCGATTGCTGTGCGAAAAATTCATTGCCGGAGGCGAAGCCAGCTGTGGTTTTATCGAAGGAGAAAAGCCCCTTCCTCCTACAGAAATGCGCATGACCACCCGCGAATACTTTGATTACGAAGCCAAATACAATGGAGAATGCAAAGAAATCACTCCTGCAGAATTTGAACCGGAACTTACCGGGCGCATTCAGCAATTGGTAAAAGAAGCCCACTACGCCTTGGGCGGAGCTGGATACAGCCGTACCGATGTTCGTATTACCAAAGAGGGTGAGCTTTACGCTATTGAAACAAATACCCTGCCAGGCATGACACCAACATCCTTGTTGCCACAGCAAGCTGCCTGTAATGGTATTACCTACTCTGCACTTATCGACCTGATTATCGACATCAGTCTAAACATAAAGCGTTAATTTATTTTTAATGGTTGTAAAATGTATTTAGATTTGTTCGTCGACACCTCTCGCAAGGGAACTTCCCTTGCTTTATCTAGCAATAGCAAAGCCCAGAGAGACGTGTACGTAGAACTGGTCAACCCCCAAGCCAAAGGGGAAACCTTAAGTGCCACATTAGATGAACTTCTTTTGCAAGCACAAGCCTCCCTAAGCGATATTGGACGAGTAATGGTTACCTTGGGCCCTGGTTCTTTTAGTGGGTTGCGCACCGGGGTTGCCTTTTGCCAAGGCCTATGCTTTTCCGGAAAGCACCAACTCTATGGGGTTTCTACTCTGCAAGCCCTGGCCTATTTTGAAAGACCTTCCCAAGCCAGTGGAAAAGCCATTGTGGTCATTAGGGCACGCAGTGGTTACTGGTATTTGCGCAAAGAGGAAAATGAAAGTTTTATTTCAACCGAAGAACTGCTTAAAGCATTGGAAAATGTTTCAAACAGCACCATTGTGGCAGACGATGATTTTGCCAGCGATAAGGCTTTTGAACAATTCATACAAAGTAACAAAATTTCCATAGCCAACGCCAGTGGAAAACTTAATGCTTGGGCACCCCTCTTTGACATTATAAAACCAACACTGATTCAAAGTGCCAACTACATTCAGCCTTCTTACTTTGAAAAAATAAAGGCATAGGAGGCTTTATGGGCATCCGATTGATGGAAGAAAAAGACTTAACTCAGGTCTTGGAAATTCAAAAAAATCTCCATTTTCAAAGTTGGACCAGAACCCAATTTGAACGTGAAATCAAGGCGCCTTACAGTTACTCTATTGTTTTTGAAAATCAAAATCAAGTTATAGGTTACGCTATTTTTCATATGCTGGGTGCCGATTCCGAACTTCTATCTATTGCGGTAGATGCCCAAAACCAACAAAAGGGAATCGGCTCCAGTTTATTATCGGCAGGCCTTCTCAAATTAAATTTTAATGGTGGCGATGCCTGCTTTTTGGAAGTCCGTGAAAAAAACACCAACGCTCGACACTTTTATGAGAAACACGGCTTTAAAGAATACAGCAGCAGAGAAAACTACTATGCCGATGGCGAAAAAGCCATACTCTACAGGAGATAAATTTTGACTAAAATTTTAATGAAGGAAAGCCCCAGGGCCATTCAGAAAAAAAAGAAAATTAAAATTGGCATTGTTGGGGGAACCCTGCTTCTTTGCACCACCCTACTCTATGTGCTTATTGCCCACAGTGGTCACTGGCTTGTATCTGATGACGACTTTAACCATGTAAACTGGGTGGTGGTTCTAGATGGGCAAACCGCAGATTTGGAACGTTCCGATGTGGCAGCCGATATACTATCCCAGGGTAAAGCCGATTCCGTAATGATTCTTGGTAGAAGAGCCTTTCGCGACAAAAGCAATGCCGACTTTTATGCAGAAGATTTTATGAAACTAGGCAACTTTGATAGCAATGCTGTTTTTATAGTGCGTCACAACGATCCCTCCACCATTGCCGAGGCATACACCATTATTCCATGGCTTAAGGCCCATAAAGCCGACACCGTACTTCTGCTTACAGCAGCTCCAGCAACCCGTAGGGCAAAAAAATTATTCAGCAGTCTTTCTGGAGAAAAACCTGTATACCTAACCATGGATATCCACCACCATCAATACAATCCCGATGGATGGATTTTTAATAGAGAGTCTCGAAAAAACTGGCTCCATGAATGGGCCGCACTTTTTAATTCCTACTTAGATTTAATGGGTACAAGAGTTATAGACGAAAATGATTCCTCTTTCTATAGACCAATACGCTCGGTAAAAGAAGACGCCGAAAGCGAGCCCATAATTGATTTGCAAAAACTTTTGCCTCAAGTAAAGGAACCTGTAAAGGATGACGTTAAGGAAGAAGTAAAAGAAGACACAACGACACAGTCTTTTTAGACGAAAGACTATAGAGGGAGTCAATAAAAAACAACCTTATGAATCTTGAGAGGACATCCCGAAGGGCATAGCCCTGAAGGATCCAGAGAATGTCCATTTAGACTATAGAACGGACCTTTGGTCCTATAGACGAAAGACGAAAGATGGGGTCATCCTGGAGCGGCCTTTAGCCCTGGAGCTTGCGATAGGGGATAGGGGATAGGGGGATTGGATCCACAGAAAGTCAATATTGGATATGCTGATACCAACCACCAATAACTGATAACCAACAACTTATAACAAAAAATCCACCCAGGAGATTTCCCAGATGGATTTTTTAAAGATTCTTAAAGAGAATTACTTTCTCTTTTTACCTTTTTTCTTCTTGTCTTTTTTAGAATCTTCCTTGTCTTTGGAATCATCCTTGGAATCGTCCTTCTTATCAGCAGCCTTTTCGTTGCCACGCAAGTCCTTCATCTTGAAGCTTACGTTTACTTCTGCAGTTGCAGGCTGAGACACGGCACCACCTGCATCACGAACCTTATAGGTAAATTCGTCAAGTCCAGAGAAGCCCTTATTTGGTGTATAGACAAAGGAACCATCACGTTCGTTAAGAACAATCTTACCATTGCGAGGTCTCTGAACCAACTGGACAGACACAGGCTTGTCACCATCAGGGTCTGTTACACCATTCATAAGGCCATCCTTGCTGGAAACCTTAAGAGCTTCGCCTTCTTGAGTCATGTAAGTCTGAGGAGCAGCCTTTGGTGGGTTGTTCACAGGAATTACAGTAAAGAGGGCCGATCTAGATTCCTTAGCACCTTCTGGGTCGGTAACCGTAAAGGTAATCTTTTCTGGTTTGCCCTTCCAGTGTTCATAAGGCATAGCAACGGTAGCAGTCTTCTTGAACTTATCGTGAGTTACAGTGAGGTACTTGTTACCAGTAAATGTCCATTTCAGTTCATCAAAACGATGATCCTTGTCGCGAGCATACTGATCCAATTTAATCACGGCAATTACACCATGCTTTTCATTTTCCTTAATGGTAAAGTCTGGAATGTCACGCATTACAGGAGCAGCATTCACATGTTTTACAACAAACTTTACTACAGCCTTGTCTGTTGCACCCGCTGGGTCATTGGCGGTAAACACAATGGTTTCTTCACCAAACCAGTCAGACTTCTTAGGCTTAACAACGGCTTCACGACCGCCAGAAATCTTTACATCCAAATTCTTGGCACCAGAAACTTTCCATCTAATTTCATGTGGCTTGTTATCTGGGTCGCTTACATAATCATCAAGCTTAATAGCCTTAAAGGACTTGCCTTCCAAGGTTTCCTGGCCAGGAATATCCTTAACAACAGGAGGGTCATTTACAGGCTTTACAGTAAACTTGACTGTAATGGTAGCCTTTTCTCCGAATGGGTCGAATACGTTTACATCAACGGATTCATTGCCATTCCAGAACTTGTTTGGCACTTCTGCGGTAAGGATACCTTTGTCGCTAATTTCAAAGTGAATATCGTGCTTAACAGAGGCTCTCTTGGCCTTGGCAAACTTCTTGCTACCCTTAATAGCAGGAGTAGCGTCATCCAAGGTCCACATCAGTTCTTCCAGCTTGTTATCTGGGTCACTAACCACCTTACTAAAGTCGAATGGAGCAAACTGCTTCTTTTCTTCAATAATAAATGGCTGTACCGTTTTAAGAACTGGGGCATCGTTCACTGGGGTTACTTCAAAAGTGGCATTTGTAGAAGCGGAAGCTCCTGCAGGGTCCTTAACAGTAAACTTGAGAGTTTCCTTACCATACCAGTTGGGGTTGGGAGTAAGAATGTTAGCACGATTACCCTTAATGTCAACCTTCAGTTCCTTGTTTCCAGAAACAGACCAATGAAGCTCGTTAGCCTTGTTATCCGGGTCTTCAGCAACCTTGGAAAGGTCAACAATTGCAAACTTTTCCTTTTCCTTAATCTTCTGGCCAGCAATGGCCTTTACAATTGGAGGATCGTTTACAGGAGTAACTTCAAAGGTAATCTGCTGGTTGGCCTTAGCCCCTTCGGGGTCAATCACAGTCAGATTAATCTTTTCCGTACCATTCCAATACTTATCTGGAGTGGTAACAACCAGTTCGTTCTTCTTGTTTACGGAGGCCTTCAACTGGCGAGTTGGGCTCAATTCAAACTTGAGAGCAGAAACCGGATGATCTGTGTCAGAAACATACTTGGTCAAATCAATTGGAGCAAAGGTCTTCTTTTCTTCAATAGACTGAACAGGAATTGGTTTCATTACAGGAGCGTCATTTACAGATTCCACCAGGAAATTTACAGTCTTAGAGGCTGTTGCACCTTCGGGGTCCTTTACAGTAAATGTCACATTCCGTTCACCATTCCAATACTTGTCTGCAATCTTAATACGTGCAATGTTCTTGCTATCAATTTCCACCTGGAAATCATCCACAGGAACTGGAGCCGGTTCTTCCTTAACTTCTTCCTTAGCACCCTTCTTGCCCTTCTTAGCAGGCTTCTTTGCAGGTTTCTTCGGAGCAGGAGCCGCCGCAGCAGCCTTTACCTTGGAAACAGTTGCCGTCCATACCAAGTCGCTCAACTGATGATCAGGGTCATGTACAAACTTGTTCAGGTCAATTTCCTTGAACTGTCCCTTTTCCTTAATCTTCTGGGCAGGAATATCCTTCATTACAGGAGCATCGTTTACAGAAGTAATTTCAAAGGTTGCCATGGTAGATGTTTCAGCACCATCAGGATCCTTAACCATAATGACTATAGTTTCTGGAGCGCACCAGAAATACTTGTCTGGAGCAGAAACGGTGAGAATATGATTAGAAGAAATATCCACTTTCAGCTTCTTGTTGCCAGAAACAGTCCACTTCAAGTCGGAAGGCTTATTGTCTGGATCATTTACATATTCATCCAAACGAATTGGCTTAAATACATCCTTTTCCTTAATCTTCTGGCCAGGAATTGGCTTTAGAGTTGGAGGATCGTTTACGCGAGTCACTTCGAAGAACATCTTGTGGCTGGCGCTGGCACCTTCGGGGTCAGTTACGGTGAAGGTCAAAGTTTCCTTGCCATTCCACTGATCGTTTGGAACCTTAACCACAACGGTATTGTCCTTACGCTTTTCCACCTTCAGGTTCTTGTTGCCAGAAATTTCCCACTTGAGAGAGGTCTGTGGGTGGTCGGGGTCGGAAGCCAAAGCAGAAAGGTCTATGGTCTTGAACACGCCATTTTCGCGGATGGTTTCACCCTTTGGAGCGTTCTCGGCAATCTTTGGAACGTCATTAATGGAGCGAACTTCGAACTTTGCAGTTTTAGAAGCCTTGGCACCTTCGGGGTCAGTTACAGTAAAGGTAATGTTGGCAGCACCATTCCAATACTTGTTTGGAATAGCGATCGTTGCAATGTTGTCTTTTACCTTCACAGCCAAGGTTTCAGCCTTTGGAGCCACTGCAGGTTCAGCAGCCTTTTTACCCTTCTTAGGAGCAGATGCAGCACCCGCCTTAATAGGTGTCACATCAAAAGACCACTTAAGGTCTGTGCTCTTATGGTCTGGGTCCTTCACAAGGTCATCCAGCTTGATGGTAGCAAACTGCTTCTTTTCATCAATGGACTGATCCTTGATTTCCTTAACAAATTCTGGAGCGTCATTGACGGATTCAACGGTAAAGGTTACAGAACGGGAGTCCATGGCACCTTCGGGGTCCACTACAGTGAACTTTACGGTTTCAGAGCCATGCCAGTACTTGTTGGGCTGAATAACAGTAACCTTGTGCTGGCCATCAATCTGAACCTTCAGTTCTTTTTGACCTTCGGCAGTCCATTTCAGCTTGTTCTTTGCATGGTCAAGGTCGGTTACATAGTCATCCAAATTAAAGGACTTGAATTCCTGCTTTTCCTTAATGGTCTGATTTGCAATATCCTTCATTACAGGAGGATCGTTAATAGACTTTACGGTGAATGTAGCAGTAGCGGTAGCCTTGGCTCCTTCTGGGTCAACAACAGAGAAGGACAACTTTTCAGATCCATTCCAAAGCTCATTTGGAGCCTTGATTGTAGCTACACCGTCTTTGTCAATGGAAACCTTCAAATCCTTTTGGCCAGTTACATCAATTTTGAGCTTGGAGTAAGGATGATCCGGATCCTTGATGATATCAGCAAGTTTAATAGGAGTAAACTGTTGCTTTTCTTCAACGGTCTGGTCATTGATTTTGCCAATGGTGGGAGCATCGTTTACAGATTCCACAGTGAAGTTGGCTGTGCAGCTAGCCTTGCCACCATCCGGGTCTTCCACCTTAAAGGTAATATCTTCAGAACCATTCCAGTATTTATCTGGAATAATAATGCGAGCCATACGCTTTTCATCTACACTTACCTGAAGCTTTGGAGTGTAACCCTTAGGGGCGCCCTTGGCAGGCTTTACTTCAAAGGACCAAGAGAGCTGTTCTGGCTTGTGGTCTGGGTCAACTACAATGTCAGCCAAATTGATAATGGCAAATTCACGTTTTTCAGGAATTTTCTGATCCTTAATTTCTTTCTTGAATTCAGGAAGGTCGTTTACGGATTCAACTGTAAATGTTACAGCACGCTTGTCCAAAGCACCTTCGGGGTCGGAAACCTGGAAGGTAATGGTTTCGGTACCATGCCAGTACTTATCCGGAGTGGTAATAGTAGCCACCTTCTTTGCGTCAATAGCCACTTTGAGAGCCTTATTACCGCTAACAGTCCATTTCAGGTTTGTTTTGTCATGGTCTTGGTCTTCAACGTAGTTGTTCAATTCAATAGGCTTAAATTGCCCCTTTTCCTTAATAGTCTGGTTAGCAATATCCTTCATAATAGGAGGATCGTTAATAGACTTTACGGTAAACACGGCATCGGACTTTGCAGTAGCCCCTTCTGGGTCACTTACAGCAAAGGTAACCTTTTCAGAACCATTCCACATCTTGGAAGGTATCTTGATGGTAGCAACGCCAGCCTTGTCAATATTGATTTTTAGATCCTTATTGCCAGTAACGGTCCACTTCAATTCATCAAACTTATGGTCTGGGTCAAAAGCCAGTTCTGCCAAATTAATAGGAACAAATTCCTGTTTTTCATCAATCATCTGGTCTGGAACTTTCTTGAGGGTAGGAACGTCGTTTACAGACTTAACGGTGAACACAGCCTTAGAAACAGCCTTGGCTCCTTCTGGATCGCTTACAGTAAATATCAATTCGTTGGCACCATTCCAAAGTTTATCTGGAATAGAAATCTTGGCAACTTGTTGGGCATCAATTTCTACAGAAAGATCCCCATTTTTGTTCTTTACACCAGGAGCTGGCTTTACTTCTACAGCAAAATTGAGATCGCTAAGTTTGTTATCGGCATCCTTAACCATTTCACCTAGCTTAATTGGCTGGAACTGTTCCTTTTCCTTAATGGTCTGGGCCACAATGGGCTTTACAAATTCGGGAACATCATTTACAGATTCAACAGTGTAGGAAACAACACGTTCATCGGTAGCCCCTTCTGGGTCTGTAACTTTAATGGTGAGGGTTTCAGAACCATTCCACTGTGGAGAAGGAGGTGTAACCTTCATAACACGCTTGCCATCAACAGTAACCTTAAGCTCACGGTTGCCTGTAATGGTCCACTTCAGCTTATCCTTGGTGTGGTCCAGGTCTTCAACATAGTTATCCAATTCAACATCCTTAAACTGGCCCTTTTCCTTAATGGTCTGTTCAGCAATATCCTTCATTACTGGAGGGTCGTTAATAGACTTTGCGGAGAGAGTCATCTTAGTAGAAGCCTTGGCACCTTCAGGGTCTGTAGCTGTAAAGGTGAGGGTTTCTTTACCATTCCAAAGTTCGTTTGGAGTCTTAAAGGAAACTTCACGAGTCTTGGCATTTATGTTAACCTTAATATCCTTGTTACCAGTCACTTCAAATTTTAGTTTGTCCAAAGGATGGTCTGCATCGCTTACATATTCATCAAGCATAATGGATGCAAATTCATTCTTCTCTTCAATTTCCTGGTTAGGAATTTGCTTGAATACAGGAACATCATTAATGGACTTTACAGTGAGGGTAACATCTTGCTTAATGGAAGCGCCATCGGGGTCGGTGCAAGTAAATGTGGCAACAGCGGAACCGTTCCAATACTGGTCAGGGATTTCAATGGAAGCCACGTGACTGTCATCTACATTTATCATCAAGGTTCCTGTTTCAGGTTCCTTGCCCTGGTGTTTAACATTTACATCCCAGGAAAGTTCAGAATTCTTGTGGTCGGCGTCCTTTACATATTCATCCAGCTTAATCTTGGCGAACTGCTTCTTTTCGTCAATAATCTGATTTGGAATCTGCTTTACAAATTCAGGTTTGTCGTTAACAGAATTTACAGTGAATGCAGCTTCAGATTCGGAGCAAGAACCAATGGGGTCACAAACCTTGAACTTAATGTTTTCGGCTCCATTCCAGAGTTTGTTTGGAATTTGAATCGTTGCTGTTTTACCATTCAAGACAACCTTAAGGTCTTTGTTGCCACTGACTGTCCACTTAAGTTGTTCGTAAGTGTGGTCAGGATCCTTAACCAACTGATCCAACTGAATGGGCTTAAATTCCTGTTTCTCATCGATGGTCTGTTCAGGAACATCCTTTACAAATTCAGGAGCGTCGTTTACAGATTTTACAGTGAATGTGGCCTTGGTGCTAACAGAAGCGCCAGCGGGGTCTGTAGCTGTAAAGGTCACGGTTTCCTGCCCGTTCCAGTATTCGTTTGGAATTTTAATTGTACAAGTAGCGCTCTTGTCAATGTCGAACTTGAGGTCCTTATTGCCAGAAACAGCCCATTTGATGGTGGAAGGATCGTTATCCACATCGCTGACAAAATCTGTCAAGGAAATAGACTCAAACTCATTCTTTTCTTCAATTGTCTGGTCTGGAATCTTTTGAAGAATAGGAGGGTCGTTTATAGGATTTACCGTGAATGTAGCGGTTTTCTTGTCGCTGGCATATTCACCGTCGGTGGCCATAAATGTGATTTTAGCAGAACCATACCAGTTGGGATCTGGTATAACGACTGTGGCCACACGATTCTTATCAATTTCCACATTTAGGTCTCCATCAGCCTGTTCCTTGCCTGCTGGTTGGATGTCAAATTCCCAAAGAATTTGGTCCTTCGGGTGGTCGGGGTCGGAAACAAAATCATCCAGTTTGATTTTCTGGAACTGCTTACCTTCGTCTATAGTCTGGTCGGAAATGGGCTTAACTTCTGGGGGATTGTTAACGGACTCCACAGAGAAGTTCACCGTTTCAGAACCAATGGCCCCCTTGGTGTCGGTTGCCGCAAAAGTGATATCTTCAGCTCCATTCCAATATTTGTCAGGAACCTCGATAGTGGCAATGCGATCCTTGATGGTGACCTTCAAGCTCTTGTTTCCGGAAACGGACCAGCGTATTTTGTCGGGCTTGTCCATATCGTCGGATACATAGCTATCCAATTTGATGGGCGCAAACTTGCCACCTTCTTGAATGGATTCACCAGGAATGCCATTTACAGACGGAGCATTGTTTTCAACCGCTTGTGAAGCGTTAGTTCCTTCTTGAGCTATAACTACAGAAGCAAGCAAGCCTGCCGAAGCAAGCAATGCAGTAACAGACCAATTCATTCGTTTCATTTATGTTCTCCCATAAATTCTTCATATGAGATGTTTTTAAGAAAAAACACACTCTATCATAACGAGTACAAAAACCAAATATAATGTTTTTAAAGTGCATTTTATCACACCTTTTCCCATTTTTTGCAAAAAAAAGCCATTTTGAAAACAAAAAATTTACATAATTTTTGTAAGTTGTTGAAAGACAAGGACTTACGAAAATTCCTCTCTCCACCCAAACCACTCAAAATTATTTATTCATTATTATTTTCTTACTGCATGCCAAGAGGGGATGTTTTGAAGTGACAAGTTATGCTAAAAAAATTATCTTTAGTACAAATAACCAACTCCAACATCGGGAAATAGACAATGAAATTCGTATTCCTTTGCGACGCCAACTACCTTAAAGGCGAACTGGTAAACTTCGTAAACAACTTCCCTACCAACCACGAATTGGTAACTATGACTTCCGACGAACTCCTTCAGTCCAAGTCTATTTTTGAAGGCACATTCGCTATTTTGGCAGAACGAACCACATGGCAAAAGAACTTCAGCCTGTTCCGCTACTTTGGCCTTCTCCCCCTTCTCGAAGTGCTCCCGCTGGGCATTGTTTCCCGCTCTCGCCGTAACGAACCCCTCAAGGGCCGCGGTCAGAACCGCAACCAGGAAATCTACTTTAACCCAAGCGCAACTCCAGAAGAACTCTACATTCAAGTAGACAAGTTCGTTGCAGCCCCTCCTTCCGGATTTTCTTACCCTAGAGGCTCGGCCAAAGTCTAGCCTCTATGCAGCGGGAAGTCTTAGACTACCTGTTTAAGCAAGGCGGCATCACGCTTTTCTCTTTCCCCGAGAAAAATGTGCCATCACAGGCCTTGCTTGAATTCGCGCAGGCTATTAATGCCGGCGCGTGTTTTGTAGTTGTGGATTTTTCTTCCGCCATACCCTCCAATGTTTCGATTACGTCTCGTGACCTTTTTCGCGAAAAGCTTACAGAAAATTTTTATAAAGAAAACAAAGAACAAGAGAACTGGATTTTTGGAGATTTAAGCGGCAGGCAGCCTTTGCCCAGTTCCGACGAAGAATTCCGAACTTTTTTCCACAATATTGAGCAGTTAAAGAAAAAATGTTCCCAGATTACATGCATTTTACCCTCTGCCGACCCAGGCCTGGGTGAAAAAAATGTAATGTCCATTGCCAGGTCCATTGTTATTTCACCAAAAGATAGGCCTACCGGCTCTGATTATCTGGAAGACCTTCCCATTGAAGACACCCCTGTTATTTGGCTCTGTAACGAAAAGCCTATTTGCAAAACCCATCCAAGAACATATAAATTAACTAAGGAATCTGTTAAGGATAAAATTATCAAGAAAAAGATAGATTTGGAAAGCAGCCCCGAAGCCTTTGCCAAATACATTGCCCTAAACCACAAAATCCAAATTCTAAGGAAGAATCCTTTAGAAGGGATTCCTAGGCTCTACCGCATATTCTTCCCGCTTATTTTCATTGTAGTTGCCACCATTCCCTTTATTATTCCCAGCAGCATTGAAACAGGTATCTCAAATATTCGCGACCGAATTCCCGAAAGAAACAAGCTTTCCATAGCCCCTTTCATCGAATACACATTCGACGGAAACGAAAGTATGCAACGTATTGGTCGGTATGCCATTGGACGTTTTTCCGCCTTGGTTACCAACGAAAAAATGGTGGACCAGTATGTAAAAACCACTCTAAACGAAAATGGCTTTAGCGAAGGCTCATGGAAAAAAGATCGGTTTAACATACCTCCTGCAGGAACCATTATAAAATTTTCAAGGCCCGATAATCTAGGCCACGAAGCTGCAGATTCCATTGGGGCGGCCTGGAAATACTGGACTTCCATTGTATCCGACAGTATTGCCTACATTACCGAATTTTACTACACCAAGCAAACCCAGAAAACTCGGCTACACAACGGCATTGACTTGGCCAGCCGGCAAGGAGCCCGAATTTTGGCCCCATTTACAGCAAAGGCGTGGACGGGTTTTGACGAGCGCGGCGGCGTTATTATCGGTTTGGTGCGTGAAAAGGATGTGGTGATTTTTATGCATTGTGATCAACTTCTGTACTTGGATGGTCAAGAAGTAATGCAGGGCGACCCCATTGCCACCGTTGGCGTTACTGGCCACACCACAGGACCACACGCCCATATTGTTACAGGAGTCATTAGCAAAAATGGAAGCAAACGCATTGGCAACGTGCGGTACAATGTAATAGATCCCATCAGCTGGTTCTACAGATTCAAGCCAACCTTGCCAACAAATTAATTTTAGGGCTCCTCTAAAGATCCGTTTTTTAGAGGAGGCCTTGTGAAGGTATTCACACCGCTCCCTTCTTTTTTGGTGACCTTTATCACAAACTAAAAAATAAGACCTTATTTTAACAGGTTGGTAACAAAAAAATTACATTCAACTTGTTTCCAATTTTTAAACATTTTCATAACTTTGAGTTGGGATTGAGGTTAAGGAAAGAAGATAAAATAGGAGTGTGTTTAAACATGAAAAAAAGCCTCTTGATCTCGGTAGCCTTTGCAGTGTTGGTGTTGATGGGATGTTCATCTGTAAAAACACCAAAAGCCGAAATTGCCAGCCACGATTCAGATCACAATATTCCAGCAATCGACCAGATGATTGTTGAAATGAAACAAGACTATATTGAAAAATGCTACATGCCCGTAGCCATGCGTGAACCACCAACAAACGCTTGCCAAACAGAGCTTTTTCAAATGTTGGAACGCCGCTACCACACCAACTACAACCAGAACAATGTGAGCCAGGCTTCCAACGACCTATTCTTTAAGGATGTTGGCGAAGAAATCAAGAAGATGGTGCGTACCGACCCCCAGGTTCGTGAAGCCATTCGCAGTGGTGCCTTTAGAAGCACCGATGAAATGCAGGCCTACTACCGCAATAAATACCAGTTTGAAATTGAGTATTTAGACACAGGAAACTAGTTTTTCAAATTTTTGCAATCACAGACTCGCCCCTGGCGGGTCTTTTTTTTCGCATCTAACTTGCGAAAGCCTAACGACTTTCACTGGGTTTGAATTATGAATTCGGTCATCCTGAAGGGCATAGCCCTGAAGGATCCAGGGAATGTTGAACCTCACTACTGACAAATGACTACCGACAACTAATTCATCCGAGCCGCTGGCGGAACTGTCCGAAGGACAGCTAGGAACCATAGAATGGGTTCAACTCGANTGACTACTGACAACTAATTCTACCGAGCCGTAGGCGGAACTGTCCGAAGGACAGCTAGGATCCATAGAATGGGTTCAACTCGAATGTGTCATCCTGAAGGGTGTCGCCCTGAAGGATCCAGTGGACCCTATCGTGCCAAGGCACTCCAGGGTGACAACTCGCTACTGATAACCAACCACCACAACTCGCCAAGACTTGTGAAACGGGATTGCCAGCTTGCCGCAGGCGGGCTTGCAGGCCCGCTTCCAAGTCGCAAGAGTTGGAAGCTCCGCTGCAACCACCATTTTTTTTACAGGGTTTTACTGTTGCCCTTTTATTTTACAGCTTCTTTATCCATGTCGGCGAGGGCATGAAAATAGTCCTCTGCAGTTTTGCCTACTTCCCGGGTGTCCAGGTAGGTGTAGGCTCCGTTTCCAATGGCTCCAATGGCAGGTATGGCCCGTAGTGCTATGCGGCCAAATACTTTTGCTGAAATTTTGATTCCGATTTTATGGAGAATTTTGTGGAGTACTGTGATGGAAACTTTTTGAACCACAATACGGGTGCCTGTACGTACGGCGATGTCCCGGAGGAGGCTGGCTGCACTGTGGCGGAATAGGCACCAGACCATGGTTTCTCTGCTAAGGAGCGCCATTTTGCCATAGGTGGCGGCGATGTCGGCTACCAGTTGGGCCTGAATGCGCCAAATGGCGGCAATGTCGGGAATGGAAGTGAGAATACCGGTAATGCCTGCAGGAATGGAAAGGGTTCCGCTGACGGTGGCCGATTTAAGGCAGGCACTTTGAATCAGTTTTTCAACCCGCTCTTCTGGATTTTCGGCCTTGGTTAGCAGAGATTCGGGAACGTCTGTAATTAGGTCAAAAAGAATTTCGCTTAGCTTTTCCTTAATATTCTTGGCTATGCCAGACCAATTGCCGCTGTATTCTTGTTCTTCCTCGTCTAGGATTTCGTCGCTCATGGATAGCCTCCCGTTTTATGGCTGGTTTAAAAGAATATTTTGGCGATACCACCTGCAATTCCTGGCAAAGTGTAGCGCAGCGTTGTTTTTGACAAATAAAGGTTGAGTGCTTCGTTAATCCAGGGGCGTTCACAGCTGATTTGCCGAACTACGATGTCTGTACCCTTATCGGTGTCATCAAAATAATAGTAACCTCTAAACTGTATGGGGGCGGGTTCTCCACAAAGTAGTATGGAAATATCGGCTGTTCCGTTGGTGGCGTTGATGGACAATGATTGAACTTCCCCAAATTTTTTTATAAGGGGGTGGTTGCGAATGAATATTTCCAATGCTTTGTCTCTAAAATTCATAGCTACCTTGGGAGAGTTAGAATTTCAATGCCGTCCTTGGTGCGTACTATGGTGTGTTCCCATTGGGCGCTGAGGCTTCCGTCACTGGTTACGGCAGTCCAGCCATCTCGCAAGGTTTTGGTGCCAGGGCGACCTGCATTAATCATGGGCTCCACGGTAAACACATTGCCCACCTCAATAAATTGTTTTAGGGCGTTGTTGCGAAAGTGAAAAATGGTGGGTTCTTCGTGAAATCCGCGGCCAATTCCATGCCCGCAGTAGTCTTCAACCACGCTAAAACCATTTTCGTCGGCAATGTCTTGAATGGCGTTTCCAATGTCCCAGTAACGGGCTCCCACTTCACCGGCGGCGCGAATTCCTTCTTCCATGCAGAATTTGGCGGTGTCTACCAAGTCTTTTGCCAGTTTTGAAACCTTGCCTACGCAGAACATGGCTGAGGTATCTCCGTGGTAGCCCTGAAGGATGGTGGTGATGTCGATGTTGACTATGTCGCCATCTTTAAGAATTGTATTTGCGTTGGGTATGCCATGGCAGACCACCTCGTTTATACTAATGCAGGCGTAGCGGGGGTATCCATGATAGCCCTTGCAGGCAGAAATTCCTTTGTGCTTGCGGGTGTAGTCGCCGATAAATTCATCTATTTCCAGTGTGTTTATGCCTGGCTTGCACATTTCGCCGGCGCGGATTAGTGTTTCGGCGGCTAGGGCGCCGGCATCGCGGATGAGTTCGATTTCTTTTGCGTTTTTAACTTTGATTCTGGCCATGGTTAGTTGTTGGTTATTGGTGGCTGGTTATCAGTGATTGGTATTTACATGGAGATTCCCTGGATCCTTCACGGCGTATGCCGTTCAGGATGACACATTCGGGTTGGAACCTTTCTGTGGATCCTATCCCCTATCTCCTATCGCGATGCTCCAGGGTCCAGGGCTAAAGGCTGCTCCAGGGCTAAAGACGGTATCAGGGGTCCAGGATGACACCGCCAGGTGAACAATTTTGACTCTTGTTGATGCCCTCTTTCGTCTTTCCTCTACCTCTTCCAGGTGTAACGGTCAAGAAGGTAGGCGAGGAGCATCTGGTCATCGGAACTGCCGTTTGCCATTTCCTTTACAAGAGGAATAAAGTGGCCTATGCGTTCCCGGTCTTTTTGACCCAGCGAAATGTTGCTCTTTTGAAGCTTTTCGCGGGTGCGGGCGCAGACTTTTTCTGCTATCACCTGTTCGGTAAGAGGTTCTTTTTTAATGAAGTTAATGCCAAAGTCTGCGGCGGTCTGCTTCAGCTCAATTTCTTCCACTGGAGTAATCAAGGATATTGCCAGACCGCTACGGCCCGCACGGGCCGTACGCCCACTCCGATGCACATAGACTTCGTGGTCATCGGGGTGGTCATAGACTATAACATGGGAAACGTGGTCAATATCGATGCCTCGAGCGGCCACATCGGTACAAATGAGAATATTCAGCTCCCGGCTGCGGAAGGCCTTTAAGGTTTTTTCCCGAAGGCTTTGGGAAACGTCTCCAGACAAGGCTCCCACGTTGAATCCGTAGTTTTTGAGAACCTGTTCCAGGTAGCTTACATTGCTTTTCTTGTTGCAGAAAATCATGCAGCTTTCTGGACATTCGTATTCCAAAACTTTTATGGTCATGGAATCTTTTTCCATAACATCGCACATGTAGTAGTGGTGCTCCAGGTTGTTGGCAATAACCTGATCGTAGCTGAGTGAAAGAAAACTGGCACTCTTGCGTTGGAATTCGCGAGCCAAACTTTTTACCGTTTGGGGAATGGTGGCGCTGAACATGGTGCATGCCAATTCTTTGGGCAGGTAACGACGAATCTTTTGCATGTCTGGGTAAAAACCCATAGACAGCATTTCGTCGGCTTCGTCAAGAATGAGGTCTCGAACGGAAAGCAAATCCACTTGCCCTCTTTGAATGTGGTCCATAAGACGGCCAGGAGTGGCTACAATAATGTGTACACCATCTTTAAGTGCTTTTACCTGAGGCTCGTAGGATACTCCACCAAAAATAGCCGTAGAGCGAATGCCGGTTCCCTGGGACAATTTTTCAACTTCGTCATGTACCTGTATGGCCAGTTCTCTAGTAGGAACCAAAATTAAGGCTTGTGGAAAAAGATGGTCGCGAACAATCACCTGAAGTAGCGGGAGTACAAAAGCCCCTGTTTTACCGGAACCGGTTTTAGATTGCACCAGCATATCGCGGGCGGCCAGCATATAGGGAATGGTCTTTCGTTGCACTGGCATTAAATCGGTCCAGCCGTGAGAAGCCAGAATGGATTTCTGTTCTTCGGGAAGCTGGTCGAAGGTATAGTCGGGAAGTTTGTTTTCGGGTTCTATAATCTTGACTGGGTTTAAAAATGGATCAACGCTCATAATGAGGGAAAATTTAGCAATTATTTGCTAAAGTGGTATTCCAACCCCACATTTATGAACCAATCGATGGTGGAACCGCCTATAGTTGTAGGTTCTGCGGCGGCATCTGGGGTGGGGTCGGAATAAATGTTTCGTCCTCGGCTAGAAATTCCAGTTCTCACGCCCAAACCGTAATGTTTTAAAAATGCAAATTGGGAACCGAATCCAACTAGGGCCCCTTTGTAGGCATCCTCAAACTCAATGCGGGCGGTGTAGGCCCGAGAGGGGTCTTTTACACCATCTTTTAAACCAATGTCTTCAACAAAGAAACTGTATTGGAAACCGAGGAAGGCAAAGGGGGATATGTCTAGCCATTTCCAGTAACTGTAGGTTCGGGAAAAAATAACGTTAATGCCAATTTCGTGCTGGTAAAAGCTCCAGTGATCCAATTCCTGGTACACGGTGTCTTTGGGGTCGGTTTTTACATTATGCTTGGCAAAACGGTAAATAAGTTCGGCTCCGATAAACCCGTACCAGGAACCGCCCAAATAAACGTTCAAAAAGGGGTCGGAGTCGTCAATAAAGTTCCAGAGGCTTGTGGAGTCCTTGGTAATTCGGTAGTTGCGAACTTGGCTTTTCTCGTGGCTGCTTGTCCAGTTTTTGGGGGTTAGGGGAACATGGGCTTGGGAGTATCCTAGAGCCACGCCGGCCCACCCGCGAAAGTCTGGAGTTTCTTTGTAAAAGTCGTCGGGCTCCGTCATTTTCTTTTGTCGTTCCTGCTTGGTAAGGCGGCGTTTGGTGCGAATGTCAAAGAACGTTGAGGCGATGTCGTCTGATAAAGCCACCTTATCGTTACTGTAAAAAACGGTGCCTGCCATTTTTGGTTCTGTGGCGGTTTCGTCAAAAATGGCTGCCTTAATCCGGTTTTCTTCTCGAGTTACAAAAAGAACAATGTTGTCTTCCAAAGCCTGTATTTTGGCATGCATGGCGGGGTGGCGGGCGTGCAGGTATTCAGGCTTAAGGCCAGGCTCCAGATTGTTCTTGAGCCATTTTCCATACCGCATGGGTATGGAATCTCGGGACCACTCGCCAAACACGCGGCATTTGGGTTCGCCTATGCCCGTGTTGTTTCGCTTTAAAGAAAGACAAAATTCCTTAGGGTCTAGGGGAGACTCCTCATCTGGAGTCCAAATAAGAATGTCTGGACTGCTCCACAAGGTGTAATGGGAGTCAAAGAAAATTTCTTTTGAATAAATTAACGAAGAAACGGCTGCTAGCAATAGAAGAATTTTTTTCATCGCACAACTCCTTCGTACAGATTCTTGCGAATTTGCTGTACCGATTTAGCGATGAGTGCCTTCATTTCTTCGGTAGACATTTTTATAACGGGCTGCTGTATCTCGTCAATGGCATTGAATAAGGCTCGTTGCTTCAGGTTATCCCACAATGTGTAAGAGACAATGGCTGTTACATTTTTGGAGGTGGCTTTTTCGGCACTTTCATTGTGGATAAGCGCATAGTCAAAGTAGCTCTCCCGCTTTTGATCGGTGCCAATGATAAATTCATGGATAATCAATATTTGGGAGGGAATGTTTCCTGCCCCATCTTTTACCTCAACCCCCTGTTCGGGAATGCGGCCTTTTATGTAAATGCGTTCGTCTACTTTTTGGCTTTCTTCTGCAAAGCGGGAAAGCGCTGTGTCGGGAATAACACTTAACGTTGGGTATGCTTTGTGCAACTCATCCGTCAAATTTTTTTTGCAAAATGCAGTGAGGTAGGCGTGAATGGAATCTTTGCCTATTTCTAACCTTTTGGCAAACCAGGATGAACGGGTTATTACAATGGCGTTGTCGATGCCTGTAACAGCCAGTTCACCGTATGGAGCCTGCTTGTAGCCTTGATGGCTTCTAGTCCAATGGCTCTGTGTTCCGCATCCCCAAAGAATGCAGAACGCCATGGAGCCTATTAAACATTGGAGCCATTTTTTCATATTTGCCTACAAAGCTGCCTACTGAGCACCCCACTTTTCGCGATAGGCGTAAACGCGGTCCAGAATACCTTCTGGGGCGTTGATGACCTTGCGGTTTTCTTCTTTTTCCAAGAACGCAATGATGTCGTTGATGTTGATGATGGAATGGGCCTCAATGCCGTATTCATCCTGTACGGTTTGCAAGGCCGATTTGCCGTTTTCCAATTTTTCTTTTCGGTCCACCGAAATTAAAAGACCAATGACGTTGGCGTTTTCAATTTGAGAAAGAGCCTGCATGGTTTCGTTTACAGAAGTACCTGCGGTAATCACGTCTTCGATGATGACCACATTCGTTTTTTCTGCATACTTGTAGCCCACCAAAGAGCCTCCTTCGCCGTGATCCTTCACTTCTTTTCGGTTGTAGGTAAAAGTGAGGTTCTGGGCATAAACATCGGAAAGCTTCATGGCGGTAGCCACGCAGAGAGGAATACCCTTGTAGGCTGGTCCGTACAGGTTTTGGGCCTTTCCGCTAAAATGCTGCATGTAGGCAGAAGCGTAAAATTCGGCCAATTTGGACATGGCAACCCCGGTGCGGAATTCACCGGTATTAATAAAGTAGGGCGTTTCCCGGCCACTCTTGGTAACGAATTCGCCAAACTTTAATGCGTTGCATTCCACAAGAAACTGTACAAAACTATCGGTTGTGTTCATATCTATAACCTAACTATCCCTTGGCCCCTGTGAGAAGGGCAAAAATGTTTGAAAATACGGCATATTCTTCTGTCATAACTTCAATGGCAATAAGAATGGCAAAAGTGAATATACAGAGAGCGATGTACCAATAAAAAGATTTTTTAAAACCCTTTATTTTCAGCTTGAACAAAAGCCATGCCACAAAGCTGAGGATGGTGCTAAAAATCCACGCGGCCGCACCACTCAGGTCTACAACCTGACTTACCCCAAAGGTAACGGCAATGCCTGGTAAAAAGTAGAAGCCAATGGCCAAAACCGCCAACAATGCAAAACCCACATAGTGGGAAAACCCACGTTCCTGCTGGATAATGACTTGTGGACGCGTGGGCTGTTGAAGTTGCTCTTCTTGAATAATCTGTTCTGGGGCGTCTGTACCGGCAGCTTCAGCATTGAGGGATTCTTCCACAGGTGCTACAGCGGGAGCGGTGTTTTCTTCTTCTGGTGTGGTGGTGTTTATTTCGTCTGCCATAAAAATCTCCTATAGAATAAAGGTTCTGCCGGCGTAAACAAATACACGGTGTTCCAGCCACAGTTTTAGGGCGGCTGACAAGGTGCGCTTTTCAATATCTTTTCCCAGTTCCACCAGTTCATCAATGCTAGCCGTTTCGGGCACCCGCTGGATGTCTTGGGCAATAATTGGCCCCTGGTCCAGGTCTTCGGTGGCAAAGTGGGCGGTGGCACCAATAATTTTAACGCCCTTGTTCCATGCCTGGTGGTAGGGCTTGGCTCCTTTAAATGCCGGTAAAAATCCATGATGGATGTTTATAACGCGGTATTTGAACTCTTCCGTAAACTGGGCAGAAAGAATTTGCATGTAGCGTGCCAGCACAATGGTGTCGGTGTTGGTTTCCTTGATTATTTCGCGGAAGCGGTTTTCGGGAATAGTTTTGTCTGGGTTACTTGGTACGTAGTAGAATGGAACGCCAAAGTTTCCCCCGATGGGGCCCAAATCGGGGTGGTTCCCTACAATGCAACTGAACTCGCAGGGCAGGTCTCCGTCTCTTCGCTTAAGCAAAAGGTCGTAAAGGCAGTGGTCTGTTTTGGAAACAAATATGGCAACCCGTTCTGTTTTGCTTGTGTCAAAAAGTTTCCAGTTTAACTGCAGGTGGGGGGCCAATGTTTCTAGATGGCGGTTAACCTCTTGAATATCGTCGGAGTCTGCTTCAAAAACGGCACGCAGAAAGAAGGTTTCAATATCTTTTGCGGTATGCTGCTGCAAGTCTATAATGTTGGCTCCGGCTTTGGCCAGTACTTGGGTAGTGCCCGCAATAAGCCCCTTTTGGTCGGGACAATGAATTTGTAGAATATAATGTGTGATTGCCATGGCTTAAATGTAACAAATAGGCAGACAAATGTTTGAAAAAAAACTAAAATTGGTCAAACAAATATTCAAAGGTTAGAAAAATGAGAGTTCATATACAAACAACCATCAAAAAACTCAGCCTTGCAGTGCTGGGATTTTTTTCAATGCAAGCTTTTGCTGAAGCCCCCAAAACTTGGGATGTTCTGTTTGGTGCGGAAGGTCAAGGGGAATACTCCGCCGCCAAAATCGAAGGCTCCATCCGCATGGGAAAATACACCCACTACAAGCAGGTTCAGCCTGTATCCTTTAAGGTAAAAGACAGCTTATTTGCCTTTGCCGTGGCTGGCAACATTACGGTTCCCGCCGAAAAAATTGAGAAGGAAAATTTTTACAACAAGTGTCAAGAAACTAAGGAAGCCTGGATTTCTTACTTCAGCAACATCCGTCCTTTTGGCCCCGATTCCTTAATTACTGAAATTGCCGGTGTTGATTTGGCCTGTGGCGATGAATTGTACGTTGTAGACAAGATGAAGATTAAGTTTGACAATCCTCAGGCCCAAGCTTATTGGGAAGAAAAATTTGAGGGTCGTCGCAAGTACCAGCGTGAAAAGCTGGTTGAGTTCCGCAAGGAAGAACAGGAACATAGAGCCCTAATCCGAGATAAAGTAAGCATGTTTACAGACCCTCGCGACGGCCAGGTTTATCGAACCATTAAGGTGGAAGGCCGCGAGTGGTTTGCCCAGAATGTAAACTACAATGTGGAGGGCCACTCCTGGTGCTACGAAGACAAGGATTCCTACTGTATGCGCAGTGGTCGCTTGTACGATTTGGAAGGTGCCCGCAAGGCTTGCCCCGAAGGTTGGCACTTGCCCCGTGACAGAGAATGGCAGGATATGCTCACCGGCCTTACCCAGTGCTACGATGGCGTAGACAAGTGCGGAAGGTTTGCAGAGAAACTAAAGGCCAACACGGGTTGGCAGGGCGGTGGCGGCACCGACGAATATGGCTTTACCGTATTTTCTTCTGGTTATCGAAAACTCATTGGAAAATCTACCGTTCGCTATGAAGATATGGGTGAATACGCTGGATTCTGGTCTGCCCAGAATGGCCGAAACGAAACCATCTACCTGTGGGCCATGGGCCGCATGAGCGACCAGATGGTTCGCCAGCTAGTGCCCTCCAACGCAAAGAACAACGGTTACTCCGTTCGCTGCATCAACGGGAATTAGTTGTCGGTAGTCGGTTATCGGTGGTCAGTTTTCGGTAGTTCGTCATTGCGCAACTCCCTTGACAGTGGGCTTGAGGGTCATTCTGGAGACTCGAAGAGTCGATAGCATCAAGACCCTAGCTGTCCTTCGGACAGTTCCGCCTACGGCTCGGTAGAATTAGTTGTCAGTAGTCA
>JABUUT010000035.1:41570-48952 GCA_021443045.1 Fibrobacteraceae bacterium
ATCATCTGTTTTAGCTCTATTGAATGAAAAATCTGCCACGGACTTTTGCATTTGAGCCGAAATAACACTTTGATTAACTAATTGACACTTTCCCTAAACTGGTTTACATCCTTTGGATGTGTCCAACTATTTTGGTTGTCACTTTGTCTTTGGAGCACGTTGTGCTGCTTTAGATTTTTGGTACGAAACAGAAAAGCCCCGGCTCTGTGGGGGGCCGGGGGATGTTTTTACTCTATACGTTTACAAACAAATCAATAACAGTTAGCTACCCTTATTTTCTGTCCACTTGGAACTGTGAAGGTCAATGGCAAAGTAATTGTTAATTGCCCAGCACATGCACCTGCACCAGAACTCCAATACGAAGGTGTACCAAATATAGAACCACAATTATTCCATGATCCATCATAGAACTGCAAAGTCTTCTCCCCAGTTGAGCCATTGCAAGACCTAATAGTATTTACGCCTTCATAGAACCACGTTTCTCCAGTATAATCAACAACATTGCCCATTTGCGACCCTCCGCCACTTGTTGAATTACTTACACTCAAATTAGCAGAGCAAATTGTTCTATTATCGTTATCCTTCAACGTGTAAGTATATGGGCCACCTTCTGTATTCGGGGCATTAAAAGCGATATCAAAATCGTTATCATCACTGCGAGTCTCAGTTCTTTCACTGTTACTATTGTTGTCATAGAGCGTAAGATGGTTCCCGCTACCATTCTGCACATTGGTTACCTTAAATTTCGCTTCTGTACCAGGTTTCACTGACGCACTTGCAAAACTACAGGCTGCAGTCATTTGAGGAGCAGTCACAGAAAAATTAACGGAGCACACTTCTTGACCGCCATATTTCAAGGAATACATTCCTCCTGGAGAAGTCAAATTACTGGAATTATTCCAGCAATTACTCGTCCCACAATCTACATCCTTAATCTTTGTTGAACCAAGATACCATTCAAGAGTAAGATTGTTGTATATTCCTTCTACATCCTTAATATTAATGGTATATGATTCTCCAGCAGTTCCTGATGTCACCTCCGCATCACCTTTTTTCATATAGCATGTTGCAGTAGGAGCAGAAACATCCACAGCATCTGAACATATTACACTACCATTGTATTGAACCTCAAATGTATAATGTCCAATGGAAAGGTTGCCCAAACTATAGTTGCTCCATTGCGTCCAATTATTCACTTGGTGATTTTGAGCAATTTGTGATCCATTTTTCAAAATGCTTACATTATATGTTGATTGTTCGTTTGTATTGTTTTTCATTATGAAATACAAGTTTTGCGTTGAATAAACGCTTCCACTCATCAAACCATTTTGATTATTAGATACACCACAAGTTACGCTCAAGTTCCCGCTCTGGCTTTGGCTACTACTGCTGACCGCAGAAGAGGAACTGGATGCAGGGGCAGCCACCGTATAGCTACCGCAAGCCTTAGTCGCCCCGCCCACACTCATGGAGAGAGTATAGGTTCCCGGGGTCGTCAGCTTTTGGCTCAAGTCCACGCTTCCATTGGTAACGTTGTTTGTAACAGAAACATCCAAGACGTTGCCAAGAGCATCAGATGTTCCAATCTTGACAGGAACGTTAGCTCCATTGACGCCCGACACGGAATAGATCAACAAATCGCCATTGATGGAGCATTGACCATCCACGGATACCTGCGTAATGCTAAACGTCTTGGAGCACATTTCCCTGTTCCCGACCTTCAGCTTATAGGTATAGTTGCCGGCAGCCAAATTTTGCGGTGCCCAGCTTTCATCAGAACGGCAGCTTGCCGCATTAACAGTGTGCTTTTGGNTCGGTCACATCCTTGATGCCGCGAAGGTCTATGGACTGAACATTTTGGGCACGTAGGTCAAAAAGAATTTGGGTGGCCAATTTTACTTCTTCTGGAAGTTCGGTGCTGATTTTTTTAGGAGCCGTCTTTTTTGTTGCAACTTTTTTTGTGGTAGCCTTTTTGGCTGTGGTTGTTTTTGTTGTTGTTTTCTTGGCTACGGTCATTTTTGTTCTCCCTGTTCGCCTTCTATGATTTTGTTAAAGTCTTTACCTAGATAAATGGATGCATCTATGGCCGTAGCTCTTTTGCTTGCTACAACCATAACATTTTTTGTTTTAAGGGCTTTGGCTAGTGCTTGAGCTCCTTCCCATTCCGGATTTCTCAATACTAATATAGTTTCTTTATAATTCTGTAGAACATCGTTACTTTTACTCACCACATCAAATCCATGTTGCCGCAGATAGGTTGTCATTTTGTTGGCGGCCCCATTGATGTCGCAACTGTTCAGCACCTCTATGTCGCCCTTGTAACGGCGAAATTCCTGCACAACAGGCTTTTCCTCCTGGCAGGCCCACAATGCTAAACAACACAGAAAAATACAGATAATTTTCATTACGGCCAAAAGTTAGAATTTCTACGGGGAATAATGGTTCGAAAATGGGGAACATAGGCCTTCATATAATCCTCTTCGTTAATAACCGAAAGGTGAAGGGTGGCGTTCTGGTTTATTTTATATTCGAGAGTAATGTCGGGAAGTATAAAATCCATGTTTCCTTGCCGTGCATCTTCTTTGGCAACGGGGGCTCCCGTTTTAATGGAAGTGTAAAGTGGCATCCATAGTCCCAGGTTTGCGAACAAATGAACATCGGGGCTAAATTCGTAAGCTAAATGGGCCATGTATGTGGATTGGGCAAAGCTGCCAAAGGGCCCTGACGCAAAACTTACTGTGTAGGAATAGGCCGAAAAAAGAGCCGGATCTATAGAGGTTTGCCTTAATAAAATGCCTGTATCAAAGTAGTCTCTATTCCAGGGAATGCCCGAACTTTCCTCCTGCGCCATGGAGATGGTAAAAAAAAGAAACCCAATAGCCATTGCCTTATGGAATGTAGAACTTAAGTGGAACATGACTTTAATATACTACATTCCAGAAATTTTTTTTTGACCCGGAATAGTTTTAGCGTATAATTTCGTTCTTGGCATTTACGCGAATTACCGTTGGAACCCAATTTTTGGCATCTTCTTCGCTCATGGTGGCGTATGCCACGATAATGACCAAGTCTCCTGGTTGCACCAGGCGGGCAGCGGCTCCGTTCAAGCAAATAACACCGGAGCCTGCAGGACCTTCAATAACATAGGTATCTAAACGAGAACCGTTGTTAACGTCTAGTACACCCACTTTTTCAAAGGGAAGAATGTTAGCGGCATCCATCAAATCACGAGCAATGGTAATGGAACCCTCGTAATTCAGGTTTGCGTCGGTAACAGTTGCTCGGTGGATTTTGCTTTTAAGTAATTCCAGCTGCATTTTAGAGCTTAGAACTTAACGTTGAAATAACCGGTAACACCCAAACCCGCCTCGGTACGTGTGGGCGTGGGGATGATTCCGTAGCTAAATCGGTTGGCATCAGGGTTGCTATCCCACTGGGTGCTAAAGAATGCATCAGCAAAAGACCAAATGTGGGCGCCCACCACAGGAATCAAAAAATAAAACCAGTTTTCTTCACCAGAGGTGGCCATGTATACCGTGGCTCCAACGCCAGCCAGCCACAGAGCGTCAATCCAAATTGCCGTGGTGTTGTCGTCCATCTTCCACTGATAGAGAGATGGAACCAGCAAGGAAGCGTATGCCAATCCCTGATGACCAGACTTGTTGCGGTAGGAACGGTCGATGTCAGCATCTTCCAAACCTTCGGAGCGCTGGCTCAACCATGCTTCTTCGGAAACCCCAAGACGTTCCCAAGGACGTTGAATATATTCGGAGGGACGAACTCCCAATTCTACCAAACGGGTAAGTTTGTCGCGGGAGATGCCTTCTTCACGTGCTTTTTGGAATTCCCACTGGGAGAGGCCCATTTCTTCGTACTTAAAGCCATCCCATTCGTCACCAGTGGCCTTGGCTTCGCCAACGGATTCTTCTTCTTCGCTATTGCCGTAAGACTCAAAGGAATCTTTAGATTCTGCAGAAGCTTCAGTAGAGGTTTCTTCTGGTGTGAAATCTTCATCAGAATCATCAAACTGAGCAAACGTCATAGAGCCTGCTACGAGAACTACTGACAACAATTTACTCCAATGTGCCATCATGACCTCTTCTTCTCCAATCTATTCTTATGCCGGGGGAGGGAATCGAACCCTCACAGAGTCACCTCTACCGGATTTTGAGTCCGGCGCGTCTACCAATTTCACCACCCCGGCTAGGGGATTAACCCAAATATAGAACACTTTTGCAATTTTTGTAGGGGACTAATACAAAAAATTGCCCTTTTTGTGCAAAAAAAACTTTTACTTTTTTATAGCTCGGTACTCGACATTCAGTGGAGACAGATTTTTGGCTCCAAAATCCACTGCTTTTTCCTTGGAATCAAAAAATTCTGTTTGCACAAGGTAGAGTATTTTTCCGCTATCCTGCAAATGTTCCACCATGTTGCAATTGATTTTTCTTTTTTTCAAATTCTGTATCAGTAAGGTGGCATTGTCTTTTACACTAAAGGCTCCCAGCTGAAGAACCCATTTTTCAGATGTTGTGGGCTTTTTTACGGAATCTGCTGCAGAAGCAGTCTTAGCCAAATCTGTGGGTTTTTCTTTAGGAGTTTCTGCGGGAACTACTTTTGGAACTTCGGGGACTGAGGGTGCTGGTTTAAATTCGGAAGATGAACTGGATACACTGGAAGAAGAGGCCAAAGCAGCCGCTTGAGAGGAACTGGAGGGCTGGGCCAAGGCTTGTGTGGCGGAAATGTTGGCACAACGGCTGGCCAAAGATTCGCTTTTGTTCTTTGCCAAAATGGCCTTGCATACTTTTTGCAGAACCAGGGCATGGTGGCTTTGGGAGGTTTCTATGGCATGTTCCAAGGAGGCAGCGGCCCGGTCGTATTTTCCCAAATAGAGCTCAAACTGGGCCCGGGTTATTAAAAGGTCGGCATAAATGTTTTTTTGTGGACTGGTTTGAAGAATAAGGCTATCGAGGCGTTTGGCTGCTTTTGTAAATTCGTCAGCCTTTCCAATTTGGGAAAGTGCCAGAATATTCCAAAGCAGACATTCCGGTTGGGCCTCTTTTTCTAAGGTGGGGCATACTGTTTCGTAGGCTTTTGCCGCTTCTACCCAGTTCCCTGTAACATATTGTTTTTGGGCATCCGCTAAAGAAAGAGCAAAGGCGTTTGCGGTAAAAATCAAGGAAATTGTAATAAAAGAAATGCATTTTTTATTCATTTACTTCTCCATTTCTCCCCGAATGGTCCATCCACGAATGTCATTTAATTTACATGTAATATAGTCGCCAGGCCTTACAATTCCCTGTGGCTTAAAGACCACTTTTTTAAAGTTGTCGGTTTTGCCCACCATTTCGGAAATGTCCTTAGAAGAAGCCCGTTCCACCAAAATTTCTTCGGTGCGGCCCAGCATCATCTGGTTTCGCTTAAGGGTAATGCTGTTCTGCAGTTCCACCAGTCGTCCATGGCGTTCCAGCTTTTCTTGTTCCGTTAAGGTTTCCACCTCCTTAGCCGATTCTGTGCCTTGCCGAGGGCTGTATATAAACATAAAGGCAGAATCAAATTGAGCCTGTTCGGTAGCCTTTAAAGTCCATTCAAAGTCTTCTTCGGTTTCACCAACAAAACCGCATATAATGTCGGTGGAAATGCCGTAGTAGGGGTCTTTGGAACGGAGCTGTTCAATAATGCTCATGTACTGCTCCAAGTTGTGCTGGCGTCTCATTTTTTTGAGCATGGCGTCACTCCCGCTTTGCAGGGGAATATGGGCGTAGTGGCACACTTTGGAGTTGTTCAGCAAAACATCAATAAGCTCGTTGGTGTAGTGCCTGGGGTGGGGGCTGGTAAACCGGATTCTTCTAATACCGCCAATTTCCGAAATTTTCGTAAGCAACTGGGGAAAATCGCAGTCTTTTGTTTTGTAGGCGTTTACGGTCTGCCCCAGCAGCATAATTTCGGTAATGCCCTTGTCGGCCACCATTTTCACTTCGTCCAGCACATCCTGGGTTTCCCTGTATTTTTCGGGCCCTCGCAGGTAGGGAACAATGCAGTAGCTACAACGTTTGTTGCACCCACGCTGAATGGTGATGAAGGTGCTAAAATGGTTTTGGATTTTGGCAAAGTCCCCCACATAGTTTTGTTCGAGGTCTTCTTCCAGGAAAATTCTTTCTTTAGTGGGGTAGGTGCCCAAAAGCAGGTCTGGAATTTTTTCATAGTGGTCGGGGCCCACAATAAAATTGACCATTTTTAGTTTTTTAAACAGCTCCTTGCCTCTATTTTTGGCCATGCAGCCACAAACCACCACTTTAAGATCAGGATTTTTCTTTTTAATGGGTTTAAACTTAGAAATGCGGGCAATTGCCGTTTCTTCGGCTTTTTCACGAACAGAGCAGGTGTTCACTATTATAAAGTCGGCTTCTTCTGGAGTGTCTACAGAAATGCAGCCCCTGGCTTCCAGTTTTCGGGCTATCATGGCGGAGTCGTATTCATTCATCTGGCAGCCGTAGGTGGCCAAGTGGTATCTAATCATAGGCGTAAATGTAGAATTTTTGCTATTTTATATTACATGAATATGTTAAAGACTCTGCTTTTTGCATCTCTTTCTTTATCCTCTGTGGCCCTTGCCGCCGATGAAATCCGTTTTGTTCCCGATCCTTATCCCATCGGCGTTGTGGAGCAGGGCTCCACCAAGCACATCGTGCTCAAGGGCGCCAATGTGACCTCCAAGGAGATTATTCTTGAAAATGTCATTGGCCAGGGCATTGGCATGTCTAACTTTAAATACCCTACTAAAATTGGCCCCAATGCCACTGTAACCATTGAATTTGACATGGATTTTTCGGGCATGGATGGGGAAATACAGCCAGTGGTGGTGCTGGTAGGTAACGATGGCAAACCATACACGGCCAGCCTTGATGGAATTGTTTCCGCCCCCATTTTCTTTGGCGAAAAAATGTTTGATGCAGGCTTTTACGCCCCTGGAGAAAAGCGGGAATGGACCTTTTATGTGTGGGAAACAGGCAAAAAAGAGTATCCAGACATCGAATTATCCCCAGAAAACAGCAAAGAATTCTCCATGAAGTCTCAAAAAGTGATGCTGAATGTGGATAAGCTGGACAAAATTAAGGAAGGTAAAAAAGGACCAGGGTTCACGGTACCCGGCATAAAGGTGACTTTAACCACAAAAGGGCTTTTTAGGCAGGGTTTTGAGCTAAAACAGAGGAGTATTCGTAAAATTGTGGCCTTTAAAAGTAAAAAATATCCAAAAGCAACCCCAGAAATTTTAATTATAGGCTACTGGAAATAAAATTTTTTACTATATTTGTGTCACCTTCGGGATGTAGCTCAGCCTGGTAGAGCGCTTGAATGGGGTTCAAGAGGTCGCTGATTCG
>JABUUT010000035.1:49180-54477 GCA_021443045.1 Fibrobacteraceae bacterium
CCTGGTAGAGCGCTTGAATGGGGTTCAAGAGGTCGCTGATTCGAATTCAGTCATCCCGACTACAAAATTTTTTCTGCATCTTGCTCTGGCTTCCAAGCCACAACTTTATTTCTCCCCGAAGTTTTTCCCTCGTATAAGGCCTTGTCGGCCAGTTGAATGCTTCTTTCGGCCCCCAGTTTTTCGTTGTATTGGGCCACACCTAGAGTAATAGTGACTTGAATGGGGCAGCCCATGTAATCCACACTCATGTTCTGAATTTTTTGACGGAATCGTTCTGCAACCACAACCGCTCCTTCCAGATCGGTTTCGGGAAGTAGGGTTAGAAATTCTTCGCCACCGTATCGTGCAATCACGTCGTACTTGCGAAGCTGGCTGCGAATGTTTTGGGCAACGGACTTTAGAATCAGGTCTCCACAAGAATGCCCGTATGTGTCATTGATGTTTTTAAAATGGTCAATGTCGATGAATATAAAACAGAATGGTTTGTGGCTGCGGTTTACTCGACCCATTTCATGGTTAATGGTTTCTGTAATGTCCCGTCGGTTTGGTAGCCCAGTGAGTTCGTCGGTCCTGGATATCTTGTTCAACTTGGCGTTGGCCAGTTCCAGTTCCTGGGTTCTCTGTTTTACTTCTTGCTCCAGCAAGTTCCGGTGGGCGTTCAACTCAAGAATCTGCCGCTTAATGGTGCTGTGGAGTTCGTTAAAGGCTTTTGACAATTGTCCAATTTCATCCTTACTGTTTTTTACCCTTATTTCATCAACATTTAATTTGTCTTCAGTCATTTGGGTAATGTGCTTTATAACTTTGGCCAAGGGCTTGCCTAAAATTTTGTATTGCCACAAAGCCACTAGCAAAATGGTAAAAATGGCAAACAGTAAAAACGATAAACCCATTATTTTAGGTAGAATCAAGAATTTTTCAATTTCTTCCATGGATTGGCAGTAAAATACCCCTATGTCGTAGGCAGGGTCGTAACCGTAGCTCATAAGGTAACGGTTGCCGTCGGACCATTCCGTAGGGGAGGGATTACTAATTTTAAAATTCCTTGGGTCTATTTCTTGGTTAATCAGTTCGCCTATTTTGTGAGGGCTGGTTAGCCAAGTCCGCAAATCGGGATGGTAAATAATGTTTTCATCACCGTCAATGGCCACAATAAAACCTTTTTTCTCTTCTTGAGTGGAGGTAAAAATATCCCACAGTCTTTGAGAAGAAAAACTGGCCACCAGGCTGCCATCGCCCGAGGCTCTATCTTCAACTACGGTGGCAAAAGCCTTAATGGGTTCCTTGGTATCGCGGTACCATTTTGTTTTCAAGGTTTGGTGCGAGGTAATGCGGTCAAAATTGATGGGGTACTTGATTTCTTTATTGCCCAGCATAAAATTGTTGCAAATGAGACTATCCCTACGGTCGAACAGCGAAATGGTTTCGCGGTATTTAAATAGGGATTGTATGCTGTAACTTTTGAGATAGCTGGAAGCAATGGTTTTATCAAGGCTTTGAACGTCGGAAGTTTTTGCCAAAAACACAAGGCGGTTTTCGAACTGCTTAAATTCGCTGTTGGCAACTTTAATGGCGTTGGAAACATGAATTTCGTTTTTTTCAAAAGCCCTGTTAAGTTCTTCGGTTTTTAAACGGTTAAGGTACACAAAAGTACCCAGACATGTAATTAATGTCATGGGAAGCACCAAGAGACAAATGCTCTTAAAGATGATGCTTTGTGATACTTTTGTGGATAATCTTTGACTCATGAATAGCCTGCGGATTTATTTTCTTTTTCGCTTGTATGAAACACCAAATGCAATGAACACTACAATACAGAACAGGATGGGGGCAAATCGAATTTGGCTAACCAGAGGGCTTTCTTTTTGAACAACCTCTTCAGTTTTCACATCTGCTTTCTTAACGGAGGCATCTTTTAGGGCTCTGTTCCAAATCTTTTGGAACTCTTCCAAAGTCATTTGGCTATCGGCCTTGTACCCCAGTTGTTCGTCCATCTTTTGGGTGTACTTCTTAAAAATTTCATAGAGCTTTGCTTCGGAGTAAAAAGCTGGAATTTCCAGTTGTTCCCAAACTTCGGTGAACATGCCTACCAAACTCTGTTCAATGTCGCCCCATTCGGGAATGGTGGAATAGGTTCTGCCATATTCCAAGGCTTTTACCAATTCCTTGTAATCTTCATCCTGTGCCCAAAAATCCAGTACTTTTTTAGATGTTGGTAAAAAACCGATCTGTCGGGTGTATTCATTCAGGTTTTCGTCGCTGGTCAAAAAAAGAAGCAAGTCTATGGCTTCGGGGCGTTTGTTTTTTTGTGGAATGGCTAGGTTGCTGCCTCCAATAAAGCTGATGCTGCCGTTGTCGCCCTTGGGAATTGGAATAACCATAACGCTGTCGGCTCCAATGCGGGCGTTGGAAAGGCCTCCTTGGGCACCGTGGAATCTAGTTTGCATAACAATTTCTGCGGTGTTTACAATAAAAGCCAATTCGCCGTTGTTAAAACTTTGGGCCACCTGGGCGGTGTTGTTCTGGAGTCTTTCTGTGGGCACCAGTTTGTCGAGAATAAAATAGAGGTATTTGGCTATGCCTCGTAGGGTATTTTCGGTAAGAATGGAAGAGTGCCAGTGCCCGGAACTATCTTTTACAATAAAGTCGCCGCCGTTAGACCAAATCCAGGGGGCAAAGTTGTGGGGAATGTTCCAGTCGCTTTTTCCGGGAAAGGCAAAACCGGAAACTTTTTGGCCATCATCAAGAATTTCACGGGCGTTGTTCACTTTTCTAATGGCTGCGATAAAATCTTCGTAATTCACAAGGGATTCTTTAGAAATGTTGTACTTGCGTAGAATTTTCTTGTTGGCAAGAACGGGGCGGATGTCGATAAACCAAGGAATGGAGTAGATTGTGGTGTCGGCATCAATGTGGCTGGTGTTCCAGCTAACCGGAACAAATCGTGTTGAATCAATGGAGCTAATCCATGAATTCAGTGGTTTGATTTCGCCACGGGAAGCAAAGTAAGGAACCCAGGTGGTGCCTAGCTGGAGTATGTCGGGAGCTTTTTCCCCTGTGGAGAGGGCGCCTGCAATGCGGTTCCATGCTTCGCCCCAGTCTAGCACCTGAATTGATGTGGGGATTCCTGTTTTTTGGGTGAATATTTTTAGACGCTGTTCCAGTTTTTCCTGAGGCGAAGCTCCGTTGGGCATAATCCATATGGTAAGAGGTGCTGCTGCAAATACAGAGCACGTTGCCAACATTAGGGAAACTGCAATTTTGTTAAATAGCATTATAGGAATCCTTGCGTTATAGTTTTATGCGGTTATTATTTGTAAATTAAACTAAAATTGTTAAAATAGTGGCATCTGGCTACAAAAAAAGGGGGGACTATGATAATCCTATTTGGAATAATTCGTTGTGGAAATAAGGTTTTGATGGGTAAAAGGCAGGGGCTCTGGGAGCTACCCTCAGAAATTCTAGAGGAGGACGATACCATGGAAGAAGCCTTGGAAAGGGGATTTTTTGTGCGTTTCTCTTTAAAACCGAAGGTGAGGGGCCCCTTGATGGGGATGAACTGCCCTGAAAATAAAGATCTTCGTTTCTTAGGCTTTGTTGTAAATTTTGAGAAACGGAATATGTCGGAATTTAGGAAAAATGGTTACAAGTGGTTAAATTTGAGCAAGTTACGTGAAAATAGACTCTTTCCATCCAATGTAACTTTCGTCAAACACCTTATGGGTGTCAAATATTCTTAAAATCTAAAAGAATGTGAAAAACATTTTGACTATTCTACTGAAATGGGGTATACACCACCGTCTAATTTTATTTTATTAAAAGAAATGTCTCCTTTTATCAAAATCTCAGCCCAATACAAACAAAGTGCTGTTACATCAAACAAGCGAATTTTTTTGTAAATATAAAGTGCTAATGTATCACCTTTGTATTCATAATCCAAATAGTCGGGTTTTTCTGCTGGCGGACACTGTGTGTAGCCTAGAACACGAATTGTGTAAAAGCCACTATAGTCTCTTGGAATATAACAGCAACATTCAAAAACGCCGACCAGAAAGAAGTATCCGGTGATTAACCATCTTATTTACCGAAAAATATTCGGCGAATAGTTGCCGTATTTACCGAAAAAATATAGATTTTGCTCATGTACATCTACGAGTTCAACAATTGGACAAGTTTTGAATATGATGCCGACCAGATTCTTGAGGATCTTGGGTGCGTCCATCGCCTGCAGGGGGAACTGCTGGGCAAGATGCAGATGATCGGGTTCAACCTGCAGGAAGAGACCCATTACTCAAACATTGTGGATAACATCCTGAAATCCTCCGAGATTGAAGGCGAAAAGCTGAACAAGGACCGCGTGCGTTCATCGGTGGCTCGCAAACTTGGCCTGCAAAAGCCCGGAGTAGAACTCAGTACCCGGGACATCGACGGCATTGTAGAAATGATGCTGGACGCAACACAGAATTTCCAGAAGCCTATGACCGAAGCCAGATTGTTCGGCTGGCATGCGGGTCTCTTTCCCACCGGCTACAGCGGCATCTACAAGATTGATGTGGGCAGCTATCGCAAAACCGAGATGCAGGTTGTTTCTGGAGGAATGGGCCGTGAGCAGGTGCATTACGAAGCCCCTCTTCCAAAGAACGTTCCTGCGGAAATGAAGAAACTGATAAAGTGGATGAATTCCCAGAAGAACATGGACGGCTTTTTGCAGTCGGCCATAGTCCACCTGTGGTTTGTGACCATCCACCCCTTCGAAGACGGAAACGGGAGAATCGCCCGCGCATTGTCTGACCTGTTCCTTGCAAAAAGTGACGGCACGCCCCTACGTTTTTACAGCTTGTCTTCGCAGATTCAAAAAGAACGCAAGGCATACTACAATGCACTTGAAATCACGCAGCAAGGCGACGGCGATATAACACTTTGGCTGAAGTGGTTTTTGGGGTGCCTGCAAAGGGCTTTGGAATCTGCCATGAAAAAGGTGGAGGACGTGTTCAAGAAATCACGTTTCTGGGAAGAACATTCGACCATCGTTTTCAATGAACGACAGACCTCCATGCTGAACAAACTGTTCGATGGATTCGAGGGAAACCTCACTTCGGGCAAGTGGGCTAAAATAAACGACTGCTCCACCGATACGGCCCTCAACGATCTGAACGACCTTGTAAAGAAGGGTGTGCTCAAAAGATCTGCAGCTGGTGGCCGAAGCACAAACTACGAACTTGTGTAAAAAAAAGGGACCACCTGCAAAATCATGTGTCATATTCATCTTGGTTTTCAGTAGTCGGTTATCAGTTATC
>JABUUT010000035.1:54932-56531 GCA_021443045.1 Fibrobacteraceae bacterium
CCATTTACTAACTACTACCTACTGTCTACTAACTACTCCTTTGGCCTCATAACTCTAGGTGTTTACGCCGAACCTAATTACTGACCACTGACAACTGGTTACTGATAACTACCTTGGCTTAGCGGATGGGAAAAAGGTAGGTCCCTTGGTTTTTATTGTAAATTTTGGTAAACAAAACGTGCCGGAATTTAGGGGGAATAGTTACAAGTGGTTGAATATGAATAAGTTATGTGAAAGCAACTTTTTCCCATCCAGTGTGACCTTCGTCAAATACCTTAAGGGTATTTTATGAAATTTCCGAAAAATCACAGGATATTATATATATTTTTTTCCGTTGTATAACAAATTATCCTTAAGGAGTACAAAAAATGAAAAAAGGTCTTCTCGCCCTGACTTTGGCTGCTATGGTTACCCTCACAGGCTGCTATGGCAAAAACGCTCTCTTCAACAAGGTTCATGACTTTGTTGGTCAGATTGGTGGTGGCAACAAGTGGTTGGCATCTTGCATCAACTTCCTTTGCTGGGTTATTCCTGTTTACGAAATCAGCTTGTGGCTGGTTGACGGTCTTGTTCTCAACACCGTTGAATTCTGGACTGGTGCAAATCCTCTCGCCATGGGCGACTCCTACTATGAAAAGGATGCTCAGGGTAACCAGGTTACCGCTGTAAAGAATGCCGATGGTTCTCTCACCATGGAACTTCAGGACGCTCAGGGCCACAAGGCTAACCTCACTCTCCAGCGCGACGAAAACGTTGTTCGTGCTTTGGACCAGGAAGGCAACCTTGTTGCTCAGTACGAAATTGAAAAGTAATTTTTTTTGAAATTTCAAAAAAGACCTCGGCAATGCCGAGGTCTTTTTTTTGGTAATTTTTTATTCTTATACCAACTTGGCTTCTTCTCCGAAAAGTTCATGCCATGGGAGCCCCCATTTTTGAACTTCTTCCATAAATGGATCTGGGTCAAACTGTTCCATGTTGAATACACCCTGTCCTTTCCACTTGCCGGTAAGCATCATCATGCCGCCGGTCATGGCAGGAACGCCAGTGGTGTAGCTTACGGCCTGGGCTTTTACTTCTTTGTAGCATTCAGCATGATCACAGACATTATATACAAAGTAGCTTTGTGGCTTGCCGTCTTTTTCGCCAACCAATTGGCAGCCAATACAAGTTTTGCCGGTATAGTTTTCACCCAGGGTGCTTGGTTCAGGAAGAACGGCCTTAAGGAACTGGAGTGGGATAATTTCTTGGCCTTGGTACTTTACGGGGTCAATGCGGGTCATGCCCACATCCTGAAGCACTCGGAGGTGGGTGAGGTAGGCTTCACCAAATGTCATCCAGAAACGGGCACGCTTAATTTCTGGAATATGCTTTACCAAACTTTCCAGTTCTTCGTGCCACAGAAGGTAACTTTCTTTTACACCAACCTGAGGGTAGTTTACACCCTTGTGGATGGACTCCATTTCAATAATGGGAGGTGTTTCAATAAACTTGCCGTTTTCGTAGTACTTGCCCTTGGCAGAAACTTCGCGAATGTTGATTTCTGGGTTAAAGTTGGTGGCAAAGGCCTTGCCGTGGTTGCCGGCGTTGCAGTCCACGATG
>JABUUT010000035.1:57673-62168 GCA_021443045.1 Fibrobacteraceae bacterium
GGGCGATGTGGAATCGGCGTGGGACATTTGGTCATTGGGCTTGGAACAGGCTCCAGAAAATACCACCCTGCAGTATTGGACAAAAGTGGCTGAAGAAAGTTTAAAACAACAGGTGTTGGAAGGCCGTCTGTAGGAGTGCTAGTGGCTATGAAAGAGGCTAAGCAAGACTACCTAAAATGGGCCAAGAGGGGCCGCCTTCTATATCAGGGCGGTGAAGCGAAACTCTATGAGTTTATCTTTAATGGCCGCAGGATGATGCTTAAATGGTATGGCAAAGAGGTTCGGGTTGATGAGGAATCTTTAAAGGTTCTTGAAAAAGAAAAGTTGCCGGGAATTTATCGGGTGGTGCAAGTTGGCAGGGAGGGCGGAAGAACCTACATTGTGTACGAGTTTGTGGATGGGGCGCCTTCCGGTGCAGTGTTTCCTGCAGGGAGTGGCTTGTTTAGTGCGACCATGGCTCTCGAATGCCTTCGCCGGGTGGTGGCTGGCTTAAAAAGAATGAAGATGTTGGGGGTGTTTCATGGAGACTTGAACCCAGCCAATGTGCTTATAGAAACTTCTGGAAACCCAGTGCTAATCGACTGTGGGCTGGTGGGTGTAGGGGAACCTCACTATGCGGCTCCAGAACGGTTTCAGGGCAGGGTGCCCAACGAAAAAAGCGACCTCTATTCCTTAGGAATGTTGCTTTATTTTTGGATATCGGGAAAAACTCTTTTGCAGCAGAATAATTTTGAAGGGCTGGCAGTGGCGTCAACACGGGTTGATGAAATGGATGTTTCCCTTTTGCTTTACGGAATTACAAACCTGAGTGGGGAGGCTCTTAGTGCTTTGGAGCCTTTATGGAAGGGACTTTTGCGTTGCAATTCGGATTGTCGGTTTGAAGACTTGGAAGAACTGGATGAAAATCTGGAGATTGCCTTGGATAAGTTGGGTGGCTTTGGTTTTCGTTTGGAACAGGATTTGGAAGCATGGAACAAATCCGTATTGGAATGTATTGCAAAAAATAATGGAACTTTTACTCCCATTCCTAGTCGAAAGCGATTTTATGCTGTAATGTTTGGCCTTGCCGCCTTATTTATAATTTTAATTCTTTTGTTAACTTTTAGAGAAAGGAACATTTCGGGAGTGGATGCCACGGGGGCCATGATGCTCCAGAAATCCAGAAGCCTAAATGTGGGGCCCGACGAAAATACGAAGGGCCCTGACATGGGTGGAGTGTTAATGGAATTGCCAACGCCAGATGGAGAAAAAAAGGACAGTTTATGAAATCAGAATCTATGATAGCGACAGAAGCCATGCTGGATGTGGTGAAGATTCTTTTGGACGAAGACCGCCCAGAGTCTCTTTTTCCAAAGATTCTTGATGTGGCCAAGGAAGTTTTGCATGCGGATGCGGCCATTATTGATGTGGGCTGCGAAATTCCCATGCGCTATTCCAGCCCTGAGAATGTGTCTATTTCCGCATCTGCTGTGGAACTGGCAAAAACGGAGCGACGGGCGGTGGTATGGAACCAGCTGGACAACGACAACCAGGATTTGTCAAAGTCCATAGTGCAGAACCAGCTGACCAGCATTATGGTTTCTCCTTTCCGCACCCCGGACTCTGAAACGGGATACCTTTATTTGCAGCGTGCTGCCCGTGTGGAACCTTTTACCGACGACGACAGCAAACTCTTTGATTCCTTTGTGGCTATTTGCGAAAAACTTGCTTTTTCGGCCTACGACCGGCTTCGCGACAAGGAATCCCTAGACCTTCTCAAGAACGTGGTGCGGAAAGACAACATTATCTACTCTTCCAAGGCCATGTCGGACCTTATTGCCTTAGCCGATAAATTGGCGGAGCACCCTCTCCCTGTGATTATTCGGGGTGAAACTGGGGTGGGAAAGGAAGTTTTTGCAAAGTATATACACAAGAACAGTCCTAGGGCTGAAAAGCCTTTTGTGGCCGTAAACTGTGGAGCTATTCCGGAGCACTTAATTGAATCGTTGCTTTTTGGGCATGCCAAGGGCTCTTTTACAGGGGCCATAGAAACCCGCAAGGGCTTTTTTGAAGAGGCCGATGGTGGCACCATCTTTTTGGATGAAATTGGTGAATTGCCAATGAACATGCAGGTTAAACTTCTCAGGGTCCTTCAAGAAAAGCATATTACCCGTGTTGGCGACAATCGAGAAATCCCTGTTAATGTGCGGGTTATTTCGGCAACTCATGTAGACTTGGAACAGGCTGTAAAAGAAAAGCGATTTCGCGAAGACCTCTATTTTCGCATTCAGGTAATGCCTATGGTTATTCCTCCTTTACGGGAGCGGGGCCAGGATGTGGTTTTGCTTGCAGAAGATTTTTTGAACCGCTATGGCGCTGAATATGGTCGAGGCAAGTACAAACTGAGCCGTGCTTCCGAAAAGGCCATTTTAAGTTACTTTTGGCCTGGAAATGTTCGCGAATTGGAAAACAAGATTCAAAAGGCTCTGGTTCAGGCGGTTCATGGCGTTGTTCAACCCAAGGATTTGGGGTTGGATGATGTGCAGGTACAGGCCAAGGAGTCTCCAAGAACCTTGAAGGAGGCTAGGGAGGCTGTGGAACGGGATGTTATTTCTCGGGCTTTGAAAGATTCCAATGCCAACCTGACTTTGGCGGCCACTATTTTGGGCATAGACCGAAAAGTGTTGCGGGAGGTGATGGAGCGGCTTGGAATGAGAAAAGAGGACTATAAAAGTTAAGTCTTTTAGGGATCCTCAAAAAATAATGTATATTATGGGTGTAAGAAGCCTAAAGGAACAATTGGCACGCTTTTTGCAATAAGGTGAGTATGAAAACAATAGCATTCATATCCCCAATCTTCTTGGCCGCAGCAACTCTCTTTGCTGCAGGTGATTTGGCACGACCGGAGTCCATTGTTCCAACCCCCGCCGAAAATACCGTAATTTCTAAAGAAACGCCGGATTTAGGAGCAAAAGAACGTGCTGACTGGCAAAAACTTCGCGCAGAGCGCAAGGCAGCCCGCGAACAGATTCTCTCTAAAATCAGAGAAAGTTCCGCTGCCGACAAGGAACGCTTCCGCCAGGAGAGTGCGAAAAAAGGAAACGAAAAGTTCCGTTTTGAAGGGGAATCCCAAAAACTTGAGCCTCGTGAACGTGGACCTTTTTATGAGCAGCCTGATTCTCATAATATGGACCCTATGCGGGGTATGCCGGGCCCCGCACAAAATCATCCGTGGGGCCCAATGCACCATAAATAATGCGACCGCTGGCAGTAGCTGTACTGTTGTTCGTGTCGGCCTTGTTTGCGCGGTCCCAGGAAACCGTGTATTTTAACGCCTTAAAGGCGGAGGAATCCGGAAATATTGTGGAAGCACTGAGTTTGTTTGAGGAGGCTTTGGCTATTGAAGGCCCTTATACAGACGAAATTCAAGAAATTGTAGATGGTTACCACAAGGCCCTGGATGGGGAAAAATTAGACGAAGGCGAGAAGTCTTTGTCTTTTCGTTTACTGGGAGATTTTTCTTTATACGGATTTCACTATAAAAAGAATGGGGACGTGCCTGAGGGAAAGGAAAATGCGGGTTCCTTTTTTTCTTCTATTGGTGGCTTTATAGATTATGACACAAAGAGTGTGGTTCACTCTTTTGGACTTGTGCTTTTAGGCGACTTTATATTTGCCAAGGATACTTCCATTTTGGATACCAACAACTGGATTTTTTCTCCAGGGCTGGAGTATTCGTTGATGGGTAAAAGTTTTATGATTGATATGGGCGTGGACTTTGGTTACGCCGATGGAGATGGCTTTAATCCATCCATATTCCTCTGGGCCGATAAAATATTCTACTCCTGGGAAAAGCAGGGCCTTGGTGTTGGCTTTTGGGGCTTTAGCAACCAGGATAATCCAGTGAATGTAACCCTTTCTTTGGAATGGAGGCGGTTATCGAGCTATGGTTTAAGCGGCGTTTTAATGGTGGGTGCCCGGTTTGCCATGGATTCTTTGGCTCGTATGGAACGCAGGGTGGTTTACAATATAGATTCTACTGGAAGTGTATGGGATTACATGCCTAGCTGGGACGAAAATTCTGATTGGGGTGAAATAGGCGGATGGAATTACTGGGGTGGAGACACGGTGACGGTTTTTGATTCTTTTTGTTTAAGCCAATGGCTGGGCCCTGCGGTACGAGGTCGCTTGAATTACAAGTTTAGAAATAATTTGTATTTAGAAACTAGGATGAGCTTGTTTTATGGTTTTCTTTTGGACGGTCCTAGCAGCGAAGTAGAAGGGCTCAAGAAACTTTCGGGAACTTGGAATGTTGGTTTGGGTTATAAACCAAACCGTTTTACCTATTATTTAAAACTGGAGCAGGTTTATTTGCATTATATGGATATTCCGGAAATTTACAACGGCCTGTACGCCCACAATAGCTTTTTAACAGAATACAAGCTAGGCGTTAAATTTGAATTTTAAAAGTGGAGGTAGGGAGACTCGAACTCCTGACCTACAGATTGCGAACCTG
>JABUUT010000035.1:62385-73256 GCA_021443045.1 Fibrobacteraceae bacterium
AAACGTAATCGTAGATGATTTTTTCTTTGCTACTGAGGCGGTAAGTTTTTTGCGATTGATTTTGGATTTGCTGGGGCTGCCATTGTGTTTGCGATGATGTTGCTGTATATATCGCTTGTTTTTTGAGGGTGTTTTAAAAGCGCATGAGGCTGCTGTATTTGTTGATGTAAAAAATAGTTGGACTGTTTAATTACTATCTTTTTGTGCACTATGACGAAGTCCATTATTATTCGCGATGCTCACGAGCACAACCTGAACCATGTTGATTTAACTATCCCCCGGGATTCCATTGTGGTGGTGACGGGTGTTTCTGGTTCGGGAAAGTCTAGCCTGGCCTTTGATACGGTGTTCCAGGAGGGCCAGCGACGTTTTGTGGAATCGCTTTCGGCGTATGCCCGGCAGTTTATTGGGCGCATGAAACGGCCCGATGTGGAGAGTGTGCGAGGGATTTCGCCAACTATTTCCATTGACCAGAAGACGGTGAACCGAAACCCCCGAAGCACGGTGGGCACGGTGGTGGAAATTTTGGACCATTATCGTTTGCTTTTTGCCCGTTTGGGTTTGCCCCACTGCCCTAAGTGCGGTCGTGTGATTAAGGCCCAGTCGGTGGATCAGATAGTAGATAATTTGTATGTGAGCGATGTGGACCGTCAGATTACGGTGATGGCCCCCATTGTGCAGGACCGCAAGGGTGAATACCGCAAGGAACTTTTGGAACTGCGGGAGAATGGATTTGTGCGCGCTCGGGTGGATTGTAAAATTTATCGCATTGAAGATGTGCCCCCACTGGTGCGTTACGAAAAGCATACTATTGAGGCGGTTATAGACCGCACGGAACTTTCGCGCAAGAACATGTCTCGAGTGCGGGAGGCTATTGAAGGGGCTTTGAAGCTTACCGAAGGCAAACTGGTGTCGTTCTTGTTTGGTGATGGTGGCACTAATGGAGAAGGGGAGTACCGTTTGCAGGGTACGCTCCTGGCTTGCCCAAAGTGTAACATTTCTATTCCCGAATTGGAGCCTCGATTTTTTAGTTTCAACGACCCCAAGGGCCGCTGCCCTTTGTGCAAGGGGTTGGGGGAGTCTTGCGAGTTTGACGAAAATCTGGTGGTGCCCGATAAGAGTTTGTCTATAAATCAGGGGGCGCTGGCTTGCCAGAAAAAAGATACCGGAGATGTGATTTTTAGTGATTTTGGTTGGAAGGATTTGCGGATTATTGCCCATGAAATGAAATTTTCTATGGACACACCTTGGTGCAAGCTGAAGCAAGCCCAGCAGAAGGCAGTGCTGTATGGCACTCCCAGCGGTTCCATGAGGGGCGTGATAACGGTGATGCAGGAACTTTGGGATTTGTGGCATATTTACCACTTTCGCAAATACATGCAGATTGGAGTGTGCCCGGAATGCTCAGGCAGACGCATAAACCCTATTGCCCAGGCGGTGGATTTTCATGGCCACAATATTTGTGAAATGACGGACTGGTCCATTGAAAAGTCGGTGGAATTTTTTGATTCGCTAAAACTGAGTGAAAGGGAACTGCACATTGGTCGAGAAATTTTTAAGGAGATTCGGGGGCGTCTTGGTTTTTTGCAGGCGGTGGGGCTTGGCTACCTGACTATTTCTCGAAAGGCGGCGACCTTGTCAGGTGGCGAAGCCCAGCGCATCCGCTTGGCGGGTGCGGTTGGCGCGGGGCTACAGGGGGTGCTGTATGTAATGGACGAACCTAGCATTGGGCTACACCCACGCGACAACGACCGCCTGCTAGAAATGCTCAAAAAGTTGCGTTCCCAAGGCAACAGCCTTATTGTGGTGGAGCACGATGAAGATACCATGCGCCATGCAGACTACATTGTGGATGTGGGGCCTGGGGCTGGCGTAGAAGGGGGCCGTATCATGGCGGCGGGCACCGTAGAGGAATTGGAAAAAAACAAGTCGTCCATTACGGGAGCCTATTTAAGTGGTCGAAAGTCCATTGAAGTTCCAAAGCAGCGTTTAAAGGTGACTGCAGAAACTCCGAAATTAAAAGTGGTTGGGGCGTCCGAAAACAACCTAAAAAATATCGATGTGGAAATTCCCCTAGGTGGTGCCTTTACGGTGGTTACCGGCGTTTCGGGCTCTGGAAAGAGCACTTTGGTAAACCAGATTTTGCGCAAGGAACTTGCCCGCCAACTGAATGGTGCCGAGGAACTCCCTGGTAAGTTTGAGCGTCTGGAAGGTGTTGAAAATTTGGACAAGGTCATTGAAATTGACCAGACCCCTATTGGGCGCACTCCCCGAAGCAACCCGGCCACCTACACCAAAATTTGGGACGATATTCGGGATTTGTATGCGGGGCTTTCTGAAAGCAAGGTTCGTGGCTACACCAAGAGCCGTTACAGTTTTAATGTGAAGGGTGGCCGCTGCGAAGCCTGCGAAGGGGCTGGGGTAAAAGTGGTGGATATGCACATTTTGCCCAGCGTGCAGGTAACTTGCGAGGTTTGTGGTGGCAAGCGTTTTAACGAGGCCACTTGCGAAGTTTACTTTAATGGAAAGAACATTTACGATGTTCTTGAAATGAGCATTGACGAAGCCCACGAATTTTTTAAGAACATTCCAAAGATTGCTGGCCCTCTAGCTCTTTTAAAAGAAGTGGGCTTGGGTTATTTGCGCTTGGGGCAGCCCTCCACCACGCTGTCGGGCGGCGAAGCCCAGCGTGTGAAGATTGCTTCGGAGCTTCGTCGCCCGGGTACAGGCAAAACCTTGTATTTGCTAGACGAACCAACCACAGGGCTCCACTTTGAGGATATTCGGAAGTTGCTGGAATGCCTGAACCGCCTGCGTAGCCTAGGCAACAGCGTGGTGGTGATTGAACATAATTTGGATGTAATCAAGTGCGCCGACTGGATTGTTGATTTGGGCCCCGATGCGGGTGTGAACGGTGGTCGCGTGATTGCTACGGGGGCTCCAGAAACCATAGCCAAAAGCAAAAAAAGTGAAACCGGAAAATATTTAGCCAAGGTGCTTAACCGACAACCACTAACCACCAATCACCAGCCACCAACAACCAACAACCAAAAACCATCCTCCGATTACTCCTTAAACATTGAAGTTCGGGGTGCCCGCAAGCACAATTTGAAAAATATAGATGTCACCATTCCCCGCCACAAACTCACGGTCATTACCGGTGTGTCGGGCTCTGGAAAATCAAGCCTCGCTTTTCACACCTTGTTTAGCGAAGGCCAGCGTCGCTTTGTAGAAACCCTTTCTACCTACGCCCGGCGCTTTTTGGGCCGCCCCGACCGGGGAAGCATCGATTCCATTAGTGGCCTTGCTCCCGCCATTGCCATTGACCAAAAAAGTGCAAGCAAAAGCCCCCGAAGTACGGTGGCCACCCTCACCGAAATTTACGACTATTTTCGCATTTTCTGGGCCCGGGTAGGAACCCCGCACTGCCTCCACTGTGGCCGTCCCATTGATTCCTATGCCGTGAGCCAGCTGGTAACCATGGCCTTTGAAAAATCCATAGGTTCCATGGTAACGGTGCTTGCCCCCTTCGAAATCAAGGATGTTCTTACTTTATCCAAAATATTGGTGGAGAAGGGGTACCGCAAGGTGTTTATGGGTAAAAAGATGGTGGAACTGCCTTTGCCCAAAGTTCCCACTCGCGAAAAGGAGCTTTTGGCCGTTGTAGACCAGGTGGTAATCAAAGAAGAAAACCGCACTCGCCTGGTTGAAGCTTTTGAGCGGGCCTATCGAGATGGTGGTGGTATTTTGCAAGTTGATTTTGAAGGTGCAAATTGGAATGGGTTAGGTAACAACCGCTTGGTGGCCAGCGAAAAGCCGGGCTGCCCTCGTTGCGGCTGGTACATGGACAGTGCCCTGAACCCCAAGCATTTTAGTTTTAACACCCATTGGGGGGCCTGTGAAACTTGCCTGGGGCTGGGCCATTTGCGAACGGGGAAAATTTGCCCCGATTGTGGAGGAGAACGCTTAAAGCCTGAATATTTGGCCGTGCGCATTGGCAAAAAGAACATTATGGATGTGAATCATTTGAGCATAGACGAAGCTCGGGACTGGTTTGCGGAATTGAAATTTGATGGGGAGAAAAATGCCGAAGGCAAGGAGCGTGTGGCTGCACCACTCCTTCGTGAAATCATTGGCCGCCTGGATTTTTTAAAGAGTGTAGGCTTAGGTTATATTGGCCTTGACCGTGCAGGGGACACTTTGAGTGGTGGCGAATCCCAGCGCATTCGCCTGGCTAGTCAAATAGGAAGTGGCCTAGAAGGGGTGCTCTATGTTTTGGATGAACCTACGGTGGGCCTACACGAAAGTGATACAAATAAATTACTGGAAACTTTGCGTAGGCTGCGGGATTTAGGCAACACCTTGGTCGTGGTGGAACACGACATGAATATGATGCGTTCGGCAGATCACATTATTGACATGGGCCCTGCTGCTGGAGAGTTTGGTGGCTGCGTGGTGGCCGAAGGCTCCCCTGAACTTTTATCCAAACCCTACGCCTTGCAACAGTTCCCTCAGAGTGAAACGGTCAAGTATCTTACCCGCTCCATTCCTATGGCTAATGAAGTTGCGGCAAAGCCTATTACCGACTCCACGGAATTTTATGAATTTAAAAATTTGTCTGCAAACAACCTGAAGAATTTGTCTGTAAAATTTCCAAAGGGGGCCGTTAGCGTGGTGTGTGGGGTTTCGGGCTCAGGTAAAAGTTCGCTGGTGATGAATGAAATTTATCCAGCACTTTGCCGAAAGTTCCAGGCCCGGGGCAGCAAGAAAAAGTCGGGCCAGGCAATGCTCGTGGATCAAAGCCCCATTTCGGGAACTCCCCGCAGCACTCCCGCTAGCTTTACTGGAGTTTTAGACGATATTCGCGCACTATTCAGCAAACTGGAACAGTCTAAGGTCAAGGGTTTTGATTATGGCCGCTTTAGCTACAATTTGGCTCGTGGCCGCTGCCCCGTCTGTGAAGGCCGTGGAGCCATTTCAGTGGAAATGCACTTTCTTTCGGACGTGTGGGAAACCTGCGAAGCCTGTGGCGGTAAAAGGTACAATCAAGAAACCCTTACGGTTACTTTTAAGGGCAAAAATATTGCCGACGTTCTAGACATGCGGGTGGCAGAAGCCTGCGAGTTCTTTAAGGACCAGCCAAAAATTTTACCCAAGCTGGAAGCCCTTCGCGACGTGGGGCTTCCATACGTTAGGTTGGGGCAATCGGTAACCACCCTCAGCGGCGGCGAAAACCAGCGCCTTAAACTGGCTGCCGAACTTGCCCGCAAAACAAATGGCGAAACGGTGTATCTTTTGGACGAACCCACCACAGGGCTCCACCTCAAAGATATTCAGGTACTTTGGAACTTGCTTCGCCGCCTATCGGCTCGGGGCGACACCGTAATTGTCATTGAACACCACCCCGACATTATTCGACTAGCCGATTGGAAGGTGGAACTTGGCCCTGTGGGGGGGGCTTCGGGAGGATATCTCTTGAATATGGGTAAAAATGAGTGAATGTGTTTTGACATTTGTAAAAAATAAATGCAAATGTGTTATCTTTATATTACAAAAGATTGTCAGGAGATTTTATGTCTTTCTTACGAGTACTCCCTGTTTTACTTTTATTGCCAATGGTAACGTTGGCTGCCAGTGACAAGAATTTTGTCATTCAGCCGAAATTCTTTAAGGTTGGCGAAATTGTAGCGCCCATTGCCGATATGGCCTTGCAGACTGAAGGAAAAGTAGTGGTTTCTGAAAAAATCACCTTCCCCTTTAAGGCGAATACTCTTTATCTGCGTCACAAACTGGGCCCAAAGGAATACCAGTGGGTTGCGGGTGACTTGGCTCCCGAAAATTTTAAGAAGCTCCATGCTTTTAGCTTGGCTGCCAACCACTTGCTTGCCTATGAAGTGGCTACTATGCGTTTTTACGCCACAAACAAAACAAAGCCTTTTCAAGACGAAGCTGACATATACTTTGACAAAGAATATATTTATTCTGCCCGCGTACCAAAGCTTTACTTTATGAAGAATGGCCAGTGGCAGTTGCTTAAGGAATCTCCTCTTCCCTGCGTTATTGAGATTAATTCTTCTATCCATAACTTGGAGTATTCCTCTTTTCAGGCAAAGTTAAATGACCAAACTCGGTCTTACTACCCAATGGATCCTGGTGTGTATATGTTCAGTTTTAGTGCTCCAGGATTTTTACCTATGATAGATATTGGTGTGGCCAAGGCTGGCGAAGTGCTTTCGATGCGCCCTCAACTTCCACCCATGGACCCAACCTCGGGTGCCATGGTTGTAGTGTCCATTTCTACCTCTCAGGTGGGTGCCACACGTTCCTTGGAAGAAACGGAACAGCTCTACGACAAGTTTACCAGCGAAGTGCAGACCAATGTTTCCCTTACAGACATGGGTGTGTTCGAAAAGATGTATCCCAATCCTAAGGCTTCACATACCCTTGGTCTTAGTGACAATGATTATGATTATCAAGAATACGTAAAGCGTTTTAAGGCAAAAAAAGACGAAGCACGCAGTTTGTGGCGTAACTCCAAGATGTCTGGTGTGAATGAAGTGAATAAGGCCTTTAAAGAAAAGTTTGAAATTCTCCAGGCTCCTTCTCTTACCGTTGATAACTACCCCTCCAAGATGGAATTGACGGTAGACAGTACTGCTGCAGGCTTGGATACCAACCTGATGCTCACCTTTGGTAGTGACCATGGCCGGATTGATGTGGCATGGAAGGGGAAGGTTAACAACTTTAACAACGACTCGTTGCTCAATCTATTGATTCTGCATTCAACTGGCATTCGTGTGTTTTTGCAGATACAGAACAACAAGCCTGTCTGGATTATGAAAGAGGGGCTTGTGGCTAGCCGCCATCAGTACCGCTATGAAAGAATTGTGTTTGAAATTGACGGTCAGCAGCTAGAGGGGGCAGGTGCCTTTGTTCTTCCTCCTTACATACTGGAACAAATTGAAGTTCAGGAGTGGCTGAACCCCAAACCTGTGGCTCCAGTTCCCGTTGTAGAAGAAAAGAAGGATGTTCCTCAGAAGCCGGATACCGTTTACTTTAGCGATGCCGAAATTTACTTGAACAGCCCGGAAATGAGAATCCCTCGCATTTTCCGCGACAAGGTTCTTGGAAATGTGGCGCTCATTGACTCTGGCGAATTCCGCTATCAGGGACGCATTGTAAAAATGTCTGGCTTTGGTATTCAAACAACTGAAGTCACTCAGAACTTTTTTGCCGAAACCATGAAGCGTGCCGATTCTACCAAGAGAATTGTGGACCGTTCCACCTACAAGAATGCCAACATTCCTGTTCACAACATTACTTGGGATGACGCTCAAGCCTTCTGTAAAATGATTGGTGGCGATCTTCCTACGGAAGCCCAATGGGAATATGCGGGCCGAGCTGACAACAACGAGGGCTCGCTATGGAATTTGGAAGAGAATCCAGACCCATCCAAGTATGCCATTTATCGGCAAAATTCCTACAAGGCTGGCAAAAAGTCTGAAGCTTACGGCCCACAAAAGGTTTCTTCAAAAAAGTCTAACCCATGGGGCATTTTTGATATGTCGGGCAATGTGGCTGAATGGGTAAAAGACAAGTACTTTATGCTTTCCTTCTGGGTTGAAGAGTCTAACCCAACAGGTGCCATGCTGGGCTCCCACCACATTCTTAAAGGGGGTTCCTGGAAATCTGATGAAGATGAATTGAACCTTACGGAGCGTGATGATGAAGATCCGCGCTATTGGTCTGAAACCATTGGTTTCCGTTGTGCATTCCCAAGGGAATTAATTGAAAAGTTGAAGTAGTATGACTGCCCCAAAAAAACAGGATAAGACAGAGTACTTGAAGTATGGCAGCTTATTTAAAAAGCTGACGGCCATTCCTTATCTTTTTGTATTCTTGTCTTTTTTACTTCCCCTAATGACGGTGTCTTGTACCGAAGACAAAGTAGTGGCTAGCCCCTCTTTTTACAGTGTGGCATCTGGTGTTGATTTGGAAACCACCCTGCAAGAACCGGCTTTAAGTTTTATGCACAACATGGAAAAGGGCAACCCCAAGGCTATGGAAAAGTTCAAGGTTTCTATGCCTGGGTTTCCTAAACTGGAACCAATGCCTGTGATGTACGGTGTGCTGGCTGCTGTTTTTTTGGCGGCTGCCTTTGCGGTGTTTTCGCCAATAGGTTCCTTGTGTATGGGGCTACTATCACTCATTATGCTGTGGAATATTCTTTCCCAGCTGAGTAGTGCTTTGGCCTCCAGCTTTGGGCTTCCTATGTTGGATGTTAATGCGGGGGTGGGGCTTTATGCTGCTTCGGCCTTGATAATTATTGGTTCGGCCATGAATTTGACCAGTATTATTCGGCCCATAGTGGGTGAATTCAAAAGCAAAAAGAAAACGGAAAATTCTGTTAGCTCCTCTTAGAAGCTCCTTTAAAAAATAAAGAACCCAGGTCAGTATAAGTGTCCTGGGTTTTGTTTTTTTAAGGAGAAATGACGGAGCACTAGTAAAACTCTGTGGCAAAATAGACGAAAGAAGTGGTTGTCATACTAAAATGGACCTCCACTGGATCCTTCACGGCAAGTGCCGTTCAGGATGACAAAACTAGTTTTAGCTGACAAATGATTTTGCAGGTAGTTTGAAATGACTCTAAACATTGAACAGGTAGTACATGATGTCACCGTCTTGCACTACGTATTCCTTACCTTCGGTACGGACTAAGCCCGCTTCCTTGGCGGCATTCCAGCTGCCATGCTTGCGAAAGTCTTCAAAAGAAAGAGTTTCCGCCCGAATAAAGCCTCGTTCAAAGTCGGTATGGATAACACCGGCACATTGGGGAGCCTTGTAGCCGTTGTGGAATGTCCATGCACGGCATTCCTTTTCGCCTGCCGTAAAGAATGTGCGAAGGCCGAGAATTTCGTAGCACTTGCGAACCACTGCGTCTAGGCCCGATTCTTTCATGCCCAGTTCTTTTAAAAACTCAGCCTTTTCTTCGGGTTCCATGGCCGAAAGTTCCTCTTCTATTTTTCCGCTAATCATAATGACTTCGGCGTTTTGCTTGGCTGCAAATTCCTTAAGCTTATCTACATAGGCGTTGCCTGTGAGAATATCATCTTCTTTTACGTTGGCACAGTAAAAAATGGGCTTGGCAGTGAGAAGGCATAGCTCAAAAATAATGCCTTGCATTTCTTCGCTATGGTCTAATACTGCGCGGGCAGGCTTGCCTTCTTCCAAGGTGCTCTTTAAAAGTTCACAGGCGGCCAAGCGAGCCTTTGCTTCGGCTCCACCCATACGGGCGTTCTTGGTTTCGGTAACCAGGCGCTTTTCTACAGAATCTAAATCTTTGAGAATCAGTTCGGTTTCGATAATGTCTATGTCGCGAACGGGGTCTACGGAGCCGTGTACATGTACAATATTTTCGTCGTCAAAGCAACGGATAACTTCCATAATGGCTTCACATTCGCGAATGTGGGTAAGGAACTGGTTGCCTAGGCCTTCGCCTTTGCTGGCTCCTTTTACCAAACCGGCAATGTCCACAAATTCGGTAACGGCTGGAACAATAGACTTGGGCTTGTACACTTTTACCAATTCATCTAGGCGGGAATCGGGTACACTAACCATGCCAACGTTTGGTTCGATGGTGCAGAATGGATAGTTGGCTGCTTCGGCTCCTGCATTGGTGATGGCGTTAAAAATAGTGCTCTTTCCAACGTTAGGAAGGCCTACAATGCCGCATTTTAAACCCATGGTATATTCTCCAGATAAAATTTTAATGGATGGCGACTTCCAAAATATCATTTTAGAAGCGGCTCGATGCAAATTTAGTAATTTTAAATTTTAGAGGTGCTTGTTAAAAAATTAGAGAGGTTTGTATATGCAATTCTTTTTTGTGGTATCTTTATTTGCTTTGTGTGCTTTGTTTGTCGGTTGTGCTGGCTCTGGAGGTGGAGCCGATGGAGGAGGCGACGGTGCTTCTGGCATGGCCGATGCCCCCTGTGAGGAATGTGGCAAGCGGGGCGATATTGAATTGAAAATATCCCAGGAAAAGTTTTATAGGGAATGGAACCCGGCTGCGTACCGCCACTTTGATTCTAGTGCTGTTGTTGGTGTTTTTCCTACTTTAAAGGTTGTTGCCAAAAGGCCGGAGTCTTGTAAAATGTGCCATAGTTTTAGTGCCGATGCCCTAGACTTTGACTTGGCTCGCGTTGAAGATTCCCTTTTTGTAGAAAATTTTCCTAGGTTGCGTCGGGAACTGATGCTGCCTGGAATGCGGCTTCCTGATCAAGATTCTGCCTATGTTGATACTTTGTCTGTAATGATGCTGAAGTCGGTTTTTGCCGATGGCAGGATGTTGGAAGATTTTGAGCCTTGGGAGACCCGACATGGTATTGAACAGTCCTTTGAACGTGTGGTTCCCCAGAAGTTGAAAGATTTGCTGAATGGGATTGCAAAACGATACGGGCTTCACTATTTATCTGTTCCTGTGGCTCTTGAAGTGGAAATGTTGCCTAAGGTGGGTAAAAGCGGAGGCTTTACCTGGAAAATTTTGTGGAGCCTGTGGGATGCCCGCTATGGGGAATTGGTGTTTTTGACCTATTCTGAATTTTTGGCCGAGACTACGAGCCGGGTGTCTCCCGAAAAGGAATGGTCGGAACCTTTTGCTTCGCGGTTGCAGAAAATGTTCACCACGGATTTTACCAAACTGGAAGGACACTGAGTGGATTTTTGAAGATTAATTATTAATGATTAACATATGTGTCATTCCGAGCACCGCGAGGAATCCAGGGAATGTCCATACAAATACCAACCACTGACAACTGACAACCAATCAGGTTCGGAGGCTTTGCCTCCTAGAGGTGTGGGCTATGAGCTCA
>JABUUT010000036.1:0-2070 GCA_021443045.1 Fibrobacteraceae bacterium
GAGGACATTGTTCAACAGCAGAACCCACATTGGGAGCAGTTTTTGATATGGCGGCTTCCCGAATTAGGCACTTGAAATTATTTTGCAATCGCCGGCCCGCATAAGTGCGGTAGGGTAAAATAAAAGCTCCTACAAAAGGTAGACCCTTGGAAGTGTCCTGGAGTGTACACTTTTTTTCGTGAAGCCGGAGTTTAAGGTGCGATTCTAGAAATTTGCCAATGCGCTCCCGTACTTCAACCAATTCTTCCCGATTTTTACTCATCAAGAAAAAATCATCTACATAACGTCCATAATACTTTATTTTCAGTTCCCGCTTTACAAATTGGTCCAAGGGATTCAAATACACATTGCTAAAAAGCTGACTAGTTAGATTCCCGATGGGAAGCCCTTTATTTATGGGCTTACCGATTAAAGACTTGTCGGGAGGGAGCCCGTTCCAGGCACTGCGGGGACTTTTGAAGATGCAATTTTCAAGAGGGTCGTGATATACAAAGATCTTTAGCAGATAAGTGACCAAAGAATACCATTCCTCGGAGAGCACTTCAGAAGCATTCCGATTGCCTGAAGTCTCTTGGAATTTACTCAACAGACTCATGGATTCTTCAAATAAAATATCCCTATCGATATTCATAAAGAACCCCTTCACATCCATCTTGAGAACATACGCCTTTTGGGTAAAGTTATCTGTAACAGAACGCATAAACCCTTCAGCACGGCGAATTCCATAGAGGGTTCCCTTACCTTTACGACAACTATAGGAATCGTTAATAAAATAACGTTCAAATATAGGATTCACCAAAGCAAAAAGAAAATGATGAACCACACGGTCCCTAAAACTGGCAGCCACCACCTCACGCTTGACGGGTTTATTGATGATAAAACAGCTGGAATAGGACACTTGATAAGTGCGATTGACCAAATCTTTGGCTAGGTTGTATAGATTCACGCCTAGGTTGGAGTAAAATTCCAATACTTCGGGCTTTTTTCGCTTGTGCCGCTCCGCATCGCGATAAGCCTTGAATAAGCGGCACAAAACCTGGTCAAAAAATTTAGAACTCATAACGCACGAGAGTTCAATTTTTCTGCCACATAACAAAGGCGTTCCGTCACCTCACAGAGTTTTGCCGTAAGCATGGCCATATTTTCTACATCCATAGCGGAGCGGATCATGGTAGCATTATCCTGCGTAGCAACCGAAGTTCCATTTTGCTGAGGCACCGTTATGGTAATGGTGATGGCATTTGTACCTATGCCACCCACATTCACCGATTCACTCACATTCACTGGAGGCGATGGCAAAATTCTATTGGGTTTTCCTTTGTTCAAAAGCATCTGTTCTCGTTTAAAACGAGCATTTTCAAGATTTTCACCTACCCATTCCTCGTAACCCTCTATAGGAGGGATTCCCGAAATGACAACATGATTGTCATCGATGCGGTTCCAACTAAACCCGAGATTTTCCACATCAACCTTTTTGCTTTCAAGCTGGCGAGAATGGATGCCCACAAAAAGCATTTCGGCATTCTCTTTTTGAAAAATATCGAGGCATAGCTCGGCATGGCGAATATGACGGACAAATGCCATGGCTGATTTTCCGTAAGCCCTAAAGAAACTCTGCCTACGAAACAAGTGGATGGAATCCACATTATTTTTTTCTATTTCGAGAATGGAAGCATTCCCATAACTTACTTTGTCTAAGTTTTCCATAATTCTAGAAAGGGGCGGTAAACCCGCCCCAAAGGTTAGTGCTGAAACAACGAACCGATTGACCGTTACTCTTGTTGTTGTTGTTCCAATCCAAGTTGGAGTTACCCGAGTTCAGGTTGCGGTTGTTGGCGTTGTTGTTGTTGTTGTTGTTCTCGGAAGCACTCCAGAAGTTGGCGTTACTCCCAAGGTTGTTGAAGTTGTTGTTGTTCCTGTTGCCCGAGGGCAACGCAGAAAAGCGACAGTTTCAACGCGGCCTGTGGTATGGAGCTCGGGAAGACATTTAGAATCCCCGTGCCCGCTTAGTTTACTGGAAGGTTTACAGGCAACAAAGCCTTCCAGTCGACCGCTGGACTAACCTTTTTT
>JABUUT010000036.1:2869-5627 GCA_021443045.1 Fibrobacteraceae bacterium
GGATTCCTTGTAGCAGAACTGCTCCTGAGTGTAGGCTTTGCCGCCACACTTGGCAGTCACCGCGCTATTGAGGCAGAACTCGCTCGACACATTGTAACTACAGCCACCGCACAAATCGTAGAGTGTGCTGCCACTACAGAACTTTTCCGAGGTGGCATAATATACTTCACCGCAGGTGAGCATCTCCGATTCCGTCACCACATCGTCTTTACAATAACTTGTGGACGGGTTGTAGGATTCGCCACCACACTTGTTGTAGATTTTTTCACCACCTACTCCGTCAAAGCAGAACTGTGTACTTGCATATTTATTGCCTCCGCATTTTTTCAAAACCTCGTCGGTTCCCTCTTGGCAGAATTCCGCGTCAACGTCGTAACTTTCGTCTCCGCAAAGGTCATAAACCACCCCCTTGGATTCCACACAGAATTTTACACTGGGGTCGTAGAACCGCTTGCCACAAAGGCTATAAAGTTTGCCTTCGATGCAGATGAACTTTGTCTCGTCGTAGGTGCCTTCATCGCCACAGGTGGGCAATTCAGATGTCGCGCTAGAGGAAGGCTTTACACTGCTGGAAGAATTTGGGGTAGAACTGCTTGATGAATTCTGAACTGAGCTGCTGGAAGACTTCGCCGAACCGGAGGATGATTCCGGCGTGGTTCCGCCAGTCTTTAGCACAATGGTCTCGCCGTCGCAGGTGATGGAATAGCCCCCGCTCACGGGCTCCGCAGAGCAGCTGGCATCCTCGCCCACATTGTGGAAAATGCCCAGCAAGTCTTCTCCGCAAAGGATTTTGTAACGTCCACTTTCACCTTCTACAGGTATGGCCACGCAGCCCTCGGCCACTTCTTTGCCTCCTTCGGAGGACTCCACCTTGATATACACCGTGTCGTTACGCACCAGGTAGAGGGTGTCGTTCTTGATTTTTTCGACTTCAACAGTATCGAGGATGGTATCGCGAATCACTTTTTCTCTTATCAGCGTGTCCACTTTCAATTTTTCCACATCCACCGTATCGTAAACGGTATCACGTTTGATTGTTTCTACGACAAGGGTGTCGATTTTCACCTTTTCAACCTTCACAGTGTCGGTCTTCAGCTTTTCTACCTTTATTGTGTCACGTTCCGCCACTTTCACTGTATCGGTTATGGTGTCGGCATCGGGTAAGTGGTCCACGCCGTCGAGAATCACCCCTACAGAATCCCCATCGCACTCCACCTTGTAGGCATTTTTGCCCTTTATTTTTGAGATGGAACAGCCCCTAGAATCATCTCCACCTAGCGTAACCATCTTGGTGACATCCACCCATTCCTTGCTTTTACAAAGCACATAGACTTCGCTTTCTTCCACAAAGTAGAGGTTCCCCTCCTTGATGGCGGTACAATTACCGAGTTCAGCACTGTCGGCCACCGTAGTTATGTCACCCAAAGCAGCAAGCACATCGGCGGCAAGGCCACTTTCGTCTGAATTCTTTGAAATCGTGCTGTCGTCGCCACAGGCGGCAAACATCATTGCAGCCACCCCAAGGGCAAAGGCTAGACATTTGTTTAAATGTTTCCTGCTTTTCATAGGTTACTCCTTTTTTTTTAAAATCTGACTATAAACCCATAAGGCTCACGCCAAGGGTTGCAAAAAAAACACCTACCCAAAGGTATGGGTAAAGGGTCGCGAGGGCAATCGATCGACACTCNCTACCCAAAGGAATGGGCAAGCGCTCGCAAGGCCAATCCATTGACACTTGCCTTAAAACTTGAGATAAAAATGATTTTGAAAATTCTTTTACTGAACAGATGTGCAGCCCCCCCCCCATTGGTAGAAAGGGTAGAGAAGGGGGTAGAGGTGGTGGCAAAAGCCTGCATCATGCCAAAAACATGGGACCGCATATCGTTAATATGCATTTTCAAAAGGCAGATGTCAAATGGAATACGGGCAAAACAAAGACTCACCTGAAAAGATTTGACAACTGTGCTTTTTCCAATACATCTAGCACATTCTACAAGGAGAGCCGATTTTCCACCCGACTCTTTCCATTTCAGCATTTGCTTATAGATTTTTCTTTTCAGTTTCATATACCGAAATATACAAATCCTTTTATTCAATTATTCACGAAAAATAAAAATCTTTTGATGTAATTTTGCTATTCCATTCCACAAAGAAGGCGAATCACAGTTTGGGCCTGATGGGCAGCACAGGCCATGACCCGGGGAGCCACAAGCCAGGGCGTTTCTTCCACATCGGTTCGGCCATCGCCACAAAGAAAGAACCGCTTGGTAATGGAGCGGGTTCTTATGCCGTTCAAGCAATCAAAACCCGCCATGCCAGAGGCCGCCACAAGGTATTTTTGCGGGAACTGCTCCAGCACCAAGTTCACCAACATGGCCTTGGCTTCGGCCTTGTCGAAGGCCTCACAAACGGCATCGGCAGCAGACACTAAACCGGCGGCATTGTCTTCGGTGATGCGAAGGGAATGAGCCTCAAGTTCTGTATAGGGGGCGATTTCCCGAAGATTATCAACCAACGCCAACGCCTTGGGCATTCCCACCTGTGATGCCTTGTACTGCTGGCGTTGCAAGTTGGTAATGTCTACGCAGTCAAAATCTACAAGGATCAGTTTGCCAACACCCGCCCGGGCTAGGGAAACGGCAATATTGGAACCGAGGCCGCCTAGGCCACAAATGGCTACAGTGGAACATTGCAATTTTTCAACAACTTCTTTCCCCTGCTTTTGGATAAGGGCCGCCAGCATTTGTTCTTTAGTGAC
>JABUUT010000036.1:6817-19241 GCA_021443045.1 Fibrobacteraceae bacterium
ATTATAGACCTCTATGCCAACGGTATTACCAACGTTCATGTGTACTCCATGAACAAGCCCGACGTGGCCGAAGGCATTCTGCGCAATGTGACGGCGATTTTAGGCAAGAATTTTTAGAGGTGCCCTAGAATTATTCCAATTCCACTTTTATATCAACCCCAGGAGCCACACCCTTGGGGTTGTTTACTATGGGGCTTAAAATTTTACGCACCCCATTCAAGTCCTTGGTTTTAATATAAAGTTTTACCCAATGCACATTCTGCACCATGGCTATAAAGGCATCAACAGGGCCAAATACCATCAGAGACTTGTCACTGCGGCAACGACTTTCCACAAAAGACACCGTCTGCCGTAAAAGGCACTCATCCTTGCACCCCACAGATATGGACACAAGTTTACAGAAGGGTGGGTAAAAAGCAGCCAAACGGTTTTCCCTTTCTAACTGGGCAAAGCCCTCATAGTCGTGGCGGATGGCAAATTGCATTACGGCATTGTTAGGGTTAAGCGTTTGAATAATCACCTTTCCGCCACCCTGGGCTCGGCCTGCACGGCCTGCTGTTTGGCTCAGCAACTGGTAAAGTCTTTCGTCACCTCGAAAATCAGGAACGCCCAAACTGCTATCGGCCCCCACAACTCCCACCAGCTGAACCCCAGGAAAGTCATGGCCCTTCGCCACCATCTGGGTGCCTAGCAAAATGTTGTACTCCCGATTGCGAAAACTGTCTAAAATTTTTTCCGTGGCACCCACATTCTGGGTAGTATCCCTATCCATGCGCACAATTTTTGCACCAGGCACCCATTCCATAATTTCTTCTTCCAGTTTTTCAATGGCTCCCCCCACAAATTCGTATGTTTCACAGCCACAGGCAAAACAGGGAGAATCAACCGGATAAAGCAAATTGCAGTAATGGCAAAGTAAAGAGTGGTGCTGTTTATGATAAACTAAGGGTACATGGCACTGTTTGCAATAGAGGGTTTCACCACACTGGCCACACACACGAATCTTGGAGTAGCCTCGACGATTCATGAGCACTATGGACTGGTTTTTTGAAGCCACCGATTCTACAAGGGCATCTCGCAAAAGGGGAGAAAGCATTATGCCCTTTTGCTGGCGAACCTGCCCCATATCGACCACCTGAACTTGGGGAAGTTCCGTTGCCGTGGCTCGTTTTTTTAGTTGTAAAAGTTTTAAATGCCCAGCCTTGGCATTGTGGTAGGTTTCAAGTGATGGAGTGGCCGACCCCAAAACCACCATGGCACCATACTTGTGGGCTATGTGAAAAGCCAATTCCCTGGTGTGGTAGCGAGGTGATGGATCCTGTTGTTTAAAGGAGCCGTCGTGCTCTTCGTCTAAAATAACCAAATCAAAATCAAAGGGCGACAAAATGGCACTGCGGGTACCTAAAACAACCCTAGCTTCACCTTTTAACACTGATACATAAGCCGCTCGTTTTTGAGGGGCCGAAAGGGCGGAGTGGAGAACCTGCACGCCCACTTGCAAATAATCTTCGAATCGTTTGGATGTCTGGGGCGTTAAGCCAATTTCGGGTACAAGAATCAATACTTTTTTGCCCTGTTTCAGAGCTTCAAAAGTGAGTTCCTGATAAACTCGAGTTTTTCCAGACCCAGTAACCCCATGAAGCAGCACCCCCCTAAAGCCAGGCTTAGCCAATTCTTCCATCATGGAATCAAGAACATTCCTCTGTTCTTCCGTTAGCGCAGGACCCTGGGGGTTCGTTGGTAATTTATCTGTATTATCAACATTATTCAAGCTATTTTCTGCTACGAGTACATCTAAAAATTTTTCAAAGTCTGCTGGCCAAAAAACATCTAGCGACTTCATGGGAGTGCTCATGTAATACCGAGAAACCCATTCCAAAATTTCCATGTACCGTTCACTAAAGCAGTAGCCGGACTGGTGGGGGTAGGCGCACCGAACATCAAAGGCCGGACGGTCTTTTAGCACCCTTGACACTACCGCCAGAGAAGGTTTTTTTCGAGTGGCCAACTGAATCCAAACTACGCTTCCCCTGTTTACAGGGGCGCTTTGGGAAACGCCGTAAGTAAATACGCTGGGGGCACCAGGAATGTACACTTCACAAAACAAATTAAGGGCAGAAGCCTTAAATTTGGCCTTTACCTCTTCCGGTGCCGATGTTTTTGGGATTCTTTTTGCCATTACGAGTAAAAAAATAGCATAAATGAATAAAAAAATCCCTATAAAAGAGCAATAAAAAAAATTTTTTTGAAATCTTTTAGTTAGATTATGCTATACAACTTCCCGGAAGGGAACACTACCTGTGGAGTAATTTATGAGCTTATTGGACGCATTTAAACCGAAGTGGCAAAATTCCAACCCCGAAACCCGCCTAAACGCAGTTAACGAGCTGGACATTCGCGATCAAGAAAAAATTGAACGCATTGCACTCTCCGATGATGATAAGGATGTAAGAGCGGCAGCTGTTAAAAAGCTGGCACTTATACAAACACTCTCAAGCATTTCAAAAAATGATGCCGATGCTAGCGTCCGTCGTTTGGCCGAAAACCGTTACTACGAAGAAGTTGTAAAAAAACTAAAGGATTTTCGTGAACCTGCCAACGCAGAAACCCACTCCTACCTGGACCAAATCAAAGATAGCCGCTACGCTGAAGATTTGGTAAAAAACATGAAGTCCTCGGAGCTTCGTCTTGAGCTAATTCAAAAATGCTCCAAGATTAACCTTTTGGCTTACGCCGCCAACAAAGACAACAAGGAAGAAATTGCCAAAGCTGCTGTTGCCAAGATTGACACGGAAGCTTCCCTGCAAGACATAGCCAAGAATTCCAAGCACAACTCCGTTCGCAAAATAGCCAAGGACAAGCTGAATGCCATAGAAAAGTCCAAGGACAATGGTCAAAAAGAGGCCGCCCTTCTCTTTAGCAAGCGGGAAGCTCTTATTCAGCAAGCCCATAGCCTTGCCGCCAGCAAAACTCCTCTTGAAGTTAAGGCACAATTTGAAGCCTTAATGGAAGAAGCGTCTAAACTGGGCATGGGACCAGCCCAAGATAGCTTGAACGAGATTTACGCTAGCTTTATAAAGTTCTGTGGAGAAGCTGCTGCAGAACAGATTGCAGCTCAAAAGGCAGCTGCGGAAAAGGCTGAGACCATAGCCCGTCTCACAGCCGAACTTGACGAGCTGGAATCTATTATCGATGGTGACCAGTTTAACGAAAGAGAAGAGCGCATTCAAGAAATTGTAGAAGAATGGCAAGCCAAGAAAAACGTTATGGAAGCTCCAGCTGTAAAGCGTTTTACCTTGGCCACCATCCGCATTGCCGAAAAGAAACAAACCGTTCCAGCAGTGGAAGTCGACGAAAACACTCCAGAAGATTCTATTCGTCCTAGTTTGCTGGAACGCCTTCAAGCTTTGGCCGAATCGGAAGCCAGCGATATGACAGAACGTCATCTTCGCGCCATTGTTCGCGAATGGGAAAAGCTTCCTCTTCTCGAAGGCGCCGACCCCATTCTCCAGTCTTACAATTCTTTCCGCAATACACTCAGCGAAAAGATTAAGGCGTTCAATGAAACGGCCCAAAAGATTGTGGAAGAAAATTCCGTTAAGCTCCGCGGAATCATAGACAGAATCAAGGCTATCAACGAAAACGAAAACTTTAAGGATATCAACAAGTCCCTTCGCGAAGCCTTTATCGAATGGAAGAATATTGTTGGAGAACAAAAGTTCAAGTACCACGACTTGTGGCAAGAATATAAAGAAGCCACTTCCCGTTTCCAAGAAATGCAGCAGTGGGAGTCTTGGCACAACGAAAAAGACAGAGACACCATTTTGGAAGAAATGGATGCTCTTTCCAAAGAGACGGGAAGCGCAGACGTTCTTAGCAAGTTAAAGGAACTTTCTAACAAGTGGCGCGAAATTGGCCCTGTATCTTCTACCAAATTCCAAGAATACAAAGACAAGTTCCAAGCACTCTTTGAAAAGGTTCGGGAAAATTGTGCTTCCTTTATAGAAGAGCAAAATGCAGAGCGCCTTAAGAACCTGACCAGCAAAGAAGAACTTTGCCAAAAGGCCGAAGAGCTTGTGGCCAACGCAGAAATTTTCTGGAAAGACAAGCTAAAGGCTATGCAAGAAATCCAGGAATCCTGGAAGAACATTGGCATGGTTCCTAAAGAAAACATTGCCGCTCTCATGGAACGCTTTAAGGCTGCCACCAACGCCTTCTATGCCCAACACAAGGAAAACCTTCAAAAGGAAGATGAAGTTCGCGAAAGCAACTACCAAAAGAAGGTAGCCCTCTGTGAAGAAGCGGAAGCTATCAAGGATTCCACAGACTGGAACACAATTTCGAACAAGTTTAAACAGTTGCAGGAAGCCTGGAAAAAATCGGGCCCCGTTCCCAAGGCCAAGTCTGAAGAAATTTGGACACGTTTCCGTACTGCATGCGATGCCTTCTTTGAAAAGAAGCGCGCCCACTTTGAAGAAATGGACGCCGACAAAAAGAAGAACCTGGATTTGAAGACAGCCATTTGCGAAAAGCTGGAAGCCATTGACTTAAACAATATTACAGCCGAGGTGATTGAAACCGTAAAGGGAATTCAGGCCCAGTGGGAAACCATTGGAATGATCCCTAAAGAACATGTGGAAACCATTTTTGATCGCTACAGCACGGTAATAAATCAGTTCCTTTCTCGTGTTGCCGAAACAGATGAAAACCTTCGGAAGCAATTGGAAGAAGTAAAAACCAAGAAGCAAGAAATTATTGACAAAATTCGTCAATTTGCGGAATCCGCAGGTTCTAACCAGTTGGCTGATGCCGTTCGTGCTTTGCAGCAAGACTGGCGCGCCCTAGGCTCTTGTGGTGTAGACGATTTGCTCATCTACAAAGCATACCGCGAAGCCTGCGACGACTTCTTTACACGCCGCCGCGACCAATTGGACATTCAGGAACAGGCTCGCCAGAACAACCTTCAAAAGAAACTGTTGCTCTGTGAACAGGCCGAAGACCTTTTGACCGAGTTAAACGAAGAAACGGCCGGCAGAGCCATGAACGAAGTAAAGAACCTTCGTCGTTTGTGGAAAGAAGTTGGCGCTGTTCCTCGCAGCGAATCTGAAAAGGTATGGCAGCGCTTTAACACAGCCTGTGACAAAGTTTTTGCTGTAGGCCGCCCCAAGCAGCCGGAACAACCAGCAACAGAAACTACCGAAGCCTAATCGGAACAAGACCTTAAAAAACGAATGCCGAATGGCATTCGTTTTTTTATCTTTGGTTTTGATATGTATCCTCCTTGGACTACCATAGACGAAGCGGCTCGTCTACTAAAAAGTGGCGAAGTTGTAGCCATACCTACCGAAACGGTGTATGGCCTGGCAGGCAACGCCTTTGATCCAAATTCCTTAGCCAAAATTTTTGCTGCCAAGGAAAGGCCCACCTTCGACCCTTTGATTGTGCATATCTGCGACATAAGCCAAATGTCCGAAGTGGCCCAGAATATTCCAGAAGAGGCCTACGCCCTCGCCAAAATGTATTGGCCAGGCCCCATGACACTGATTTTGCCAAAAAAAGATATTATTCCCGATCTTTGTACCAGCGCTCTTCCCACCGTCGCTGTGCGTTTTCCTAGCCATCCTGTGGCCCAGGAAATTATTTGGAAAGCGGGAGTGCCCCTGGCGGCCCCCAGTGCCAATTTGTTTAAGCATGTAAGCCCAACCAGCGCAGAACATGTGGCAAATCAGCTGGCTGGCAGAATTTCGGGAATTGTGGATGGGGGGCCCTGCGCCGTTGGCGTAGAAAGCACCATCATCTCTTTGGTGGCTGAAGTTCCTACGGTGCTTAGGCCAGGGGCCGTTACCCCCGAAATGATAGAAAAGGTGCTGGGAAGAGTGGCTATAAAAGAATCAACCTCCAAGCCAGGAGAGCCTATGGCAGCACCGGGACAAATGGATACCCACTACCGGCCTCAAGTTCCCCTGTACTATGGCGTAGTTCCTGCCGGTACCCCGCTGCCAGCCAACGCCGTTCGCATTGCTTTTGGCAACCAAAAAGGGCCCATTCCCGCCACGCTTAATTTATCAGAATCAGGGAACCTTACAGAAGCCACTTCCAATTTGTACGCCTTTATGCACGATTTGGACAATCCCCAGTACAGCCTTATTTTAGTGGACCCCATTCCCAATGTGGGGGTGGGCATGGCCATCAACGACCGTTTAAAACGGGCCAGCATCAAGAAAATCTAAAATTCAAATTTAGGGTAGTTTTCCCGAACAAATTTTGAAGGGAATGCATTAAAATGCCACCACTCACTGGGTAAAAGAGACCACCCCGCCTTTTTCATAATGGAGCGCAACTTGTTTCGATTGTCCACTTGGGTTTGCGACAGTCTTCCCGACTTTAACCCATCCTCCTCCCCCACAGACCCAGCAACACGTTCAAAGGAATCAAAGTCCGTTCCCATGTCGAGCAAGGCCCCACTACTATCCGCCACAGTCATGTCTATAGCCAAGCCATAGTTGTGCATTCCACCAGTAGAAGGCGAAGCAACAAAACTGGAATAGGCCGTTCCACGAACAGTACGGCGTAAAATTTCCTGGGCATAAAGAGGCCGCGAAGCATCAAAAACCACAATATGGTACCCAGGCATTTCTTTTTCCAATAAAGTAACGGCCCGTTTCAACTTGCCGTATGCATCCCTATGCAAAAAAGCACGATGCAAACCACAGTATATGTCATGGCCGCTCACATTATCAAATGTGGCGTAACGAAGGTTCATAACCACGCCCTTCATTTTTGTGATTTCAACCAAGTTGGTATCGGCCAAAGCGTACTCCACCCACTGCCGTGCCGCCTTGCAGTAGCGCAACGGTTTTTCTGGCTTTGGAGGAACAAAAACAGAATCTTCCACAGCAGCCTGAGCCAAGGCAAAAGCCACCCACAAAGAAAGGCACAATGGGGCCATTTTACGCAACGAAACCAGAATCATTTTAGGCACCACTAAATACCCAATTTGACTTCTACACCAAATACAAAGAACAGCCCCATGCCCTTCGCCATAAAGGGAACAAGGTCATAACCATTGGCAGAGTTTTCATCATTATCCTTGGTTACCCAAGAGCGTTCACGGGCGTTTTCAGAGCCCAAGAATTTAAGGGCTTCCACATCCAATTTGGAGAATATGTTATCCAGTTCCAAATAGAATCTGGCACTTCTAAAGAAGTATTTCTGTTTTCCCGGCAAATCTAAATTCACTCGGATATCGGTGCGGTACAAGTCGGTAAATTCGTGATAATCTCGAAGGCAGCGGCTTCCGTTAGACTGATTTGCAGAATGAGAGGGCATAATCTGGTAGTAATAAAGAGGTCTATGATATAAAGCATGGTGCGTTAAAATTACAGAGACCATGGAATCCTTGCGAGGGTAGTAGCGGAAATGGGATACAATGTCTAGCCTGGAATTGGCTTCCCAAGGAAGGGATTTTCCATTTTCCAGCTCGTACTCACCATATACAGAACTGAGGTTGGTCGCCATGGAAAAATGATGGGACGTTTTTAATTCCATGGTGGCAGTTCCACCCATAACCCAAGCGTAATCCACTGGGGTTACATCGATGTACTGGGCGTAAGCCTTGGGCATAGGCAACAGAGGGTCAAAATAATAGCGACCAAAACCAGCCGTTTGGGCATCAAAATATTTAGAACGGTACCCTAACCCCAACTTGGCTGAAGTGCCTGTTTCCAAGCGGCCAGTCAAATCTCCATCATCGTAAAAATGCTTCCAGTCGGAGCGGTAAGCCGCGTTGCCAAACACCCGCCAATAGGCTGTGTCCACACCAGATAAATTTCTTTCTATGTCCAAAGAAGCCGTGGGAACAGCTTTATGATCACCAGCATCAGCCACAGCACCTACAGAAACAATTTCTTCACCGTAGTCCTGCTTCCACTTAAAGCGGCCTGTACCCGAAAGCACTCCCGTTTGATAGTCGTCAGAACGTTTTCCACCAAATTCAGGGAAGCCTCTTTCCACAATGTGGTGCTCATACAGAAGAGCCCCACTAAGATTAGCACCCAAAATAGATCCTTCAAAATTCTTGTCGGCACCACCGCTAATGGTGGAATGGGTCTGGCTATAGGCATCTATAAATGTAGCAGCCGTCTTATCATTACTAGAGGAGCGAAAACCGGTGGTATCCCGCAGGGTATCACTTAAATATTCTCGAACAAAACCGGCATGAAAACTGGTGCCAAAGCGAGAAGCGTATTCGGCGCCCACAACCAAATATTCCTGTTCGCCGGCAATAATATCAATGGAATTCACCTGATCGTAGGCCGTGGAGGTATCCTGGCTCACAGAATATTCATCTGAGCTGTACAGGGTTCGCAAGGCCCAAGTGTTGCCGCTGGAATCAGAACCATTTAACTGGGCATAAACATCAAAGGCCGACAAATCAAAGGGGTCGCTAGACTTTACCTTGCCGTCTTCCTTGGAGTCTCCACCCCGCTTGCGAAATTCCGTAAAAAACTTTTCACCCAGGTTCTTTAGCATTTCTGCATTCAAACGACGGAAAGCAAAGCGGAAAGAATCCCAGAATAAAAATGGGGCGTCCAGCATTACTTCTTGAAGGGTAATGCCCATAGAACCCTGAAGCCCCCATTCACCCTTGGTTTGTTCAGGAATGTACTGCACCGAGGTAGCCAAGCCCTGGCCAATAGGGCCATCTCCATAGTGGTCATGAATTTCAATACCACTTAAGGAATGGGGATTGATTACAGAAAGGTTGCCCGGAAAGCCCACATCCAAATGACGCATGTTAGGAATGCGCAAGCGGCCCAGATGGTAAGCTACATCAGAAGCTCTGGAACCGTCATAGTACAAGGCACTGGAAAAATCCTTTTGGCCCGAAATGCCAGGCATCTGCCCCAAATGTTCCGTAACATCAAAACGCATGCCAGCAGCATCTTCCAATTTTTCAACAGCCACGGTGCGCTCAGGTTCCCACTTTACAGGTTCCCCATCCCCAACAATGGTGCTGGAACCCAGGTCCCTCACATTTACAGCAAGTGTCACCACCATGTCCAGCAAGTCCGGAAAATCAATCAAATCCACATAAACACTGTCGTACCCTTCCTTCTGAAACACAAGGGAGGCTTTTTTAGAATCTACCGTCAACTCAAAGCGGCCATCGGCATTGGTGCTTCCCAAAGATTTTCCAGAGCGATAGGTGATTTTTACACCATCCAAAGGCAAATCCGATTCCGATTCCAGGACCACACCCACAATTGTAGTTGGCGAAGCTGCAAAGGACACCGCCGCACTAAGGGCAAAAAGAACAACAAACAAAAACAGGGAACAACGTCTCATATATCCATAATCTAGCAAAATTAAATGTTAGATTTAGTCCATTATGAGAATCTATTTAGTGCAAATGGCCGTAGTCAAGAACCAGAAATTCCAAAACTTTGAAAAAGTACGGAATCTATTGAAAAAAACGCCCCCAAAAAAAGACAGCCTGGTGATTCTCCCCGAAATGTTCGCCACCGGATACCTGCCAAGCCACTGTGCCCAGGAGGCCGAAAACTTTAGCAATTCCCAAGAACCAACCGTTCTTTTTCTTCAGGAAATAAGCAACCAAACCCAGTGCCACGTTCTAGGTGGAGGAATAGGTAAAACTGATGATGGATTGGTAAACCACACAGGCCTATATAGCCCCCATTCCCAAACAGGCACAGAAGCCGCTGGATACAACAAAATCCACCCTTTTTTCCCAGAACAGGAATACGGATTTATCGCAGGGCAAAATCCCACCGTTTTTCAACTAAATCACTGGAACATAGCCCCAACCATCTGCTACGATTTGCGCTTCCCAGAATTGTACAAACAAATTAGCAAATTATTTTATACAAAATCAAACAAGCAAAAATTAGTTACAGTACAAGCGGCATGGCCCGCCATTCGAAACGAAGATTTTGAAACATTACTTATACAAAGAGCCAGAGAAAACAACACCTTTATTGCAGCAGTGAACTACACAACTCCACAGCCCAGCAATAAAGAAAATCCAGAAGAAATCTACATGGGAAACTCCATGATTGTTTCTCCAGAAGGAAACGTGGTTGCAGGGCAAAAAAAATATGAAGAAATTGTGATTGAAGCCGAAATTTAAGGCAGAAGGTAGTTATCAATGATTAGTGTTGAATGAATTGTCATTCTGGAGGCACGCAGTGCCGATAGAATCCATAGAATGCGGATCAATGGTTAAATGATTAACGCATTGCCATTCATTCCGAGCTGCCTTTAGCCCTGAACCCTGGAGCGGCCTTTAGCCCTGGAGCGCAGCGATAGGGGATAGGGGAGGAATCCAGTGAATATCCATGTAAATACACATACGCATCTTTTATTGTACACTAGGAAATTTTGTTGATTTTCATCACAACCTATAAAAATCTGTAACTCCTTAATACTCAATATTTTGGATAAAATCTATTTTATGTATAGACAGATTGTCCAATTTATTTTTGCCCCAAAGTATACAAAAATTAAAAAAAAGTTCTAAATTGAGGATAGATAAAGTGAGGTTCTTATGCATCCATTGGATATGAACAAATACAACTATGCCAAGGCGTTGATCAAGGCTGGGGTAACTCGTGAGTTGATTATAAAAATCACAGCTATTTCCTCTTATCAATACGCCCAATTCCAGCGGGAAATTGCATCCGCAGCTTAGAGGCTTCGTTGCAAATCACACTGAACATTCAGGCACAGCCATCCACCCAAAATCGGGCACGGAAGGCTGTGCTTTTTTCTTGCCATCGGGACGGAACCATTGTGTTGGAATGTATTGATGGAGAAAAGCCCGCAAAAATCACCCTTACGGCAACAGACATTTTCCCTTGGGACGAAATGCTCTCCAAGCTCCTTCTAAACTGGAAATTAGGCGATATAGAAAGCGTTCCCAGCCCATTTCGCCCCACAAAAAGAATTCCGGAATATATCGTTGAAGGTTTTGAAAAAGAACCCATTTCAAATAAACTAAAAATTTTGGCCGAACTGAGACGCCAAGGGTATTTTCCACCCCTTTCCAACCCATGATTTCACTTAATGACAAACGATGGTTCATGGGAAAAGGTCGCCCCATTCAGCGAACCGAAATTTTTGATTGCATACCTGTGGCACAAAACAAACTTTCCATTGTCAAAGTCTATTTTGATGATATAGAAAGCAATTTTAATTTGTACGCAATCATTGAAGATGAAAAAAAATTTGGCTACTTACTGCAGGAGGGGTTTTGCCAAAAAGAAATTCCAGGGACCAAGGGAAAATTCATCTTTAAAAGTCTTGTGCCTTTTAAAGAGCAAAGTGTGGCCCTATTAGATAAAATAGCCCCCACCACCACGGAACAGAGCAATTCTTCCTTTGTTCTGCCCAGCCATTTTTTCTTTAAATTGTACCGCCGGTTGCAAGAGGGTTTACACCCCGAGCCCATGATTTTAGAATCCCTGAATAAGGCTTTCTTTAATGGGGCTCCCCAAATTCTAGGTCTTTGCCAGTACCAAACAGAAAATCAAATCTACACTTTGGGCATTTTAGAAGAACACTACGAAAGTGCAGTAGATTGCTGGAGCCTTTTTTGCAAAAAAATGAAATTGGGAGGTCCATCCTTAGAAGATGTGGTAGTAAAAAGCAGAGCACTGGGAAACCAAACAGCACAAATGCATTTGGCACTTCAAAATCTGGGCCGCAGTCCAATAGAAACCGCAGAGGAGCCTCCCCTAGACAAACTTCAAAGTCTTTTAGAAAAACATCTAAAGACCCAACAGGAAAAAAATCCATGGGCAATAGAGCTGCACAACCACATAAATATTCTAAAAAATAAATTTCATTTCCCTCCTCCCCTTCTTTTACCCCAAACCATCCACGGAGATTTTCATTTAGGGCAAATTCTGTGGATACAGAATCAATTCAAGATTATCGACTTTGAAGGAGAGCCAGCCCGAACGCTTGAATTCCGGCGGCGGCTTCGGTCTCCTTTGGTAGACCTTGCAGGTATGCTCCGCAGCCTGCAATATGCATCGGCGGTATCAGGGCAAAACAGCACAGCAGCCGAGAATGCTTTTTTGGAAGGATATGCGGAATCCATTGGCAACCTAACCGCCGATGCATTGAAGCCCGCCACCAAGCCCTATATTTTTGCCAAGGCAGTGTACGAAGCCTGCTACGAGTTGGAATTTCGCCCACAATGGCTTCACATTCCAGCCAAAGCGCTACTAACGGTTTGTGGTTAATGCTCAACGCCCTGTCATTCTGAGGGGCAAAGCCCTGAAGGATCCACAGAATGTGGAGCCAATTATTAATGATTAATGGTTAATGATTAATAATTGGTCATCCTGAACGGCATACGCCGTGAAGGATCCATAGAATATCCACACAAGTACCAACC
>JABUUT010000036.1:21831-23091 GCA_021443045.1 Fibrobacteraceae bacterium
CTGGTTTCTGTGGCGTAGTTCAGGTTCTGATCCATCCAAATTTTATTGCCTATGGTGATGTACCTGTAGGTTTGCCCATCGCGTTCGTCAGTAAATGTTCCACGGCCGCTGGCAGGGCAAACCTCCTCCGGATTAAAGCTTTCGTCTTCAGAGCAGGCACACAATATTCCAATAAACGCCATTGCCAAAATCTTAGTTATTTTCATATTTTACCTTATTTGTATAAATTCCAATAAATGATTTTTTTGTCTTTCTTAAGAACCAGATATGTATTAGAAGCAAATGTGTAGTTGGATACATTTACAACATGTTCACCGGCCTCCCAGTAGCCGTTAAACAATGTTTTAACAGGCACACTTGCAGCATTTACCACTTCCAAAATATAGTGACCTTCCTCATCAATGTCTACATATATGTTGTCATTGTCTCGGAAAACAATGCCTCGTTCTGGCTGTGAAATTTCATATTCCCCATCAAACTCTGGTTTTGGAACCTTACCCCAGATAAGGTTTCCACCTAAATCAAGGAGAACAACAGAATCTGCCACAACCTGGCCCCAACCAGTGATATTGTAGTGCGAAGGGTCGTCACTTGCATCAAAGCCTTCTGCCCAGTTTGGATAATGGAGTTCGAACTTGACGCCATTACCATAGTCCACCTTCTCACCAGGATTCAGCTTTGTATCTTTGTAAACAACTGATACAAAATGCAGGTTTCCTCCGGCATCATTCATGCTTACAGAAGCCCCCTCGGCATCATAGGCCGATACTTGGACATTTCCTGAATTGTCGCGCAGATAGTACCGAAGTTCAAAACCATCCAACATAGTGCCGCCTGTATTTTCCACAACAAGCTTGAGGGTGCTAGCGGTATTAGAACCCATTTTTTCATCTGATGCCAGAACTCGGGCTTCTTTCCTCGCCTGTATCGCAGGACCATCACTATCAAAACAGGCCCATTCATTCAGCAGGTTTCCTTCTTCATCCAATAAAGCTACACCGCTTGCTTCGGCATATCCATTCCTGGACTGCGCATTATAGCTAGGGTCGTCTTCCATGTTCCAGGGCTCATAGTTTGGCAGGCGGAACATGCCAAAGAACTTTATCAAAGATAATTTATCTGTAATTTTTTTTAAAAAACACCATCTTGACAAATTAAAGATAAATTCATATATTTGATTTTTATGACTATAAATAAAATAAATTTCTTATTTTTAGCGTTGGTCTGGGTCAGCCTAGTGACCTCATGCACTGAATCTTC
>JABUUT010000036.1:23160-36492 GCA_021443045.1 Fibrobacteraceae bacterium
ACATTCGTTGACGAACGCGATGGTCAGGTATACAAATACATCACCATTGGCGACAAAATTTGGATGGATCAGAATCTAAATTATGCATCGGAATCCAGTGTTTGCTATGATGAACTGCAGTCCAATTGCGATATTTATGGACGATTGTATTCAGTACAGTTTATAAATGAACTTGAGCCTAATTATGGAAAAATAGATTACGAAATTTTAGATTCTCTTTGTCCTAGAGAGTGGCGAGTTCCGAAATTGTCCGAATGGAATGAAGTTGTTTATCAAATGAATGGAATCAAGTATTTCCAAAAAGGTGAATGTATGGATGTTTCATTATTCAGTGGTCGCGGAAGTTTTGAATTTAATATACGTACAGGAAAAATAACAAAATATATATTTCGAGATTTAAATGGAATTGAGCAAATTTGGATAACTCAAACATCTTCGGATTATGGAGAAATGGTATTTTTTTCTCCAAATTATGAAGAATGGAATAACGATACACCTAAGGGTTTTTTTTCTCTTCGCTGTATAAAAAAGGAATCCTGGGAAATATAATTTCTTCACACAATCACAAATGGAAGGTGCAAAACCTTTGACTAATAGTTAATGGCAACGTAGGCAGAGCCGGCACCAAAACGATGGTCGAAGGAGTCAAAGCCATCCCACAGAGCATCCCAGGCGCCACCAATTTCAAGCTGCACCGAGGAATTGCGGAAAAGTATGATACCTACTTCTGCACCAGCCGCCATACCAATGGCAAAGTCATTGTCGTCACTCATTCTTTCGTCGGTCTGCATGCCAAGGCCAATGCCTGCACCCACATAGGGGGTTACCGCACCCGAACTAAAGAAGAACCGCCCACCAATCAGGAATGTTTCGTGCCACTGAAAATAATCGCTAAAAGAAATGTTCATGTTGTTCACAATGGTAATGGCCGCTATTGGAGCCACTTCAAAAATACGGGCATAGTGGAACACAAAGGCCTGGTCCCAATCCATCTTCACATTCTTGTACTTTGTATCCCCTTCGTGGTAACTACCTTCGTCCCAGTTGTGCCAGGCTGCAATACCCAAACCGTAGCTCACATAGTTTCGTGTAGGGCGCTTGTGGGCAAAATTGTCGTTGGGGTCTTCACCTGAACCAGAGCCACTTTTATCCACATAATACACAGCCACCACTTCGGGTTCGCTTGTGCTGGCAGCAGCGGGGGCGTATGCAGCCCCATCACCAGACTGAACAGAATTGGCAAAGGCAGACTTCACCGCAATTTCAATGGCCACATCGATATCATCCAAGGTGGCCGCCTTTTCTTTGCCAGAACCCACCACCGTGCCATTCACAACTTGTTCGCAAACAACCACAATGGAAGAACCCAAAGTCATCAAGTTGGTGCGGGCCTGAACATCGGCAAAGCCATCCACAGGAGTGTTTCCCGTTTGCTGAATAGCAGCGCGAACTATGGTTTTTACCATATCCGGAGCATCCGGGGAAAAATCCGCACCCGATGGATTCAACACTTGGACCTCAGCCGAAAAACCGAAGACCGCCAAAAAGAGAAGGGAGGAAAGAATCTTTTTCATATTCCATAAATTACAAACATTTTACACCATGCGCTTTGCACAAAATACAAATCCATACAAAATTTTCCTTTTTTATATTTTACACCATGAACAAAGCCGCCATTATCATTGCCGTAAGCATGCTTTTAAGCCGCGTGCTGGGAATTGTCCGCGAAATGCTCCTGGCCCACGCCGCTGGGGTCTCCCTAGAAAAAAACGCCCTGGACCTAGCCTTCATGATTCCCGATATTCTGAACCACGTGGTGAGCACCGGGTTTCTCTCCATCATTTTCATCCCTATATTCACTGGTTACAAAGTGGCCGGCAAAGAAGAAGAAAGCTGGAAATTTTTCAGCAATGTGCTAAACACCTTCGGCATGGTGCTTCTCATCCTTGTGGTGCCCGCCTTCATCTTTATGCCGGAACTCCTTAATCTTCTCACCAGAAGCGGTGCCACCCCCGAACTTCTATCCCGAGCCACCTACTACGGCCGCATCATACTCCCTGGCCAAGTTTTCATCTTCGTGGGGAGCATTTTGGTAGCGGTTCAGCACACCCGCAAGCAGTTCCTCATTCCCTCCCTCACAGGCCTCATCTACAACGCAGCTGTTATCATCGGAGGCACATTCTGCATATACATGAGTAAGGTAACGGGGGTAAAATATGGGCTGGAAGGCTTCGCCTGGGGCGTTCCCATAGGAGCCTTCATCGGGTTCTTCGCCCTGCAAATTTTTGGAGCCAAGCGTGGCGGTATTCAATACAAATTAATACTTCAACCCAAACACCCCGACATCATCCGCTACTTTAAAATGATGCTCCCCATGAGCCTCGGTGTGGGCTCCATGTTCGGCCTGGAATTTATCATCAGAAGCTTTGGGGCAAGCTTTGGAAGCAGCGGTATTTCTAGCCTCAACTACGCCTACCGCGTTATGTACACTCTTGTAGCCGTATTCGGATTTTCTGTAAGTGTTGCTAGCTACCCCGACATGGCGCGCCTAGTAAAAGAAAACCGCATGCCCGAACTGAACCAAAAAATCTGGAAGAGCCTCTCCCGCATGTTCTGCGTACTCATCCCTGCCGTAGTAGCCGTTTATGCTTTGAGTTTCCCTGCCGTGCGTATCCTCTTTGAACGGGGGGCATTCAGCCGCGAAGCCACCGAGAATATTGCCGAAATTCTGAGATGGTATTTGCCCGTAAGCCTCGGCCTTTGCTTGCAGGCTGTGCTTGTGCGCAGTTTCTACGCCGCCGAACGCATGTGGGCTCCCACACTTCTCAACACAGGCATCTTTGCCGCCACCATACCCGCCTACATTTTCCTTTCGGAGCCTTTGGGCATCAAGAGCGTTCCCATTGTGGGAGCTGCAGGCGCCCTTCTGCAGGTTGTTTCCATGATATTCTTATGGGCCAAGCGGAACGGCACCCAAGGCATGAAAAATGCCCTTATGAACATGCTTAGGGCGCTAGCCACATTCGTGGTGATGATTGGAGCCGCCATGGGCCTCGACCACCTCTCCGGAGAATTTGTTCGAAATATAAATCTCGCAACACTCATTCTCTACAGTGCCGCCGCAGGCATCGCCCTCTTTGTGCTCACCCTTTTCATACAGAAAATTTTGGGCAGCAAAGATGCCAGCGACATCCTCAACGAACTGCTGGGCAAAATCCTCAGAAAACTGCACCTAAAAAAATAAGGGCCACCTTCAAAAGCATGTGTGGGCTCTCAGTAATCTGTCATCAGAGAATTTGTTAATGATTAATGCATGTGTCATCCTGAACGGCACACGCCGTGAAGGATCCAGAGAATTTAATGGTTGTTTGTTAATGATAAGTGATCAATGTTTAACATATGTGTCATCCTGAACGGCACACGCCGTGAAGGATCCAGAGTATGTGATGTCAATTTTTAATGTTTAACATATGTGTCATCCTGAACGGCACACGCCGTGAAGGATCCACAGAATATCCACACAAGTACCAACCACTGACAACCGATAACCGACTACTGACAACCAACCACCATTTACAGGCTTCCCAAAATAGCCCCGCTAGTTGCTAGAATTTAACGGGCCTTCCAAAAGTTTCAAAAGGCGAACTAGGTAGAACACATTCCAGGGGTTATCCTTCATGTTATTGGGAACACGCTTTGTAGGCAGTTCGTAATTCAAGCTGTAGCGAGGGCTGCCAAATTCCCCCTTGTCGTTTTTCACCTTGGAGCCACACTTTTCACAATAGCCCACATTATGTCGAACCCCCGACATCATAGAACCGCAGCACCAGTGGTTGTAAACATGGCCACCGCAATGGGGGCAACCACCCTTTACAACGCCAAGGCCATGCTTGTAGTAGTTCAACAACTCACCCAGATAAACATGCCGTCCGCCAAAACAGCAAAAACTGTAGCCCGCAAAATCCAGCTGCAGCTCTGCAAACTCCCGATATTCCATAATCAAGTCTGCATGGCGCAAAATCAGGGCCAAATTTTCAAAATAATGGTCAGCCTCATAATTTATGGTCATGGCTTCAGCCATTTTTTTTCGCAAATCCCACTTGCCTAAGGCCTCCGCCTCTGTGGCAGCATCAATGTGTAGAACATCCAAAATAAAGGGACGCAGCCTCTTAGGAATAGCACCCAGGTCAATCATATTGCAAAATTTGGAAAGCAAACTCTTGTCAGATTCCTTTTCTTTAATACCATGCAATTCGCAATGCTTTTTGTACATTTCAAAAAGGTCATGGGGGGTATAATTAAGTTCCTCCATGCGCTGCCGGCAAATTTCCGCCAGTTCCGTGAATGCACCCACATTGAAACCTTTGTGGTAAGCCTTTATGGAGGTGGAACAATCCAAGTTCAAATTCTTGGGACCAAAATCAAAATGCAAAGCCATAGTGGCCTCCTTTTTAGCTGTTTGTTATACCGCCCGCAAGTAAGGTTAAATCGGCGGTTTAGATATAATATACAAAAAAAAACTGACAAAGTATGTCAGTTTTAAAAAAAATTCCATAAGAATAAATTTTAATAGGGATAGGAGGGGGCTTTAGAGATTTTTTAGAGGTGCCCCTTAGTATATTTCGGAGTGAAGGCTGTAGAAGCGGCGGTGGGTCCAGCTGTACCATTGGGAGGGGTTTTCTTGAATGCGTTGTTCCAGCCAGCGGTTGTAGGCGTAAAAAACAGTGGAATTGTGTGTTTTTTCAGGGATTTTTAAAGCGTGTAAAGTGCGGACTTTGCCGTTTTCGGCTTCTTGAATCCAGCAGAGGTATGCGGGAACCTGTGGGCGGTGGTCTCGAATAAAGTCGGGAAGGGGGTTCACTTTTACGGGTGAGCCTAAAAGTGTCTCTTCCTTGGCACTGGAACCTCGTGCATCCTGGTCGGCCACAAGGCAAAAGAGAAAATGGTTATCCACCAGGTTCAAAAAGTCTTTTGGGGAGTTTGCCGCAACCGAAAATTCATAGGGTTTTCCCTGGTATTTTACAGCCCTGATCCTTTTTTTTAGGAGTTGGTTTAAAAAACTTGGCTTTAGAGGGGCAAAGCTGGATTTCAGGGGAAGCCCCAGCCGTGAAACCCAGGCTCCCAGGGCTTCGTAGTTTCCATAGTGGGCGGTAAGGAATATGCCGCCCTTTCGCATTTCTTTTAAAATGGGTAATGAATTAAAATCCACACACAGTTTTACACCTCCCCTAACACAAGGGTACTCTTCAAATTCTTCCGGAGCATTTTTAAAAATCTGTGGGGTTATTAAAAGCTCGGAAAAATGGCGGGTGAGATTTTTTATTAGCTGTTTGTAAAAAATTGGGAGAGGGGGCAAATTCAAGAGGCCGCCCTGCTTATTACATATAAAGTAATAATTAGCTTGGACAGTTTTAAATTTCCACCTTGCAGAGTAGAGGATTATGAATAAAAGTTTATAAAAAAGTCTACAGAAAAAATGCCGCATGGTAAAGATAATCCTATTCTGCATCCTGCATCAGGCGGGGTATCATTTCGCTTGCCCATTCTTCGAAGGTGTCGTTTGCAATGTGAGCCTTGGCCTGTTGCATCAGGTGGATGTAAAAATGAAGGTTGTGGATGGTGGATAATGTCCATCCCAAAGGTTCCTTCGCCTTAAAAAGGTGTCGCAGGTATCCGCGGCTGTAGTGGGTGCAGCAATAGCATTTACATTCGGGGTCCAGGGGGGTGTTAAAATCCATGGCAAAGCGGGCGCCTTTGTAGCGGAGCACTCCCCTGCTGGTGTACACCAAGCCGTCCTGGGCATTTTTGTTGGGCAGAATGCAATCGCACATATCCACCCCGCGTTTGATGAGTTCCAGCAAGTTCCAGGGGGTTCCCACACCCATCACATAGCGGGCTCGGTCTTGGGGCAACAAGCTGGTGCAAAAATCTGCAATTTCGTACATGGTTTCTATAGGCTCTCCCACGGAAAGGCCACCCATGGCGTATCCATCGGGGCCAAGTTCCTTAAGAGCTTCGACAGACTTTTGCCGAAGTTCCTTGTGCATACCTCCCTGAACGATACCAAAGAAGTATTGGGGGTAACCGTGAATGGGTGGATTTTTACACAGCCATTCCATGGCCTCTCTTGTCCATTGAAGGGTGAGCGACAGGGAGTGTTCTGCTTCGGCGATGGTGCTGGGGTACGGCGTACACTCGTCAAAGGCCATGATGATGTCGGCACCAATTTCACGCTGAGCACCCATGACGCTTGCCGGTGTAAAAAGATGTTTGGAACCGTCCAGGTGGCTTCGAAATTCCACGCCCTGCTCCGTAATGTGGCGCAGCTCCTTGAGGCTCCAAACCTGAAAGCCCCCACTGTCGGTGAGCACAGGGCCATTCCAATTCATGAACTTCTGGATGCCCCCAGCGGCGGCTACTGTCTTGGTTCCCGGGCGCAAGTAAAGGTGGTAGGTGTTGGCGAGAATGATTTCGGCTTCCAATTCTTGAATATCCCGGCTAGAAATTCCCTTGACGGTGCCGTTGGTGCCTACGGGCATGAATATGGGGGTGGTCACCACACCATGGGCCGTGGTGATTTTACCTAGGCGGGCCTTGGACTTTGAGGATGTCTTTAAAAGTTCAAAGAGATTGGGCTGCATGGAGTAAATTTAACTTTTTAGAGGTGCTCTTATGAGAATTAACTGCCTTTATTCACATTTCCTCTATGACATGGCCTAATTTTTTTTGTATCTTAGGCCCTAGAAATATGCACAGACAGGAGTCGTGGGCGTTTTTGCTGATTTTTGTTTGGGCAAGTACATAAAGGAAAACAAATGAGTATTGTAGACAGTCTCCTTCATAAGGTATTTGGTACACCTCATGAACGTAAGGTAAAGAAGCTGCTCCCTATTATTGCAGAAATTCATCAGGCTCAAGATGCCCTTGCGGCTTTGGATGATGCAGCCCTCGCTGCTAAAAGTGCAGAATTCCGCGCTAAGTTAAATGATGGTGCTTCCTTGGAAGATATTAAGGTTGAAGCTTTTGCTGTCTGTCGTGAAGCTTGCGACCGCCGCTTGGGTATTTTCAATATTTTTAACCCTGAATTTGGATTTGACTTTGGCCAGCTCCCTGCCGAACTCCAGGCTGCTGCTGACGCTGCCAAGGCGGAGCTTGCTGCTGGTAAGCCCGAATGGGAAGTTTACCTCCCTGCCGCTCTGTATGCCAAGGTTCGGGAGCTTTACCCCGATTCTGTAAAGCCTTTCCGCATGTCTCCCTTTGATGTGCAGATGATTGGTGGCTTGGTTCTTCACGAAGGTTCCATTGCCGAAATGGCTACCGGTGAAGGTAAAACTTTGGCCGCTGCATTGCCGGTTTACCTGAATGGTCTTGGTGGTCATGGTGTCCATGTGGTTACGGTAAACGACTACTTGGCTGGCCGCGATGCCAAGCAGATGGGCAAAGTTTACAAGTTCCTGGGGCTTACTGTGGGTCTTATTGTAAATGGCCTTAATTCCGAACAGCGCCGGGAAAGCTACAACTCCGACGTAACCTACGGCACCAACAACGAATTTGGCTTTGACTACCTTCGCGACAACATGGCTGTAGAGCCCGATCAGCTGGTGCAGCGTGAACTGAACTTCTGTATTGTTGACGAAGTGGACTCCATCCTCATTGACGAAGCCCGTACCCCACTTATTATTAGTGGCCCTGCCGAAGATGCTACCGACAAGTATGCCAAGGCAAACGAGGTGGCTAAAAAGCTTATTAAGAATAAGGATTTTTCTGTAGACGAAAAAGACAAGAATATTCAGCTTACGGAAAAGGGTGTAAACCACATCCAGGAACTTTTAGGCATTACCAACCTTTATGGCGAACATGCAGACTGGGTTCATTTCTTCGATCAGGCTCTTAGGGCATGGCACCTTTACGAAAAAGATGTGGACTACATTGTTCGTGACGGTGAAATAGTTATTGTTGATGAAAACACCGGTCGTCTTATGGAAGGCCGCCGTTACAGTAACGGCATGCACCAGGCTATTGAAGCCAAGGAAAACGTGGAAATCCGTCGGGAAAACCAGACCCTTGCCACGATTACATTCCAGAACTACTTCCGCATGTACAAAAAGCTGTCGGGCATGACTGGTACTGCCGAAACGGAAGCCACGGAATTTATCAAGATTTACAACATGAATACCTGGGTGATTCCCACCAACAAGCCCTGTGTTCGCAAGGATCTTCAAGACATGGTGTACAAGTCTGAAGATGCCAAGTGGAAGGCCATTGTGGCTGAAATCAAGAACAGGCACGAAAAGGGCCAGCCTCTCTTGGTAGGTACCGCCTCCATTGAAAAGTCCGAAAAGCTCCACGGTCTTTTGGTAAAGGAAGGTATTCCTCACGATGTGCTGAATGCCAAGAATCATGGTCGTGAAGCCGAAATTATTCAATATGCTGGTTTTAAGGACAGGGTGACCATCGCCACCAACATGGCTGGTCGTGGAACCGACATCGCCCTTGGCCCAGGTGTTACCGAATTAGGTGGTCTGCATGTGCTTGGCACCGAACGTCACGAGTCCCGCCGTATCGACAACCAGTTGCGCGGTCGTTCTGGCCGTCAGGGCGACCCTGGTTCCAGCCAGTATTTCTTGAGCCTGGACGATAACCTGATGCGTATTTTTGGTGGCGACAACGTAAAGAATTTGATGACTCGTTTTGGTGTCGGCGAAGACGAAGTGATTACCCACCCCATTGTAAGCCGCAGCATTCGTGGTGCCCAGCGCCGTGTAGAGGGCCAGAGTTTTGATATTCGTAAGCACTTGCTGGACTACGACAACGTGATGAATGAACAGCGCAAGGTGATTTACGGTCTTCGTCGCCGTATTCTTAACGGTGAAGATATTTCCGAAGAAATTCGGTTCCGCATTGAGGATGCTTGCGATATTAAAGTATCCAAGTATGTGCCTGCCAAAACATATCCGGAAAATTGGAACTTGGAGGGTATGCATACAGACTTGCAGCGCAGCTTTAGCATAGACTACAACCTTACTTTGGATGAAGCCATGTCCATGACTCCAGAAAAAGTTTTGGATGCTGTTATTGAAAAGTGCAAAAACAAGTATGAACATATTGGTAAGATTATTCCTGAGCAGGATTTCCACCAAATTGAACGGCGTTTCCTTCTTATGACCATCGACCAGGTTTGGAAGGAACACTTGTATGCAATGGACCAGTTAAAAGATGCCATTCGTTTCCATGGATACGCTCAGAAAGACCCTCTGATGGTGTATAAGAGCGAAGGCTTTAAAATGTTTGAAGAATGCCTGGAAAAGATTGCCACCCTTATTGCCATGCGCATTTTAAACATCCGCATTACCTTGCCCAATGGTCAAACTGTGGCCCCTGAACAGTTGGTGCCTCGCCAGCAGGCTCCTCAGCAGACCGTGGAACAGCATGAATCTAGCCCCACTACAAACTCCTCCCCTTCTCAGGCGGAACAGGCGGAAGCAGAAAAGGCGGAAGCCTCTCAGGGCCCAATGGATCAGTCCGCTCTGCCGGGCACCCGCCCCACCGTTCGGCGCACCTACGTGAACCCAGCCGTTGCCGCTGCCGCCAAGCGCGCCCAGCAGCAGGGCCCCAAGCTGGGCAGAAACGACCCCTGTTGGTGCGGTTCCGGCCTCAAGTACAAAAAGTGCCACGGCAAGGATATGGAGTAAGTAGCAGATTACCAATTACTGATAACCAAATAGGTTCGGCGTAGGCGCCTAGAGGAATGAGCTAAGAGCTCAAAGCGAGTGAAACGAGAGACCTCACTCCTCAAAGCGAAGCGCCCTCATTACCAATCACCAGCCACCAACTACCAACTATTGACAAAGCCCCACCATTATTGTAGTTTTGTAAAAAAAAATCAATATTTTGCTTTTTTTAATTCACTCTTTGGGAGTTTAGTATGAACAAAGTTCTATTGGCCGGTGCATTTTCGGCACTTACATTGCTGGGCGCATGCTCTTCGGGCAGTTCCTCCAACGATTCTTCTTCGCCAGTTAGCCCAGGGCAAATTTCAGACGATCAGTTGAATAATTCCATTGGCGGCACCATCCAAAAGGGCCAGTGCAAAACCGCCGACGCCGCAACAGAAGCTGCCATTCAGAATGCCACCGACGACGTGATTTCCACATTCCAGGCCATTGCCGATGGCGACTTTAAGCAGGCCCAAAAGGTAAGCCCCGCCACCAAGGCCACCTTCAAGTCGGTTATAAACCAGCACCCCGACCACTGCGGAGCCCAGCTGGGTTACGCCGTTTCCATTGTATCGGACTTGGTAAACAACGCTTCCGTTAAGGAACTCATTGACAGGCTAAGCGAAGACGATGACGACGAGTACGATGAATATGATGAATACAGCAAGGTGATGAACCTGCAACCCTCCGAAATGCCGACCCTGCTCTACAAGACTTCGGCTCTCGCCAAGGACGCAAATCAGAAAGTGCTCACCGACCAAATCCAACAAGCCGCAGCCTCCGCCATTGCCTCCATCGACACAGCCATTGTCTATATGCGAAATGTTTCCTCCGTGGAATCCTTCAGTTTTGACTTTAACTACGACGACCGCAGAATCTCCCTGGACAAGGGTGAATTTGCCCCTGCTTTGGGAGCCCTCCACTTGGCAAAGGCCTTCCTCATTGCTGTGGCCAGCGTAAACATCAAACTGGACGAAAACGGCTCCTACGACTGGATTGAACTTGCCGACGTTGGCCTGGGTGCCGGCGAAACCATGTCGGCTGAACAAATCAAGGCCAACCAGAAAATGATAGACCTGTATTCGGCAAGCAGCCCTTTCACCACCGTCTACAGCGAATGGCAGCCCTACTGGAAGACCATCCCCTCCCTGTTGGATAGTGCTGTGCGCAACGTAGAAGAAGGCCTCAAGTATTCTATTGCCGAAGCAAGCATTCCAGGTTCCCAGGACTATGATTTGTACATTGTGGGCGACGGTGAAGAAGCCGATGTTTCTACCAAGGACATGCAGAAGGCCTTGGACACTCTGGAACACTTCCGCAAGGCCATCCTCAACACTGCCGAAATCAACATTCGTGGTGTCAAGTTCAAGGTGAATCTTTCCAATTTCTTTGGCATTACCGATGGTTTCCAGGATTACATTCCCTACATAAAGTTCCGCGATGTGGCAACATGGTCGGATATACTTGTAGAAAATATGACATGGACCGACGATATTGAGGAATCCTTTGTATGGACAAGCATGGCTCAACAAATTGCAAAGCAAGTGGAAGAGATTCCAAACAACGTCGCTGGCATCTATGCATACGGCTACCATGCTTCATGGAATAATGATGACCCAGGTGTATACCGCATGGGCGTAGACTACGATTACCCCGATTACGATTATTACAGTTTCTACGTGAAAATCGACGGCTGTAATTTTGCAAGTGGAGATGAACGCTACATTTTCTCTGGCACCATGGATTCCCGCTACTGCAAGGCTACTGCAGAAGGAACCCTCTATGCAGCCGTTGAAGACGATTTTACATACGACATGGACCCCTTTGCCTTCTTTGCCAACAAGAGCGGAAACATTACCATTTCTGTATTGGATTTACAGGAAATTGATGACGAACAAGGGGAATTGGCTTGGCGGGAAGCAGTCAAGAAGAACGTGATTTTGCCAGACCCCACCTTTAACGGAACACTGCCTGGCCAGACTCAAGAAAGCGTATGGCAACTGTTCTTTGACCTTGCCGACGTGCTCTAAAACTTGCTAAGTAGTTTGTCTAAAATTTTTCCGTGGGTGCTTGCGCTTTATGTCGCAGGCACTTGCACAAATATCTCTGGGCTCGCGGACTTTCGCGGGCTTTTTTTGCTGGATCAGACAAACACCGCATTTTCAGCCACCAGCCTCACCTTTTCGGACAGCCTTTCTACCAACAACCTTACCGCCTACGGCAATTACCGCGCCACCACCGCCAAGGTAAAATGGGGCAACGGCTGGATGCTCAAGCTTCGGCACCATTCCGAAAAAATAGGTGGTGGAATTTCGGGGCGTTTCCGCTTCCTAGATTTAGGTGCCGATTTTTCTTCCCTCACCTCATTTAGCGAATACGCCACGTGGCACACCTCCGATTCCCTGCTGTTCGCCTACGGTTCCATGGCATTAGCCAATTTGCAACTCCTCCAATTCCATTGGGACGACCAGGGCATTTACAACAACGAAATGATACCACAAATTGAAGGCCAATGGGAAACAGAAATTTTCGCAAAGACCTTAGGTTTGGGAGGCAAGTACAAGAACCACGCACTAGGCTTTTTTACCACACGTATCAACACGGACCCACCCAGTTTTAAAGAAGAGCACTACTCCCTGCGGGATTCCACGGAGGCCACCCTGCTGCAAGGCCAGTACACCCACAGCGGAGCCACTTCCAGTTTGTCGTTACTTTATTTGTACCTTGATTTGGAAGGACACCTTATGGGGCGACGCACCGACGAAGAGAATGTGAAACGCTTTGCCTACATTCCCTTTGAAGCAAACCTCCATTTGGGCACCCTGCTTTACAACAGCACCCACGGCCACAACGATTTTTCGTTAGGCACCGCCTTTGCCCACTTTGAATTGAACGTGCCCACCGAAGACCGTCGCTTTTACGAATCTTTGGCCCTCAACCGCGTGCTGGATGCCTCTGTGCTGCAGGTGCTCTCCTTTTCTGTGTACAACGTAACTTACCGCATTTGGGGAAACGTAAAGGGAACCGCACTGATGTTCAATGGTGACTACTGGTGGAACAATCGCCTAGGTGGAGTCACACTTTCGCCAGGCGTTGCCACGAACGCCTTTTTAGTTTGGGCCAGTTCCGACATCATGCGTAAAACCGAAAAGGGCAACGTATTTGGCAACAGCCGAAAGACCATCAACATGTACCACGAATTTTTTGTGACCGGACTACTCCCCACCTTTAGCCTTAAAGTAGAGAGCAAAAAACTCTTTGCCCAAGTGGGTATGTCCCAGGCAGTTCCCGTAGCGTGGAACACCAAAAAAACCGAGGAACTCATTAGCACCTACTACGGGAAAAATCCAGGCCCAGGTTCCACCACCGATCCCAACAGCACAAACAACAGCGGAAACTCCGGCAATAGTCCAAACAAGGGCGATTCCGAAGCCTCCAAAGATTACGTGACCGACCTTTCTGGCGACATAGACACCTTTAAATACCACCCATTCAGAGACGGCTTTATGATCCGCACCCAGGTTGGGGTGAAGTTTTAGAGGAGCCCTTTAGGTTATAAAAAAACGGCGCCCTTGCGGGCACCGCCATAAACATAGGCCTATTGGGGAACCTCCAG
>JABUUT010000037.1:0-1946 GCA_021443045.1 Fibrobacteraceae bacterium
TTTTTATAGACTATGGTTTTGTACTTCTTCACAACATCAGCCCATTCGTCAATTTTGCCAATTTCACCAATCTTTCCTACGCAGACATTGGGGCATATTTGTGGGCAGAAGTTTTTAGGGATAATTTTACCAATCCCTTTAAAAACATTTTCTACCAGTTTCTGTTTTTTTGCGTTTGTTTTGCTTGATTTTTTATTTTTTTAAATATTTGTTTGCAATTGTTGCAACTTTTTGCTTAATTTATCTAAAAGTGGCTTGAGTAGCCTGGTTAAACAATAGTCGATAATGGTTTTGTAGTCTTTTGATGTTGGCATAATTTTGACTAGAGGTTTAATTTTGACACAACGGAATCTTTTTCTTCGAGACTGCTGCTTTTCAATTGTTTAAAACGCCAAAATAGAACAAGAGACAGTAGTACAACAATTGCAATAAATAAAAAGATGATGGAAAAATTTGAGAAACAGAAATAATTTATGCTATGGAAAATGAATAGGAAAAAACAAACCACAAAAGAAAATATGCCAACGGCAATGTTTATTCTAGATGGAGAGAAGCAACCTCCTTTGGTAGAAAATATGCACGAGTTGAATTTATTTGCTTTCTTGTATTCAGGCAGTTTTTCCATGTGAAAATCACCTGCATTTTCAAAACCTTTAGGATAAAGTGAACCGTTAGAGTCCATGGCAGATATTGCTTGTTCGTAAACTTCGACCCATGCTTTTGAGGCTTTCATCATCAATATCCAAAACACAGACAGAATCATTCCCATGCACGCAATAAGCAAGGCGATTATATGATTTGCAGGTTGAGTTCCGTCACATAGGCATTGGTTTATTCCATTATTGTCAACAAAACTTTTGATGAAGAATGCTCCGTATCCTGTGTAGCACAGAATAAGCATTGGGGCGAGCAACATAGCACGTTGCCAGAGTTTGTCAATTTCAAAATCTCGACAGTGCCAATAAAGCTGATACAGTTCCTTTTTCGTTAATCGATTTTTATCTTCATTGGATTGACACATTGTAATGTTTCCTTTTGGTTTGTATTTTGATGAATTTGAGTATTGTTTGTTGGGTTAGTCCTTTAAACAACGGACAGAGAACCAATAGCGCTTAGTGTTGCCATATCGCACGCTGTCGTATTGGTATTCGAAGCCCCATTGGGATGCTTCGGCGCTACCGTACTCGGAAGAACTCCAGAAGAAAGCGATGTTACCCTTGTCCAAGTAATCGCCATCATAGAAGAGGTAGCCCACGGGCTGAACAGAAAAGCCGTAGGAATCTTCTCCGTTGCCATTGTTGTACCAGCCGCTGGTAGATTTCAGTTTTGTTCCCGCGGTACTGGTTCTGCCCACCGCAGTCCATAAAGTGTTCCACTCGGTATCGTTGGGCAAGTGCCAGCCCTCGGGGCAAACTCCTCGCACCGTTCCACTAGGGGAACATGTTTCACCGCATCCACAGCCCTTGCCCGCATCAGAGAACTGGGCGGCACTGTCCATGGCTGCAGCCCAGGTGTATAGACGACCGTATTTTGCACAGGAGTCAGCCTTGTCTTTGTAGCAATAACTTCTGGCGGTTCTCTCGTTGTATTCGTAGTTTAGGTTCTGCGCCATCCAGGTCTGGGTGCCGATGGTCACCGTCTTGTAGGTTTTTCTATCACGGGCATCGGTCATTGTCGATTTTACAACCGTTGAAGGATCAACATCATAGGCCCTCCATTGTCGACTTTTACAAATGTACCACACCTTATTTACTAAACCCACGCTATCAGCATTCCTCGCCACACATCCACCAAATACTTTTTCAGGTTCGCTAGCCTTCCTCCACGCAGCAGGGCTAGTGCTTGCATCGTAAACATAAACCACATCGCTGACATTACCTTTCTTAATCTCTCCATCTTCGCCGGCTTCCCATCCATACACATCATATTCCGTTTGTGTCGCTTCA
>JABUUT010000037.1:2075-28079 GCA_021443045.1 Fibrobacteraceae bacterium
ATGAACTGGAAACTGCACTTGAGCTGGACTTCGCCGACGAACTGGAGGCAACGCTGGAGGAACTCTTTTCATCTTCACCCTTGTCATCATTTTTATCGCTGTCGCTGTTCTCTCCCCCATTCGCATATATGCCTTTTGCATCCAAGGGGTTATCCCTTTCGCCTATGTCGGTACAGCCCTCAAGCAGAGTCCCTGCACAAGCCAAAAAAGCAAAAAGGGAGAGGATCGTTTTGCTTCTATTTCTTTCAAAAAAACTTCTCATTTTCACCTCCCTAAAACACAAAGTGCAGCGTGACACCCACGGCCAAAAGGCCCCCACCCACGCCATAGAAAATGTTCCGCAAGTTCCTGGCATTTTCCACTTTGTCCCAGGCATCGTCGATCTGCCCCTGGTCGCCCTGAACGCTCTTGTAATCGTCGCGGAGATTGCCAATTTGCGAATTTTCGTAAACGCCGGCTCCCACAAGAGCTGCACCGGCTGCAACCACAACCCAGGGCAGCACCTTCATCACAACGCTCTTGCCACCTTCGCCAGCGGAGTTTGCATCGTCGATTTTGCCCACCCCCGGATCCACGGAGGCTGGTTTACTTTCGGCAGACTCCACCACAGATGGTTCAGGCACCTGCACCGATTCCTGTTCGTCAAACTCCTTTGCGGCCTTCTGCCTTGCGGCTTCCATCTCGGCAGCCGCAATTTTCCGCTGGTAGCCATCAATCAGCGGCTTAAAAAGCTCGGGGGCACGGGCCTCCAACTGGTTAAGCAAATCATCAATATCGCCTGCCCGCAAACTAATGGACTTCACCAGGTTGTTGTCGCCAGTGGAATACAGTTCCACGGCAAGGGCTATCTTTGTGCCCACGCGGCTAATGCGCCCCTGCCCAATGTAGTCGGCGGCAATGTTCTTGCCCGTTTCCACCAAGCAATTACCCTCGCACTCCTCAATGCTCTTGTCAGGAGGGAGCATCTGGGAAATGTTCTCACGGGTCATCACAATAAAGCCCTTTCCTAAAAACAAATTGCTGGCTACCTCACGAATTTTATCGGTCACAAAAAGTTTCTCTTGAAGGGAAACATCCTCGGTATGCGACATGGTTTCCAAAATGGCCACAAAGGTTTGAGAAAAGGCTCCCGTCGCCGTAGAAAACAACAGAACAAAAAAGAATGCAAAATACTTCATACCGAATAAATAAAATTATAAAGGGGTAATGTCAAGGAAATTTTTATAAAAGGCACCACAAAAGGTGGGTTGGCGGTGTTCAGGATGACAAAGTGTTAATCATTACTAGCCCGTCACGGCTTTCAGATTTATAAAATCAGAACAATTCTTCAAGAATCATCTTAATGGGTTTGGGCAGCAAGGAATTGGGCTGTTTGCTTACCCATACCACGTTGGCGCTTTTACCCTTAACAAGAATAGAGTTCATCAGTTCACGCTGATTGTTGTAAATATCGAACTGCACTTCAATGCGATCGGGTCTAAAAGACCAACCTGTAAGGCGGTCTTCCCAATGAAGAATCTTTGCGGTAAAAATGTAATCGTACTTGGCAAGTTCTTCATCGGCTATAGCCGTAATCTCCTGAGGTTCCGAAACAGAAATAGAGCTTGCATAACGCTTAAGCTGCTTTGTCAAAGCGTTTACAACATCGGCACCAGAGGTTGGGTACTGGGTTTCTCCAAACCAACCGTTCTGCGGAGTGATAATAAGAATATTCTTCAGCCCCTGTAACGGCTGTACAGGTTGTAAAAATGTTTTGTCATAAGATGCCGAACATCCCGACAAGAATGTCAATGCAGCTCCACAAATCATCAAGGCCAAAGAGCGACTAAAAAGCTTCATAAAAATTCTCCAATTCTAGTTTTTTTACAAAAAATAATAAACTTATATGCATCCTAAAGATGCTACTACTTTCCATTATAGCGTTCCATGCATTTTTCAATGCCAAACTTAAAGTAACATTCCACCAGGGCAGGAACCTTGCTAACGGCTTCTTCGAATACAGGTTTGTCTTCGGGGCTAAACTTTGCCAGCACCCAGTTGCTAAGGTCAAACTTAGGTGGGCATTTGCCTACGCCAAAGCGAATGCGGGGGAACTTGTCACCCACATGCTCAATAATGTTGCGAAGCCCATTCTGACCACCATGGCTCCCATTTGCACGGCAGCGGATGCGCCCCACATCTAAATTAATATCGTCACTAAAAACCAGCAAATGATCGGTCTTTACTTTGTACCAGGTCATCAGAGCCTGCACGGATTCACCACTCAAGTTCATGTATGTCTGGGGTTTTGCCAGCAGAACCTCCTCACCCGCAATGTTAACCTTCATGGTTACAGCTTTGTGTTCCTGCTTCCAATCTTTGTTAGGATCAGCCAGTTTGTCTACGGCCATAAAGCCCGCATTATGATGGGTGTTGGAGTACTGGGTACCTGGATTTCCGAGACCGACAATAATATACATGAGTGGTAGTTGGTGGTTGGTGGTTGGTGGTTGGCGATTGGTATTAAAATAAAAATCCGCCCTGCAGTTGGCAAAGCGGACTTTTAAAATTCAAATAATTTCAGTTAAGAAATTACTTTGCTTCGGCAGAAGCCGCAGCTTCGGCAGAAGCCGCTGCAGATTCACCCTTCTTGGACTTAGAAGTAATGGTGAAGATAACAGTGCGTGGAGTAGAAGCCAGTTCTACACCTTCAGCCAACTTGAGATCCTTAGCATAGAAGGTCACATTAGTGCCAAATTCGGAAATATCCATTTCCAAAGCTGTTGGGATGCAAGTAGGAAGGGCGTTGAGCTTGAGGTAGCGGGTTTCTTGAGAGAAGAGACCACCCTGAGTCTTAACACCTACTGGAAGGCCGGAAAGACGAACGGGAACGCGTACGGTTACCTTCTGGTCTTCGGCAATCTTGATGAAATCGAGATGGATGAATTCACCTGTGATGGCATCCTTGTCGGCCAGGTAGATAACAGCAGGATTGCCTTCCTTGCCATCGATAACCAGGTCGAGAAGTGTGTAACGCTTGCCCGGTGCCAGCACCTTGCGAACGTCGTTTGCACTTACTGTCAGGTTCACAGATTTTTCCATACCCTTACCATAATAGGTTGCTGGAATCAAACCAGCCTTACGCAAACGCTTGTTTTCGCGGTTTGCACCTAGCACTCTTGTGGTAGCTGTGAGTTTTGTGAGTTCCATATTTTCTCCGATTTACGAAAAAAGGTTAAAAAAAATCCTATTGGGGTAGCTGGACTCGAACCAACGAATAACGGAATCAAAATCCGTTGTCTTACCACTTGACGATACCCCATTAGGTTTCGGCCAAATATAGTAAATTTGGCTAAAAATCAAAGGGGGTGGCAAAAAATTTTGTGATTATCTGGTACCGTGAAGTGGGTTTTAGGGCCTCCGCAGCAGCCTCGGCCCTCACTTTCCCTTCAAAGATTCCAAACACGGAGGCTCCAGACCCCGACATCAGGGCCATTTTTGCCCCAAGACGCAAAAAATCTTCCTTCATTTGAGCCACTAAAGGGTGTTTTGGGAAAACAGACTGTTCAAAACCATTGAACATTTGCTCAGGAACCCCACCTTTCCAACTCTTTTTGTAATTTTCCCAACGACTTTCACCCGAAAGTGCCACTCCTGCATAGGCATCTTTGGTAGGGACAGAATCCAAGGGGGTGCAAATCAGCAAAAAATCACTCTCATTTAGTTGTAGCGGTGGGATAAAAGTCAATTTTTCGCCGATGCCTTCGGCAAAAGCCGTACCGCCGCGCACCAAAAAGGGCACGTCGGCGCCCAACTTGGCGCCAATTTCTTCCAAAGTTTCTGCATTAAGGCCCAAATTCCATAACTTATTCAGCAGGCGCAAAGTTGCGGCGGCATCGGCACTCCCCCCTCCAAGGCCGGCACCCAAGGGCATCACCTTTTCCAAGTATAAATCGGCGCCCAGGCCATTCTCTTTTACCTCCCCCAACTCCAGGGCATATTCCCTAAGAGATTTGGCCGCCTTATATACCAAATCCGATTCCTTGGGGTAATCTTGTGGAACCGAATATTCCAAAGTGATTACGCCATCATCACGCCTCTCCGCCCACACATAATCACCGGCATCCACCGTCTGAAAAACGGTTCCTAAATCATGGTAACCATCATCACGCTTGCGAAGAACATCTAAGAACAAATTTATTTTTGAAGGAGCAAATTCTTTCATAGTGGGTTGTCGGTTTTCAGTTATTGGTTGTCGGTTATTGGTTGTCGGTTATCTAAAAGCTCCGGAGCGTTCCATCTGTCTAAATTCTTCCATAGTCACACGAACTGCCCGAGGCTTGGAGTTGCCTGTTGGCCGGCCTATAAGATCTAATTTTTCCATTTGATCTACAATTTTTCCTGCCCGACTATACCCTACACTAAAGTGGCGCTGGATAGCCGAAGTGGAAACACCATTTACCTCGATGCACCATTCCAAAACCTCGGCCAGTTTATCGTCCAGCTTGCCAACAATGCCATTTTCCCCATCTTCCCCATTTTCTCCACCAGCAACATCAAAGGACTCCAACTGGGGGTAATAAACATTCTGGTTAGAGCAGGCATCTGCCAGTTTTTCAGCTTCTTCATCGCTAAGGAAAGCACCATGAACACGAATAGGTTCCGGTTCGTTAACTGCCTTAAATAACATATCGCCACGGCCCAGCAGCTTTTCGGCACCCGCATGGTCCATTATGGTGCGGGCATCCACCTGGGAAGCCACCTTAAAACTAATGCGGGTGGGCAAATTTGCCTTGATGTTACCGGTAATCACCTTTACCGACGGACGCTGGGTAGCCAGCACCAAATGAATGCCAACGGCACGAGCCTTGGCTGCAAGTCTAGACACATGCTTTTCAATATCTTTTCCAGCAGCCGCCATAAGGTCGGCCATTTCATCAATAACCACCACAATAAAGGCCATTGGCTTGCTGCGGTCTTCCTCAGGAACTTCCATGGGTAATTCCCCAGCCTGAAACTTCTGATTAAAGCCCAACAAATTGCGAACCTTGGCCGCTGCCAATACTTCGGTGCGGCGGTCCATTTCGTAACAGAGCCATTCCAAGGCCTGTATAGCCATTTCGGGCTTGGTAATCACTGGGGCCAAAAGATGGGGAATATTCTCGTACATTTTTAGTTCCACCGCCTTGGGGTCCACCAAAATCAAGCGCAGTTCATCTGGAGTTTTGCTGAACAAGAGACTGGCCATTAGGGAGTTAATGCAAACAGACTTACCCGACCCTGTTTGACCAGCAATCATCAAATGAGGCGCCTTGGCCAAATCCATGGCAAAAGGTTCGCCAGTAATGTCTTTGCCAATGGCCACCATAATTTTGTCTGGAGACGGAGAAAAGGCTTCGCTTTCAAAAATATCACGGCCATAAATAATTTGAAATTTGCGGTTCGGAATTTCAATACCCACCGCACCCTGCCCAGGAATAGGGGCTAAAATGCGAATAGACCTTACCTTGAGAGCCAAAGCCAGGTCTTCCTGCAAGGCGCTAAAAGAATTGACCTTTACCCCCGGGCCCGGCTCAATTTCAAAACGAGTGATAATAGGGCCCGTCTCTATGCCCACCACACGGCCTTTAACTTTAAAGTTTTCCAATTTTTCTTCCAGCATGGAACCAATGGCATGAAGTTCCTCTTCCGTATAGTCAGCCGTTTGAGGCTCATGCTGCGACAAAATGGAATCCACAGAAGGAATAACATAAGGGTCGTAGTGGTGTGTCGGGTCCTTTGGAGGCTGCTTTGATTTAAAAGGTTTGTCATCCCCATGGCCCAAAGCCACTTCTTCTGGCACAAATTCATCATCAAATGGTTCAGATTCCAAAGGTTCATCTACTTGGGCTCCGTCACCTCCCAAAAGGCTTTCAGACCATATTTCGGAAGGATCCATGGAGGCCTGGTCTGCAACAACCGTTTTATCTTCATCTTGGTCGGGAACAACACTAACTGGCGAGGTTCGGCGCACATTGCCTTTAACCAAAGGGGCGGCTTCCTTGCTATTCTGCCACTTCAACATATCCTTGGCTCTATTTATTTCCTCAATTTTATTCCTAATATCAAGCTCATCCTTGGCACTCAAGGTATTCATGTTTTCCTTCAAATACCGCCTCAAACGAATAATTTCGGGGTCTTCTCTTTCTCCACAAGTTTCATCGAAACATTCCGCAACAGGTTCTTCCCCATGAGGAAGGGTAAAAGTCTGCACTTCCTTGGGAACTTCCGTAAGTCCATCTCCATTGAGCCAATCCTTACGGCTGCTAAAAGGCGTCACTTTTCCTTTTTTGCGAATGCGATAATCATCGGGCAACTTGTAGATTGTTTCATCATCCATCATGGATACACCCCGATGGTCAGGAAGATCCGAAGACTTGGATGGATTTTTTGGGGCTTCAGAATCATCATCCTTCCGCTTTTTAAACCAACCCCACACCCACTGTGCAAAGGGCATTACAAAATGAAAATGGCGGGGCCTTAAACCAAAGCATACTCCTAAAATGAGCAACAGACAAACAAGCAGAATAACCAGAGGCACCACACAGGAGATTCCACCAAAAACAGGGATAGCTATATACTGGCAAAAAAATTGCCCAACCACACCACCATCTGAAGACAACCTTTCATCGGACAAATTGATTAAGCCGTAACTGCGAAGAGACAACAAAAATGAAAAGTTAAAGGCTAAGAGCCCGGAGCCCCAAACAAAGCGTGAAAAACGGCCTCGAAACATAGGAACAAGAATCCACAAGCCAACCAAAACCAAAAAAACGGTTAGGAACACAAAGCCCACTTTGCCAAAGAACAAGGCAAAAAAGCTAGGGAACTTACCGCCTAAAAAGGGGCCCAACCAATTATCCTCGCCCCCGCTGTACATAGAAGTGACAGCCCCCAAAAGCAGTATAAGACCGCTGGACAAAAAAAACCAGCCAGCCAAAATAGACAAAAAATTTGCCTTATCTACACCTTTTTTACCATTTTTCCCGTCTTTTTTCTTTTTTTGAGTAGCCAAATAGAACTCCTTAAGTATTTTATGTATTATAATATAGGTTTTATTCTATTACATTTACTGTCACTATGAAAATAAAGATATCAAAAAAAATAAAGAAACCCATTGTGGGTGTTACGGCATCCTCCGTAATCGTCGTTTTGATACTTATTTTCGGCAGTACCCAAAACTCCATTCACGGCGTTACCCGCAACGGTGCCGAAGCCATGGAAAACATATTCTACGACCTTTTCTACAAAACCATTACCGGAAAAGGCGAAGTGGAAGACCGCAGCGACGACAAGGTAACCATTAACGAAGACTTTGACCCCAACATCAAGGTAGTGGACATTGATGAGCGCTCCCTACAAAAATACGGAAACTACAACGAATGGGACCGTTCCGTTCATGCCAACGTGGTGAAGCATCTTGGTGGTGGTGGGGCCGCCGCCATTGGCTTTGATATCATGTTCAAAGGTGCCGATTTTGGAAAAGAACGTGCCCAAAACGCCATAGAACTTTTAGCAAACCTTTCTAAAGACTCCATCGACTTTTCACCCCTACCCTATGAAGCCCTCCAGTACATTAAAGAAGTGCTTGTGGAGCAAAACCAAGACAGCCTGTTAAAAGTTATTCCGCAATACCTAAAAAAATCAATGCCACGCCTCTCCAACATTAAAAAAGACACGGCCTTGTACAAAACCCTGCTTCCCAAAATACAGACTTTCTACAACTACGATTCCATGTTGGTAAAAGCGGTAAAAGAAAACGGCAACGTAATTTCCTGCATGATGTTCGACAACACCGACAGCTACAAACATGAAACGGAGTGGAAACCTTTAAGCGACTGGAATCGCGGCAACTCCATTAGCTATTCTTCCACCCTAGAAAACAGTCAGATTGATAAAATTGAAAATGTGGAATCGAAAGACCTTTTAGACAACATTTTCCCAGAATTGGCAAGGGCCAGCAAATTCTACGGTTCCGTTAACGCCTACCCCGACGACGACGGCGTTATGCGTAGAGTTAAAATGCTTTACCAATTCCCCAACACCAAGCTTTACCCCGACGCTCCCACCAAGGTATACACCACCATGCCCCTGATGATGGTGCTCCATCTGTTCCATCAAAAACCAGAGAACGTTCGTGTAAAAATGGGGGAGTACATTGAACTTGGCAAACCCTTTGGCGTGTACCGCGACTCCTCTACCGGAGAATTTCTCACCACCTATCCTCAGTTTAGTTACCCCATGTTCCTAGCCCTCAAAGAAAAGCTAAAAGAAATTAAGGGCAATGAGGTATACAACGAAATCATAGACATTTCCAATACGGTGATTGCTAAAAAAGACAAGGACAACCAAATATATTTTGAAATTTTTGAAGGCCAGGAATTAACGGTTCCCGTTTCGGATATGCTCCGCCGAATGGATGAAAAACTATTTGACTCATTAAAGAACGACGACGAAACCATAGAAATTGAAGAAGGCTTCACCCTTAAAAATGATCCCTCCGATGACGCCCACGACAAAAAACGCTTTATCATTACAGACACCGAGGAAGAAGAAGAATATACCATAACCCCCTATGTGATAAAAACCATTCGCTACTTCGCCGACTCCTTGGACAAAATCAAACCGGACAATCCAGTACATCTTTCCCTAGACATGGACATTCGCCTTGATGCGGCTACAAAAAAATGGTATTCCAGCCTCATCATTCTTTCGGACTCCGTTATCAAAGAAATTCAGAAAACTCCCGACAGCCTTATTACAGCCCTTAAGCCCGGTGAGGAGCACCGTTTTGGCCCCATTAAGCGGATACCCATAAACAAAGCTGGGCAAATGCAGATAAACTACACCGGACGCTACAACACCACAAACCAGTTCCGAGCCTTTGAGCATATTTCGTACTACGATGTAGCCGAAAGCCGCATTGACGCCACCGCCTACCAAGGAAAAATATTTATTCTAGGCTCCGCCGCGCCCGCCTTGTTCGACTTTGTATCAGGCCCCCAGGAAGAACACTATCCGGGAGTATTGATTCACGCCACGGTCATCCAGAATATTCTCAGAGACCACTATATGGTTACCCTCGAAGAACGGTTCCAAAAATATGGCATTATTCTGCTGGCCATAGTCTGCGTTCTTTTGGGTCTGTACCTCAAAGGATACATATCCATTTCCATTTCTGTACTTGTCATGGTCATTTATACCTTTATCGCCTACCAGTACTTTAAAAGCGGAATCTACATCGGCGTTTCCAAGCAACTTTTTACCATACTTCTCACGAGCCTCTCATCATTCTTGGTTCAGTTCTACTTTGAAAACAAAGAAAAAAGCTTCTTGAACAATGCTTTTAAGCAATATATTTCTCCCGAACTCATAGACGAAATGGTGAACAATGAAATTATGCCCACCCTGGGCGGCGAAAAGTCAAACATTACAGCCTACTTCACCGACATTGCAAGTTTTTCCACATTCTCCGAAAAAATTGGCGACCCTAGCAAACTCGTTGAACTTTTAAACGAATACCTAACCTCCATGACCGACACCTTGTTGCACAACAAGGGAACCCTAGACAAATATGAGGGAGACGCCATTATTGCATTCTTCGGTGCCCCCATGCCTTTAGAAAACCACGCCCAGAGTGCCTGTACCACAGCCGTAGACATGCAAAACAAGTTAATGCGCTTGCGTAAAAAATGGGCCAGTGAAGAAAATAAATGGCCCAAAGTGGTTCACGACATGCACATGCGTATTGGCATCAACTCCGGTGACATCGTTACAGGAAACATGGGTTCCACCATGCGTAAAAACTACACCATGATGGGCGATGCCGTAAACTTAGCCGCCCGTTTGGAAAGTGCCGCCAAACAGTATGGTGCCTACATTCAAATTAGCGAAGACACCGAAAAGAAACTGATTCCAGACACCTTTATATACCGATCCCTCGACACCATTCGGGTAATTGGTAAAAGTTTGCCAGTAAAAACCTACGAACTTCTAGAAAAAACCGGTTGCAAGGAAGAAGACTCCTTAAAGATACTGGTTTCTACATGGGAAAAAGCCCGCTCCCATTACCTGAACATGGAATGGGACAAGGCCATTGAACTCTTTACCCAATGCCTCGACTTTGAACCCCATCATCCCGACCGAGACCCAGGAAGCAAAACCACACCATCCCATGTGTACATTAAGCGTTGCACAGCCTACAAAGAAAACCCACCTGTGGCTCCAGGTGAGGTTTGGGACGGGGTATTTACGGCTACCGAAAAGTAACCCAATATTTAATTTTAGTTAATTTATTTGTACATTGTCAATAAGACGGGTTTTGCCAAAGAAGGCTGCCACCAGAATAGTCACTTTTTCATCCTTTAGGCAGCCCGTACATTTCTGCAAGGTTTCCTGGCACACCACTTCCACATACTGCACCATGCCGTGGTTGGAAAGAATGGACTTCAAAACAATATCCCGCAATTCAGAAACACGGCGTTCCCCGTTGCTGTAAGCATTCTTGGCTTTGAGCAAACCTTCGTGAATACCCAGGGAATTCTTCTTTTCTTCATCGGAAAGGTATTCATTGCGGCTAGAAAGGGCCAGGCCCGATTCTTCACGTACAATGGGAACCCTGTGTATTTCAATGTCAAAGTTTAAATCCTTGGCCATTTTTTCGATGAGAAAAACCTGCTGGTAATCTTTTTCGCCAAAGTAGGCCCTGTTGGCGCCAGTAATAATGAACAACTTAGAAACAACGGTGAGCACCCCCCGGAAATGCCCAGGGCGGTAAGCACCACAGTACAAGCCTTCCAAACCCTCGTTGCGAACCATGGTGGTTGGGTCACCATCGGGATACATTTCTGCAGCAGACGGAGCAAAAACGTAATCGGCGCCTAAGGATTCCGCCAACTTGGCATCGGCTTCCAGACGGGCAGGATACTTGTCCAAGTCTTCGTTTTTGCCAAACTGAATTGGGTTTAAAAATACACTAACCACTGTAATGTCGCAATCTTTTACAGATTCCTTAATCAGGGCTCCATGACCGCTGTGTAGGGCCCCCATGGTAGGTACTAAGCCAATTGTTTTATCTTGAAGTTTGTAGGGTTTTAGGGTTTTGCGTAATGATTCTATGGTTTTAATGATTTGCATTATTTTAATTACCTGTTGGAACAAAATAAGTCGTTTGCGTTGGGCATGATTCTATTATTTCTAAAATCATCTGCAGATGACTTTCGTTATGCACGAAATCGATGTTATCTGTATTGATAATAATAACGGGGGCATTTCTGTAATGCCAAAAATGGTGGTCGTATCGGGCCTGCAAGTCTTTTAGATAGCTACCTTCAATGGTCTTTTCCATTTCGCGACCGCGGCTTTTGATTCGGTTTAAAAGAGTGGGCACACTGGCCTGCAAATAAACAACCAAATCGGGGCGAGGAAGGTCTTTGTCCAAAGACTTGGCCACGGTCTCATACATGGCATATTCGCTATCGGTCAAATTTTGTGCCGCAAAAATGGCATCTTTGTCGTATGTGTAGTCGCTTACCAAAAGGTCGTGGAACAAGTCGCTTTGCAAGGCCGAATTCTGCAGCTGCTTATGCCGGTCCAGCAAAAAGAACAGCTGGGTTTGAAAAGCATAAGGTTCCGGATTTTCGTAAAATTTTTCAAGAAAGGGATTCTGGGCGTAATTTTCTTCAATACAGAGGGCATTCCAGCGTTCCGAGATAATGCGTGCCAAAGCGGTTTTGCCCACACCGATAACACCTTCAATAGCCAAAAAATGAACACCCTTGTCTTTAAGCATACTAAGGCTCCTCCTCTACAACGGTACGGAAGGGAATCTTCTCTTCCTTATCCAGCAAATCCGATAAAAGGGTCTTTACATAACAGCCCGTTCTAGGGTCTTTCCATTCTGGGGCAATATCATTCAGGGGTACAAGCACAAACTGCCTGTCTAAAATTTGAGGGTGTGGTAGTATAGGGCGCCCACTTTCAATTACATTACCAAAATAGAGCAAATCCAAATCGATTTCTCTTGAGTTCCAGTGACCTCTAGGCTTTCTTCCCAAAACATATTCAGACCCCTTAAGATAATGGAGCAACTTTTCGGGAGTTCCAGCGTACCAAAAACTGACAACCTGATTAAAATAGGGACCCTGGCCCTCTGGACCAACAGGAGGGGTTTCGTATATGGGGCTTTCCATCCAGCCCCCAGAGGAAACTTTCTTGAGCATTTCACGACCAGAAGATAACCGCGCCCACCGGGGCGACAGGTTACTTCCTAATGCAACAAAAACTCTTTCCAAAGATTCCACACCCCTAATATAGATATTCAAAGTGTAATTATATAGTAGCAAAGTCCATTCTTTTTTCTTTTCTTTGCCTTTTTGTAAAAAAAAATGTTTTTTTCAGGCTTTTTTGCCAAATTTAAATTTTTTATCTATCTTATGGTGTGTTCAAACAAGAACGGTATTTCCCATTCATTAATTCAGGTTTTTCAGGGCTTTAATGCCCGTCGATTTGTTTTAATAAAAACGAAAAAGTTATTCAACCCACTATCTTAAGGACTCTAACGTGCCTAGAACAAAAAAAACACCCGAACCAGCGAACAAAGAAACAGTACTCCAAGCAGAAGAACAAACACCAAAACGCCGTGGACGTAAAAAAAATGTCGAAAAAGCAGCTGCAGAAGAGGCAATAGTCGCAGTTCCAGAACAAGAAATAATTGAGCCAGCCCAGCACGCAACAGAACTTAAGGTGGCCGAGCCCTCTGTTATTTACGAAACCAAAGCACCTCGTTCCTTTTCCGAAGTTGATGGCAACGTTTTTCAAGAAGAAAATCTGCAGGCAGAGAACCAAAATGGAGAAAACCAGCAAATAGAACAGCCCCAAATGCCGGGCCCACACACAGAAATTCTGCAGGTTGAAGGGCAGCCAGTTGAAATTCAACATATGGAAGGTCAACAAGCAGAAGGTTTTCAAGGCGACAACCAAAACCAAGGGCAACAGCAAAACAAGTTCAACAAAAAAGATCGTTTTAACAATTTCAAAAAGAACCGTCGCGACCGTTTTCAGCAGCCACAAGATGAAAGCGTTGAAGAAGCGGTTCCCATGGCACCTCCCGACCCAGAAAAAGTGGCTGCCGCTCGTGCCAAGTGGAAGGAACTCCGTGGTCTTCCCATGTTCGAACTCCACCGACAAGCCATGGAACTGAATATTCCCGATTTCAAGTCTCTGCGAAAGCAAGCCTTGATTTACCGTATTCTCAGTGCCACAGCCGGTGAAGATGTTCCTATATACACCGAAGGCGTTCTAGAAATTATGACCGAAGGCCGCTTTGCCGGCTGCGGCTATTTGCGAAACCCAGACCACAACTACCTGGCTGGCCCCGACGATATTTTTATCCACTCTTCCTGGATTCGTCGTTTTGACTTAAAAACAGGCGACACCATTACAGGCCAGGTTCGACAACCTAGAGATCAAGAAAGATTTTTCTCTTTAATGTACATCGACACGGTGAACTTTGAACCTCCCGAAAAGAGCAAGCGCCGCATCAAGTTCGAATACCTTACCCCAATTCATCCCATAGAAAAAATAAATCTCGAATACCGCGTAGATGAATACAGCACCCGCATTATGAACCTGTTCACCCCCATTGGCAAGGGCCAGCGTGGCATTATTCTTGCTCCTCCTCGCACCGGTAAAACAGTTCTTTTGCAAAACATAGCCAACGCCATTACCACCAACCACCCCGAAGTAAAATTGATGGTTTTGCTCATTGACGAACGCCCCGAAGAAGTGACCGACATGCGTCGCAATGTAAAGGGCGAGGTTTTAGCCTCCACCTTTGATGAAGTTCCCGATCGTCATATCAAGGTGGCCAACCTGGCCATTGAAAAGGCCAAAAGGCTTGTGGAATACGGTAATGATGTTGTCATTCTTTTAGACTCCATCACCCGCTTTGCCCGCGCCAACAACGTAGTTATTCCCCATTCTGGAAAAATCCTTTCTGGTGGTGTCGATGCCAATGCCATGCAGCTTCCCAAAAAATTCTTTGGTGCAGCACGCAAAATAGAAAACGGCGGTTCCCTCACCATTCTCGGCACAGCCCTTATTGAAACAGGAAGCCGCATGGATGAAGTAATCTTTGAAGAATTTAAGGGCACCGGCAACATGGAACTGGTTTTAGACCGTCGCATTTCAGAAAAGCGCATTTGGCCCGCCATTGACATATTCAAGTCTGGCACCCGCAAAGAAGAATTGCTGCTGGATGAAGAAGAACTTCGCCGCGTCATTATCCTCCGTCGCTACCTGCAAGACATGACCTCGGTGGAAATCATGGACTTTATGCGGGATAAACTTAAGTTATTCAAAACAAACAAGGAATTCCTTTCTTCCATGAATGGATAATAGAGGTTAAAAAAATGGCAGAAATAATTTTCTTCGCAGGCACAGGCAATATGGGAGGCGCCATCCTCCGGGGACTTTTACAAGCAGGTTCCAACCCCAGCGACATTTTGTTTTTTGACCCCAGCGATAAGATTGCATCTGAAATATGTGCTCTAGGAGCCATTCGTGTTAATTCATTTGAAGAAGGCATCCAAAAAGCAAGCGTTACTTTTCTTTGTGTAAAGCCTCAAATTTTTAAGGTGGTTTCTAAAGATTGGGAAGATGCAGTTAAAAAAGTCGCCGAAACCAAGACCTTCATTAGCATTATGGCAGGAGTTTCCAGAAAGGCTTTGGTGGATGTTTTAGGAGAAAAGAATCAAGTGCTTCGGGTAATGCCGAATTTGCCCCTTACTGTTGGAAAAGGCACCGTCGCTTTGGCAACCGATGGGGTTTCCGAAGAAACTTTACGCACCGCCGAAAAAATTTTTGGCATTGTAGGCGTTACCTGTCGGGTTGCAGAATCCTTGATGGATGCGGTCACTGGCCTTTCGGGAAGTGCCCCTGCCTATGTTTTTGAATTTATCGAAGGTCTTACCCGCGGAGGCGTAAAAGCAGGCCTAACCCGGGATGTAGCCCTCAAACTGGCTTTAGGCACCATAGAAGGCAGCGTGGAACTGGTAAAGCAGTCGGGAAAAAGCCCCAGCGACCTGTGTGCCATGGTCTGTTCCCCTGCAGGTACCACCATTGCTGGCATCAACGCTTTGGAGGAAGGAGCCTTCCGCAGCACCCTCATTAAGGCTGTAGAGGCAGGCACCAAACGTTCCAAGGAACTGGGCTAAACTAACATTTTTTCCATAGGGCACCTCTAAAAATTCATTTATATGATTTGTTCAATAACACTTCGCGCTAGTTTGTCTCTCAAAGATGCCCAATACCTCCAGTATTGGCCACTTTTCGTTCCTGCTATCGCTTGGTTCTTGAAAAAATCACTTGACCAAAGCAATTTTTAGAGGTGCCCCAAAGTCATGACTTCCATTGATTTTTTTACCAAAGAAACAGAAACATCCTCCTTTATTTTGGATGTTCTTTCTTCGGTAAACTATAACGTGGACGTCTTTGACCATATAGAAGAGGTGGGTAAAAGCACCTCCCCTATTGTAATATGGGACTTAGATTCCTTTGAAAAAGAGAATTCCACAGCTCTTGAAAAATTAAAAGTAGCCAACCCCGATTCTCTGATTCTTGCCTACAGCTACAACAGCGATGTTTTTCAGAAAATCTCAAACAAATTAATTGACATGTGCCTAGACACCGTTGCGGTGCAGGTACAGTTAATAAGCAAGCTGACTAAGCTTAAAGAAATTCACCGAGCCCGCCTCACATTTAGAGAAAGAATGTCTCATTTGGTGGGTAAAAGTGAAGCTATGCAGAATCTAAGAAAAACCGTGGAGCGGGCTATCCTCCATTCTGGTTCCGTTTTGATTACAGGAGAAACGGGCGTTGGAAAAGAGCTGATTGCTAGAGCTGTGGCCTGCATGTACGACAAATTTGTAACAGTCAACTGCAGCGCCATTCCCGACACCCTTTTTGAAAGCGAACTATTTGGCCATACCCGAGGAGCCTTCACTGGCGCACAGAGCGATAGAATGGGGCTTTTTGAGGCTGCCGATGGTGGTGCCATTTTTTTAGATGAAATTGGAGACATGCCCCTTCATGCACAGGTAAAGCTTCTTCGTGTAATTCAGAACCACGAAATTCGCCCCTTGGGAGCCAACAAGTCAAAACATATTGAAGTGCGCATTATTGCAGCCACTAATAGAGATTTAAAAGAAGCGGTTAGGCAAAAAAAATTTAGAGAAGACCTTTATTACCGTCTCAATGTAATCCCACTGCAAATTTCCCCTTTACGAAACCGTCGGGAAGATATAGAAGACTTGGTAAACTACTTTATAAAACTCTACGCTCCCGCAGGAGAACCCTACACCATTTCTTCCGAAGCTCTAAAAAAACTGGAAAGCTATTCCTGGCCTGGAAACATTCGGGAATTAGAAAATGTGGTGGAACGGGCCATTTGCTTTACAAACCCCGGCATGCTGCAACCAGAAAATTTAAACATCGATGAAAACATTAATTTTGCAGAAAATCGCAGTACAAATATTTCTTCTTACGACGAATTTAGAGAAATGCAGTTAGAAGATGAACGAAATTTTTTACTAAAAAAAATAAAAGAAAACCAAGGTTCCATTAGCGACACAGCCGAAAAGCTGGGCATGCTGCGCACCGCATTGTACAACCGCCTTGCCCGCCTGGGAGTTTCTATAAAAAAAGGACTCCAGTGAGTGTGTTTAATTGTTAATGATTACCAACCACTAAAACCGCTCCACTTTAAAGCCCTGTTTTTTAAGCAATTCCATCACATTGTTGTCATCAAGAACCAAATGGGCCGCCCCAACAACAACAAATATGGATCGATCGTCTTTTAAAAATTCCTTAATATTTTCGGCCATTTTCACATTGCGATTTTCGTAAATGTCTTCATCCATCTTTTTCTTTATTTTTTCTTCTGATCCACTGGTGGGGCCTTCTTCATTCATCACCAGCCGCAACAAGTCATCATCTCCCGTTTTCCAGGCTCGTTTCATACGAACCACCATAGAATCTAAATCCGAAATTTCACGCAAGGTCGACCGCAAGTAGTAAATTCCAGCAGAATCCGAATCATTTCCTCCCGACAAGGCTCTCACCTGCTGGTTGGCAGTTTCCAAACCCACCACCGTTTTGCCTTCTTCATTGGCTCTGTTCAAAAGCACAGCATCAATTCCATAGGAAGGGTCTACTCCTGTTCTTTGAAGTGCCAAGACACTTAAACTCATGGCAGCGAGCCAAGGCTTTAAATTCATAAGTCCCGCCACAGGAACATTCCAGCTATTACACAGGCTGTCCAAACTGTTCCACAAATCGGCTGGAAGCACCTGGTTCAAGGTCATCCCTGCTTTAAGTAATCCTTGCTCCATAGACTCCTTCCCCACTTCATTTGCAACAGAATCGTTGGAAACATCAATTTCTACAGCCAGTTCCTGAGAACTATCAAAGGCGTTTTCAATTATAGAATCTAAAGGGTAAAAAGAAGAGTCGGCAAAGTGGATGCTGCCTAAAACCCACACATGGGAATTGTCATCGGAAACTTTCCAAAAAAAATGGGAATTTTTTTCTGAGACTCCCCCTTGGGTTTGAGAGAGTGTTCCGGCGCAGCCCCAAAAAAGTAACGCCCCAAATGCACAAAAAATCCACTTCACTTTTACCCCCTTCTTCATCATATTTCAGTCCAGTCAAAAAGCCCCTTTTGTCTCGCTTCATTTGCCAAGGCACATTCCACATTTCCAAGGCCAGTAAATGAGAGTATTTTGTGGGCGTAACGTTCGGCATATTCCAAGGAATGAGTCGAAACCAAAATGCCCAAACCCCGTTCTTCCGCCAATTTTCTTAAAGTACGGAACAAAAAATGGCTGCGTGGAATATCCAAAAAAGCATTCGGTTCATCTAGCAGCAACACCTGAGCCTGTTGGGCAATCGCCTCTGCCAAAAAAACACGGGAGCGTTCTCCATCACTTAGATGAACCACCTTTTTCCTTGCCATACCCACCAAATCCATCATGGCCAGGGCTTCATGTATAATCAGAAGGTCTTCATGGGTGCGCCCATCTAAAAAATTGGAATAGGGGGAACGACCCAAAGATACAAACTCTTCCACAGTCATGGTTTCTGGAGGAGTAAGCCCCATGCGCACCAAAGAAACACTGGAGGCCCAGACTTTTCCACCCAAAGGGGGAACAAGGCCCCCAAGGGTTTTCAACAGGGAACTTTTTCCGCAGCCGTTGGCACCAATCAAAGCAACCACTTCACCAGAAGCCAATGAAAAATCCAGAGGCCTGCACAAAGGCTCCTTATAACCAAATTCCAGTTTTTCCGCTTTCAACAACATAAAGCCACCTTAAAATACCAAAAGATTCCTCTAAAGGCGCCAATTTCTGGAACTGCGAATTAAAACCCACAAAATCATAGGCACACCCACAATGCTCAATAAGGCATTTAAGGGTAATGTGGTAAAAAGCCCTGCCAGCAGGCACAAGGAAGAACCACACAACAAGGTTGCTGGCAACAGCACCCGATAATTGGAAGACTGTGTTAAGGCATAAGCCAAATGGGGAACCGCAATGCCCACAAAGGCAACGGGGCCACAAAAAGAAGTAGCCGCAGCTGCCAAAATAGAGGCTCCCAAAATAACCATCCTCTTATATAGCCCTACATTGATGCCCAAGTTTTTAGCAAACTCATCGCCCAGCCCAGCGGCATTCAAATACCTTATAGAAACGGCAATCAACAAAAGACCCACCGCAACAGCCACGGAAAATATTCCCATTTGTTCAAAGGTCAGGCGGCCAAAGCTACCCATTCCCCAAGACACATAAACCTTTAAAGACTCTGCAGAACTAGAAGCAATAAGCAAACTTACAAAGCCATCCACAAAGTAGCCCGTTAACAGCCCCACAATCAAAAGCACCGAAGCCCTTTCAAATTTGGAAGAAACATACATGACAAAAATTGTCACAACTAAGGCTCCTATGGCCGCCGAAGATAAAACACCAAAGCAGCCAAAGGTTAAGCCTGCTAGCAGAGACAGAGCTACCCCCAAGCTGGCGCCACTGCTAATGCCAAGCACAAAGGGGCCACACAAGGGGTTGCGAAAGAGGGTCTGCAAAGCCAACCCCGACACCGAAAGAGCCGCACCACTCAAAACGGCAGCTACCGTTTTAGGCAATCGGATATGGTAAAAAATATGCTGGGCAACTGGAGACGAGGCCGAACCAAACACCGAGGACCACCCAAAACCAGTGGGTCCCCACAGCAAAGAAAAAACTATAAGGAGAAGTAATAAAAAGGAAAGGCACAAGAGGCCTATGCGTAACCGCATAGAAACCCCTTACTTTTTCTTGAAAGAAGCCTTGGCAGGGCCTTTTTTATTATTGACGCTGGCAGGAATAACCTTGGCGTTCTTGTCGCGGATATAAACTTCTGCAGGAACGTTGTCGAAGCCCTGGAGGGCGTTGAGCCAGTTGTCGTTCAAGTCGCGGAATTCCAGCTTCTTCAAGTTGTACTTGAGAGTGTCTGAATCAATCTTGAACTGGATGAAGTCCCAACGAATAACCTTGCGGTCGGAGAAAACTTCGCGAGTGACAATGGAAGAATCATTGTCAAAACGATATCGAGCGAGGAAGGCGTATTCGCCAGTCATCTGGTAGCGGCCGGAATCGGAGTAAGTGCGGGTAACACCATAGAGAGTGTCGTTGGCGCCAAAGCTCAGTTCTGCATCTCTAAAGGCATGGCCATGAGCTACGATGGGAGTACGCCAGGTTCCCACAACTACCGACTTCAGGTTCTTTTGCAGAACGGTGTCGATTTTCCAGGAATCGAAGTTGCTCTTGTCGTAGGTGGCACGCTTGACATACTTGCCACCCTGGATAAGCTTGCGAACACTGTCGGCCTTGACCTTAGCCACGCTATCGGCGTTGCCCATGGTAGAGGCGTTGGACATGGCGTGCTTGGTCAAGGAGTCCAGCTTAGCCTGAATCATGTCGTCCAAGGTTGCCGTGGCTCCGTGAGAAGCCGTGACCCCCGACATGAGAGACGCATCCCGAACCACCGGTGCAGGTTGTGCTACAGAAGCAGGTTGAGCCACGGCAGCCGGTTGAGCCTGGCTTGCTGGTTGAGCCTGAGTAGCTGGTTTGGCAGATGCTGGAGCAACAGTAGCTGGGGCCTTAGGGGCGGGAGCAGGTTGGGCAGCAGGTGCAGCTTGAGCAGCAGGAGCCGAAGTTTCTGCGGCATAGGTGAGCCCTGCAAAAGAGAGGGACAAAATCGAGATAAAAAACAGTTTATGAGTTAAGCACATCATCACTTTAAATTTAGTTAAAGGTTTTTTTTGTGGTTCCTTTATCTTAAAAAATACCTTGTTTTGGCATACCCTTTTATTTTTTGGGGGCATTTTTATATTTGTAACATGCTTAATTACTCTTCTATACCCAGTCCATGCTTTGTTTTAGACGAAAGACGCCTTAGACGGAACATGGAAATTCTATTGGACATTCAAAAAAAGACCGGGGTCAAAATTATTTGTGCCCTAAAAGGGTACAGTTTTTGGAGGTCTTTCCCCATTATTGCCGAATACCTGCCAGGAGCCACCGCCTCCAGTTTAAACGAAGCCCGCCTGGCCAAAGAAGAAATGGGCAAAGAAGTTCATGTGTTTGCCCCAGCTTACGAAGACAACGAAATTGACCCGATTCTAGAATTAGCGGACCACATTTCCTTTAACAGCTTTTCCCAGTGGGCCCGTTTTAAAGAAAAGACTCTAGCCCATCAGGTAAGTCCAGGCATCCGAGTCAACCCTCAATTTTCCACCGTAGAAACCGACATATACAACCCCTGTGGCAAATTCTCCCGCCTGGGCGTTACCGAGGCGGAGTTCAAGCCAGAACTTCTGGATGGCCTCGAAGGGCTCCACTTTCACGCCTTGTGCGAGCAAGATGCCGATGCCCTGGAAGGCGTGCTAAAAGCCTTTGAATCCCGATTTGGAAAGTATCTTGACAAAATGAAGTGGGTTAACTTTGGTGGAGGCCACCACATTACCCGCAAGGACTACCACCGAGAGGAGTTGGTTAAAATCCTGAATGGATTTAAGGCACGCTACCCACACCTTCAAGTAATTATGGAGCCCGGAGAAGCCGTAGGCTGGCAAACTGGCGAACTGGTAGCCACCGTTGCCGACTTGGTTCACAATGAAATGGACATTGCCATTTTGAATGTTTCCATTAGTGCCCACATGCCCGACTGCCTTGAAATGCCCTACAGGCCCAGTGTTATAGGGGCCGGCCAGCCTAATGAAAAAAAGTTTACATATAAATTAACCGGCAACACTTGTCTGGCCGGCGACCAGCTTGGCGACTTTTCCTTTGACCAGCCTCTAAAGGTGGGCGACAAAATTATCTTTGAAGACATGATCCACTACACCATGGTGAAAACCACATTCTTTAATGGAGTGCGCCACCCCAATATAGGCATGTTCGACATGAATGGCCAATTTAAACTTTTACACCAATTCACCTACCAACAGTTCAAGGACAAACTGTAATGGTTTTCTGTAGCGAAGAAGACACCTTTGCATGGGCTGAGGCCTTTGCCAAAACTTTAAAAAAAGGCCACATGATTGCTTTGTACGGAAACCTAGGTGCAGGCAAAACCGTTATTAGTCGAGCCATCTGCAAAGGCCTGGGCTTTGAAGGAAGTGTATGCTCCCCCACCTACACCATTCTCCACCAGTACCCAAACAACCCGCCTATATACCACTTTGATTTGTACCGACTGGAGGGCATGATAGACATTAGTGAAGTGGGTCTTGATGTGGAATTGCTAAAAGACGGAATATCCTTAATAGAATGGCCAGAACGCCTGGAAGAAAACGATCCAGGCTTTACCCACATTATAAAGATTGAAATCCTATCTGAAACGGAAAGAAAAATCAGCCTTACCGTAAAAGGAGATTCCTAGTTTTTGACAGTTAATCCTTGGGCAAAAGAGCCATCCAAGAATTCCAGGCTTCAATATCGCTCTTGAACACCAGCAGATTGGGCCCCTTGTACTCTTTAAGAGCGGCAAAGGCGGCGGCAGTATCGTTAGCCTTAAAAGAAGCATCCGCCAAAGCAAAGATATCTTTTTGAAGGGTGCGAAGGCTATCGATGTATCCCAAGCGTTCCTGGCGCAACAGCTCAAGAGAATCGGACACAAAGCTTAATTCCCAAGTGCTGTCGTAGCAGGCTTCAGCCTTTGCAAAAAAAGAGTCATCGGCAGCAGCAGAGGTATAGAGGGCGTCGCAGCGTGTAAAGGTGTCGGCACCATTTTTCTTTATGTACTGGTAATAGTAGTAGCCGCCCACCACCAGTCCAATGAGAACCAAAAGAAACAGGCCGTCTTGCCAACTCATTATGGGGCCTTGCATTTTTAGCTTAACCTTGGGGTCATGGGGGTTAATGCCCTGTTCCAACTTTTCTTCGGCTTCGTCAAAGGGACTTTTACCATTCATAAAACTGATCATACGGTTACCTACGTCTTGGAAATAGCGTTAAAAACTCGGGCGTAAAGATAGATTTGTTTAAGCAGGCTGGCAAATCCATTTGCCCTTGTAGGCGACAAACCCACGTTCAACCCAATATTCTGAAAAAATTCTGGATTAAAGGAAAGAATTTCGGCGGGGGGCAAATCGTTAAAAACCTTTAGGGCCAAAGCCCCCAGACCACGACTAATCAAGGGATTAGTGGTTCCGCCCTCCACATCCATTTCAAAATGAATGACACCCCCTTCAAACCGGGGTACCAAATACATAGTAGAGGCACAACCTTGAATAATGAACTTTTCAGCCTTTAGGGAAGCATCCATGCCCCCATGATTCTTGGCCAAATCCAACAAGAACTTCCACTTGTCATCGGGGTCGGTAAAACTCGTAAACAAATTACGAATTTCACCGCTTCTTTCTTCAATAGTTGTAGACATATTTATATTACCAGTCGTGAAGGAAAGAGCGCATCTTCCATATTAAAGAGGGGCAACTCCAAAGCACAGTGAGGAATATGCGAACCATGGTCTGTTTTTCTCTAGGCAGTTTGCACAGTTTCTTGGCAGCCTTGTCAAATTGGCAATCCTTAACCTGCGAAAGCCCCACCTTGGCCTTGGCAATTTGCATATGAGCCTTGCCATATGCCTTCATCCATTCATCAAATGCCTTGGCTTCTGCAGCCAAACGGAGGGCATCGGAATTGGCTCCAAGCCACTGAAAAACACATTCACCTACAATTTTTCCGCAGTGGAGGCCTTCTACTATGCCCGAACGGCTAATGGGGTTTACACAGCTGGCAGAATCCCCAGCCTTAAAAAGGCCACATTTAGCCAAAGGCCTATTCGACTGACCACAAGCAATCATGCCACCGTAAACAGCCTTGACCTTGGCTCTGGGGTAATGAGCTTGGATAAAATTCATGAGGCGTTCCCGGTTTGAGCCTCTTTTGTCTGCATTTTTACCCAGAACAAAACCAATGTTTACTTCTACCCCATCTCTAGGAAATATCCAGCCGTAACCGTTGGGAAACTCGGTACCCCAGAAAAGTTCTATGTGCTCCCGACTATGTTCAATGCCTTCGGCCACAGCAAAAATGGCAGGCTCCAAGTCGGTGTCTCCAGACTCAATGCCATCGAGGCACTTTATTCCACTGGTAAGGCGGGCTCCCGGGCCGGTACCGTCCACTACCGTTTTGGAAATAACAACAAGTTCCTCACCTAGAGCATTTTTTATCACAATCTTCCATTGGCCGCTATTGGCGCGTTCCAGGGATTGAACCACCATGTTAAAATGGCATTCCACTCCGTTTTTTACACATTCATCTGCTAAATCTTTGTGAAATTTGGAGCGGCACAGAAGGCTACCGCAGTTTTTGCTGTAAAATTCAGCTCTGTAGCCCTTTGGAGAGGTAAAATAGATGCCCGAAATGGGGCCACGAACCCATTCTGGCTTAATAGGCCACAAAGCATTCAATCGGTCTGTAGAAACGGCCTCAGCGCAAAAAATAGGTTCCTTCCAAGGTTCCTTTTTATCCAAAAGCAAGATCCGTCTGGCACTGCCTGTCAGCCGACCGAGGGTGCAAGCGGCCATGAGACCGGCTGGACCTGCGCCACAAATAACTGTATCATAATCTTGAAAGGCTGTTTTTGACATTATATATTATAAATTAGCATTTATTTTAGTGTTTTTTTTTAAATAAGTGGTAGTTTTTAAAAAATATTAGTTATTTTAGGTCTATCCGTTATTAGGTTAACTATAAAGGAAATTATTGTATGAATATGAGAGTTTCAAAATTTGGAATCTGCTTGGTCAGCGCTCTTGCAATGAATGTCTTTGCACAGCAGAGCGACTGGAGCGGTAAGGACCTTAACGTTTCTTTCCGCGACAAGCGTATCGATGGTTATAGCTTCAAGAATGCCAAGGCAGTCAAGAATGTTACCGATTTCCAGCGCGCTGCTGGTGAAGGCCCTAACTTCTCCAAGGCCAGTCTTCCTGGTGTTTCTTTCCAGAACGCAGTAATCAACGGTGCAGATTTTAGCGATGCCAACCTGAAGAAAGCCACCATCAGTGGTGCCGACATCCGTGGCTCCGACTTCTCTGGTGCCGACATGGAAGGGGCAAACCTCTATCGTGCAACCCTTTTGGATAGCCAATTCCCAAAGACAATCCTGAAAAACGCCCGTTTGGATGCAATGAAGGTGTCTGACGGTGCCGATTTTAGCAAGTCCGACTTGACCATGGCTTCTGTTATGGATATGGACCTTACTCGAGCCGATTTCAGCAAGGCCAACCTGACCAATGCCAACTTTACCCGTTCCCTGATGGGTGAAGCCAACTTGAAAAAGGCCACTATCGTAAAGACCGACTTTACCTCCTGCAACCTGATTGCAGCTAACTTTAGCGGTGTCGATCTGATTAATGTAAACTTCTCCAAGGCTGGTCTTTCCCAGGCAGACTTTGGCGGCGTTGAATTCCAGAACGTGAACCTTCAGGAAGCAGACCTTTCCCTGACAACATTTAACGATGTCGACCTTTCCAAGACACAGCTCCAGAAGGCCAAGTTCGCCCAATCCAACCTCAAGAACATGAAGTTTGACGGTCAAGACTTGACCGGCGTTGTATTCGACAAGGGCACCGTTTCTAAGAGTTCCTTTGAAAAGACTAAGCTGAACAAGGCTTCTTTCTTTGACACCGAAGTGAACAAGAATATCTTCAAGGGTGCCGAACTCATGAAGGCTGTTTTTGATGGTGCCTACATCTTTAAGTCCATTTACGACAAGTCCGACCTGACCAAGGCCAACTTTGCCAACGCCTCCATTGAACGCTCCTCCTTTGACTTGGCTCAAATGGGTGGCGTAAGCTTTGAAGGTGCCAAACTGGAAAAAGTAAGTTTCCTCAATGCCAACATGCAGGGTGTAAAAATCAATGCCGACACCAAGATGAACGACGTTGACTTTTCCGGTGCAGACTTAAGCGGAGCAAAGATTGAAAAATTCACGGCCAAGAAAGTTATCTACGACAACAAGACTCAGTTCCCTAAGGGTTTTGAACCCCGTGCCTACGGCTTTACCAAGCGGGGCGAAAAGGCAGCTGACGTTGTAGTGGAAAGCAAGAAGAAGCGTGGCGGTGATGACGATGGCGACGCACCGAAAAAGAAGAAAAAGAAGAAAAAAAGTTCTTCTGACGACGACGAATAGTAGACCCTTTTAATAACGGAATTAAGACACCTGCCATATGGCGGGTGTTTTTTGCTTTTAACGATGCTCACGGAATTGAATCAAGGGCACCTCTAAAAATTGCTTTGGTCAAGTGATTTGCGTAAATACGCCAGCAACAACGGCAAGGTCATAACCATGCGAGCATGGTTGCGACTCTTGCCTTGGGTTGCTGTGTTCAAGAACCAAGCGATAGCAGGAACGAATAGCTTACAAATCTTGGATGCGACCATG
>JABUUT010000037.1:28540-30763 GCA_021443045.1 Fibrobacteraceae bacterium
CAACGCTTACGAGATTACGAAGAAATGAAAAAAGCGTTTGAAATTGGCACCGCAAAACAGCGTGCCCGCGAAGCTGCCAACGGGGGAGTGGATCCATGCTTCAGAAGAACATAACATCCTCTGAAATTATCAGGCTGATGCCGGATTTTGAAGTAAAATCCTTTAACTGCGGTGATGCCGACTTGAACGACTTTATCTTGAACAAGGCTGTTCTTTTTGACAATTTCGGATTTCGAAAACAGCACCCAATTCAATCGCTTCCGTAAGAAACAATGTTTTCCGAACGAAAAACGCCTGCGCAGTTACCCTGCTGTAAAACTTTGCCGCCTAGGGGTCGCTAACAAGGCGAGGGAAATCGAATAGGCACAAAAATCATCAACTATCTAAAGACCATGTTCGTGTTGGGTAACCGCACGGGGTGCCGCTTTATCACGGTGGATGCATACACCAACGCCATCCCTTTTTATGAAAAGAATGGCTTTGTGTTGCTTAGTTCCGAAGATACCGAAGGCCCCACGCACCTCATGTATTTTGACCTGATGGACCTTGTGGGGTGAGGTGTGTAGTCTACACTAAGGAAATAGCGAAAAACATTTTTAAAGTGATTAAGTAAGAATAAACTACACGAAATCGATCACAAGTTTCTTGCCCACTGCCTTGGCGAACTTGTCGAGGGAGGCCACGGTGATTCCCTTTTTAGGGTTTTCGAAGTTTGCGTAAGCCTGTCTGGAAATTTCCATCTTGCGACATATCTCGGAAGCAGGCTTTCCTCTTCTAGCCTCGAATATGGAGTAAGCAACGGCTAAATTTGTTTCGACTGCAATTGCGTAAAGGCCCTTTCTTTCGTCCGCCTTCATGGTTCTTGCGGGTAGAGGGTCCTTGTCTTCCAACTTGACGGAAAGAACTGCGTTCAGCGCATCGGAAGCCATATACAAAGCTTCGTCAAGTGTATCGGCACAGGTAAGGCATCCTTGAATTTCGGGAAATTCGACCTCGAAACCGTCATCTGTTTTAGTTATGCATGCGATGTATTCCATAGTTTAATCCTTTGCCGTTCCTATCGCGATATCCTTTGTACCATGAAAAGGAACTGAAATAATAGGGAACCCTTCTTTCTTATAGACCCTGTGGGAAGTTCCGCAGCTTCTGGAGAAAGTGAACCCGGCATCCTCAAGTTTCTTAATCAGCTCCTTAGAGTTCATCTAACCTCCTCAAAGTCTTTTTATAAATATACAAATTTATCAATCGTTGTCAAGTTTATTTTTTATAAAATCAAATTTTTATTTGACAAAAAAAATGATAAACGTAAAAAATCCTTAAAATTTAAGAAAATACTTGCATTTGTTTTTTTTTGTTTACATTTGACGTTGGAAGCTGAGAACTATACGTAATTGTGCGTTAAATTTTCAATTTTCGGGTGCCTTGGGAATCGTTCCTGCCTAAGGCATTCAACAACACCAGGGACATTGGAAAAACAAACTATGAAGAAGATAAAATACAAGAAACCTCGTCTTGTCGCCAAGAACAACCCCACCGGCAGCTTCGCTGCTGGATGCCCTTTGAAAGATCGTGGTGCGCAGACTTGGTGCCTTGACTGTGAAAGGACTGCGTAAAAATTCAAATTGTGCTAGGCGTGATTTTTCGCCTAGTGCTTTTTTATTCATAACAAATTTTTTTGATGCAGGTTAAAAATGTCATCAACGCCTTCTAAATGCAGTAAATGCGGCTATTTGTTTCAGCCTGGCGATGCCTTTTATTATTGCGCCATTCATACGGCTGTTCACATTTGCGAAAATTGCAATCAAAGAGACAGCAATTGTCCAATTTGTAAAACAGCTCTGAATCCGAACACAATCCCTTTCATGCGATAGCACCTTTCTAGGAAAAATATGGAAAAAACAATCTTCAATTACTTAAAAAATCAATCTCAGAGAGTTCAAAGACGGAACCAACCGCTTTTGGATGCAAAACCAGACGAGGTCATTGCATATCTGCAAGGCGAATTTCAAGCAGCCGTACAATGTCTCAACAATCGGAGTGGGGGAGATGCAGAAGGCCTTGATACTCTGCTCTTAGATAGCCATGCTGGTAATTTTCCTGACTTTCAAAAGATTTTAAATTTTTTGAAAGACTATTTTTCCCAAAACATTCCACCCCAAAAAACTCCATGACCTTCTACCGTCTTTCCCGAAATACATTCACTCGCCCTATCGGCGATTTTGG